>CATXTS010000009.1 GCA_958402495.1 uncultured Clostridiaceae bacterium
CATCTTTATATCTCCATTTTCCTTTTTGAATCTTAAAGATTTCTCCCTCCTGTTGTAACTGTTCTAACAATTGATACATAACAAATTCACTAATGGTAACTATCTCTAAAAGCTCTGCTGTCTTTACAATTCCTTTTGCTTTTATAAAAGCTAAAATTTGTTCCTTTGACTTTTGTCTCCTTGTCGTCTTTACACTTTCCTTTACCGTTCTTACTTCCTCTGGTGCATCTTTATATCTCCATTTTCCTTTTTGAATCTTAAAGATTTCTCCCTCCTGTTGCAAGTTTGTTAACAATGGATACAAAGTAGAATAACTAATAGAAAAAATTTTTAAAAGCTCCTTTGTGGTTATGCATGCTCTGCCCCGCATAATTTCAATAATTTGCTTTTGTACCTTATTTAATTGTCTTTCTTGTGAAAATGTTACTTCTTGATACATATCATTCTCAATCAGTAGTCTTAATACTCTCCCCAATAAATTAGTATCAAAAGCTCTTATAAAAATATGTTCTTGCGTCGCCTCCAAACCTAAAAATTCTCTTATAAGCCGTTCAACTTTCTTATTAGATGTTGTCATTTTAAATACCTTCATCGTAATTCCTCCTGTAATAAATGATTTCTCTGCAATCGCAAAGATTATATACCTTTTAGTTTTCATAATCTTATCATTATTTTCTACTTTTGTCTACATAATTTTTGTAAAAATTCTTCTATCTATCAAAAAAGTAGTACTTTATAGGTACTACTTTTCTATATTTATTCTTTTTCTATTTTTTTGGTTATCATTTTTAGTGCCTTTGGTCTTTCTAACATAATAACATGTCCACATCCTAAGCATTTTAATTTGAAGTCCACACCGACTCTAGTAATTTCCCATAATTTACTACCACAAGGATGTTGTTTTTTTGTTCTTACAATATCCCCTACATTATATTCCATGATTCTCTCCTCACTTTATTTTTCTTGTAGTTTTTCTATTGCCTTTTTAAATCTTTTTTCTATTCTTTCTTTACCCAATACTTGCATAATTTCATACATATCTGGTGTATTGGTTCTACCAGTTAACGCTACTCTTATAACCGTACTTACATCACCTACATGACCTGGCCATTTCTCTGGTTCTTTCTTCCACTCTTTTACTTCTCTTGCATATCCTACTTGCTCTGCTAAATCCTTCATTTTATCAAACCATGTTTGTTTGTCATCTTCCTGATTAAAGTATTTTTCTATATAAGATTCTAAAATCTTTTGTATGATTTCTTTATCCGTAATTTTCTGATAATCATATGATTGTTCTACTTTCTCAAACTCTTCATCATACATATAAGCAATATTTTCTTTTACATCAGACCACTTTGCAATATCTTTTCTTGGTTTTGCATTTCCTCTTTCAATGCCAAAAACTTGCAAAGCGTATGCTTTATCTTGTAATAATGCCTCTAATTCTTTATCATATACTTTTGCCCAATTTAAAGATTCTTCATAAATTTGCTCAGCGGTATATTTAGAAATAACTGTTTTAGCAATATCTAGAATTTTAATAATATCAAATAAAGCACCACTCACACTCATTTTATTTAATTGTAATTCAAAATCATCTAAAGACTCATCTGGATTTTGTTTTCGCCAACTTTCAAAATTAGAGTTAGCAATATTTAATAAATATTCTATGACTGCTTCTACTGGAATTCCCATTTGTGTATAATAGCTAACGGCTGCTTCTACATCTTTACGCTTACTTAATTTTCTCTTTCCACCTTCGTCTTCTTTCATAATTGGTGCAATATGGGCGTATTTAGGTGCTTCAAAACCTAACATTTGGAATAATTGTAAGTGTAATGGAACGGAAGAAAGCCATTCATCTCCACGAATAACATGTGTTGTGTGCATTAAATGGTCATCAATAGCATGAGCAAAATGATAAGTAGGAAGTCCATCTGCTTTTATGATAACGATATCTTGGTCATTTTCTGGAAAATCTACATTTCCCTTAATTAAATCATGATGCTTTATCTTTCTATCTTCTCTGCCAGGTGATTTTAGTCGAATAATATAGCTTTCACCAGCTTTTATTTTTTCTGCTGCCTCTTCTACAGATAGATTTCTATATTTTGCCCATACACCATAATAACCAGGACGTATCTTTGCAGCTTCTTGTTTTTGTCTCATTTCTTCTAATTCTTCTGGTGTCGCAAAACAAGGATATGCTTTCCCTTGTTCTAATAAGTATTTAGCATACGCCTCATAGATTTCTTTTCTCAATGATTGTTTATAAGGTCCATAATTGCCCTTTTCATGCGTTTCATCCGTCATCCCTTCATCTGGTGTAAGACCAAAATCATCTAATGATTGAATAATACCTGTTACTCCATTTTCTACTTCTCTTTTCTGGTCAGTATCTTCTATTCTTAAGAAGAATACGCCATTTGTCTGTTTGGCTACCTTTTTAGCAATTACCACTTGATATAAAGAACCTAAATGCACAAATCCTGTTGGACTTGGAGCATATCTGGTAACAATAGCCCCTTCTGGTAAATCTCTTTTTTTATATTTTTCTTCATATACATGAATTGGTTTTACATTTGGAAATATTAAATCTGCTAAATCTTGATAATCCATATTTTTCTCTTTCCCTTCTATTTATTTTCATTTTGCCTTATTATATCAAAGATTTTTCATAAATTCAATATTTAAAAGCTTTCCAATGAATTTTTAGAATTATTTTTTACATAAATTTATAGCTATTGGCATCTAGAAGTTGCATTGTGTTTTTGATTACTTATTCACATAATTCAAGTTGAAAATATTAGGTAAAAAAAGGAAAATTATCAAAGAATAGTTAAATTGACTTTAACCAAATGGTGTTGTATAATTAAAGTAGATATATAGGAAAGAGGCGATGTATATGAAGCCAAAATATAATCAAACAGAAAACGGAATTACCATGGTTTCCCTAGTGGTTACCATTATTATATTAATTATTTTAGCAGGTGTTAGTATTAACGTAACCATAGGAGATAATGGTTTAATTACTAAAGCTAAACAGTCTAAACAAAACATTCTTTTAGCAGGAGAGGCAGAAGCCATCCAATTGAATCAGTTATATCATGACTTAGATATTAGTGGCGAGTTAACAGAAGATGAGGAAAGTACTAAAAAAGATGAAATTATTGCATTACTTCAAAAACAAGTCGAAGAACTCCAAAAACAAGTTGATGCATTAAAAACAGAAAATACAGAATTAAAAAAACAAATAGAAGAACTAAGGTCACAAATCGCTTCCCTACAAAAAGAAGTAGAGGAATTGAGAAAACAGATTGCTGATAAAAATATAGAAATCGAAGAATTGAAAAGACAAGTTAGTGAAAAAGAAGAAAAAATAAAACAACTACAAGAACAATTAAATAACATTAACTCTCTATTATCACAAACCAATGCCACAGCTGATAAAATCTTAATAGGTTATAAAGCTTATAGTGGTGGAAAACTATTAACTGGAACCATGGCTAATAACGGTGCCTTAAACGCTAGTCTAAATTGTGGACAAAACTTTACTATTCCATCTGGTTATACTAGTGGTGGAAAAGTAACTGCCAATAGTTTAGCAAGTCAAACACCCGGTAATGCAACAGCAGCTAATATTAGCAGTGGTAAAACTGCTTGGGTAAATGGCCAATTAGTTACTGGTACTGGTGCTGATGTAAACAATGCTGTAACCGATATTACAGGTGCCCTATTTGGAGGTACTACCAAAACAGCTTCCATACCATGTAGTACAAGTACTGAGTCAAATGTTTCTGTACACTCTGCATGGGCTCCATTGTGGACAGAAAATATAGCAAACAATGTAGGAAAATCAAACCCTATCTATTTATTAAAAGATACAGATGGAAATGCAGCTATTGCCAATACAATTACTATATCTTATACTTGTGGTGGTTCACAAGCCTATGGTCAAGAATTTTCTTATAACCAAGTTATCTATTTAAAAGATGAAGAAGGAAATATTTTAGACACCATTCGAAACGGTAACTCTAGTACAACATGGAATTTATTTACACTACCAATTAAAGGTTCTTATGTGTATATCGAATATACTCTATATGCTAGAGTAAGATATACTACTTCAAATAAAGATGGGCAAGCATATGCTCATGCTACCATGAGTACTCCATCCGTTATTTACCTATATGCTAAATAAATAATACACCTAAGTTATAGCCATAACTGATATATTATACTTAATAAATTGAATACTTAATATAGATACAACAAACTTATATTGGTGGAAAAAATTCAGTTAAGTTAGCACCCAAAATAGTTTAACTGAAATTTTTTCACCATAACTGTTGACAAAGAACCAAAAAATACATAATCCAAAGAAAAAAACAGACATTTATTGAAAAATAAATATGTCTGTTTTTAATCTGTGTCCCCAATGGACAATTTTGTCCATTGAGACCAGGTACATATGGACAGTTTATAATGCCATTATAATTGGTAATATCATTGGATTTCTTTTGGTTTTTTGGAAAATGTAGTCTCTTAAATTGTCTTTTAATGTGGATTTAATGGTTGACCAGTCTCTGATGTCTTGATTTTCTAAAGATTTTACTTCTTCTCTAATGACTTTTTTAACATCTTCCATTAGATTTTCTGATTCTTTTACATAGACAAAACCTCTAGAGATGACATCTGGTCCTGCTACAATTTCACCTGTGGCATTATCCATCGTCATGACGATAACAATTAGTCCGTCTTGTGATAAGTGTTGTCTATCTCGTAATACGACGTTTCCTACATCTCCTACACCTAGCCCATCTACTAATATTTTTCCTGATGGCACAGTGGCTGTTAATTTTGCTTCTTTTTCGTTTAATTCTAAAATTCTTCCATTTGTACTTAAGAATATGTTTTTAGGGTCTACTCCCATTTTTTTGGCTGTTTCTGCATGTGTTACTAAATGTCTATATTCTCCATGTACTGGTATAAAATATTTTGGTTTCGTTAACGATAAGATTAATTTTTGCTCTTCTTGGCAAGCATGTCCAGATACATGTACATCTGCTAAAGAATGGTATACCACTTCTGCTCCTATTTGCATTAAATCATCTATTACTTTAGATACTAATTTTTCATTTCCTGGAATAGGACTTGCAGAGATGATGACTAAGTCATTTGGTGTAATTTCTACTTTTCTATGTTCTCCTGCTGCCATTCTGGTTAAAGCTGACATAGTCTCTCCTTGGCTTCCTGTAGTGATAATAACTAATTGTTCATCTGTATAATTTTTTATCATATCAATATCGATAAAGACATTATCTGGTACATCGATATATCCTAACTTTCTTGCTGTATCTATCATATTAATCATACTTCTACCACATACAGCAATTTTCCTTTGATTGGCTACTGCTGCATTGACGATTTGTTGTACTCTATGCACGTTAGAAGCAAATGTTGCTACTACTATTCTCTTCGTACAATTAACAAAAAGTTTATCAAAGACTTCTCCTACTGTACTTTCTGACATAGTATAGCCTTTTCTTTCAGCATTGGTACTGTCTGATAATAAAGCTAATACTCCATTTTTTCCAATTTCTGCAATTCTTGTTAAGTCTGTCATTTCACTATTGATTGGTGTATAGTCAATTTTAAAGTCTCCTGTGTGAAATACAGTTCCTACTGGTGTATAAATGGCTAACATAACTGCGTCTGGTATACTATGGCAGCTTCTAATAAATTCTACTTGCATTTTTCCAAAGTGAATAGTTTGACCTGCTTCTATAATATTTAGTTTGGTACTTCTTAATAATTTATGTTCTTCTAATTTATTTTGAATTAATCCAACCGTTAGTT
Organism: uncultured Clostridiaceae bacterium; assembly: GCA_958402495.1. GTDB lineage: Bacteria > Bacillota > Clostridia > TANB77 > CAG-508 > UMGS1663. The sequence goes on from CATXTS010000009.1 coordinate 5,860, forward strand.
TTGTTGCATAAATTGGTATGTTAATTTGTCTTAAAATATATGGTATAGCTCCTATATGGTCTTCATGTCCATGTGTGACTACTAATCCCTTAATTTTATCTTTGTTTCTTTCTAGATATGTGATATCTGGTATAACTAAGTCTACCCCTAACATATCATCTGTTGGGAATTCTAAACCACAATCTACTATGATAATTTCATTCTCATATTCGAAAACAGTCATATTTTTTCCGATTTCTTCTAGCCCACCTAATGGTATGATTTTTAAATTTGATTTTTTAAATTCAAATTTAGAGTTCTCATTCTTATTTTTGTTATTGTTTGTTTTTCTTGGATGACTTGGTCTTTTTTCTCCTTCTCCTTTTGTAATTGCATTTGTTGGTTTTTCTTTTCTGTCACTCATGTCTACCTTTTCTTTAGTTTCTACATTTTCTTTGTTGTTATTTTTTCTTAAATTAGGGCGATAATTTGTTCTTGTCATTCTTTGTCTTGTTTGATTTTCTGGATGTTCTATAGAATTTTCTCTTAACATCTGTGTTTTGTTTACTTGTCTTTCTTCTTCTGACATATGTTCTCTCCTTTTCTATTTTTAGTTTTTAATTTTGTGCTGGATATTTTAAATTTATATATATTTTAGTTCTTGTTTTCTTTTCTCTTAATACTTCTCTATTATAATTTTCCCACTTTTTATAAACTTTATATCTCTTTTATACAAATTTATACAAAAATAAAAATAGTTGTTAAACTATCTTTGATTCTTTTATAAAAATAGGCAAATTTCGTAAATGATTTTTGTTTTAACTCTCTTTTTTAAAGGTAGTTATCTACCTTTTCCTTTGTTATTCATTTTTCTCATTTCTCTGTTTTACTTTATTTTCACGAATCTCATTATACTATAGATAAATCTTTTACACATTGTTATATATAAATTTAAATCTCTTCTTTATCCGTTTCATAGGATAACCACTGTTTGTTATTATACTATGTTTTTGTATCTTTGTCAAATGTTGGTTTTTAATCAAAAAAGAGAACTTACTAAAAAAAGAAGTTGACAATTAAAATAATAATTAGAATATAAGAAAGTATAGAGTGTTATAGGAAATAATAACTTAAATATTTACTCAAAATCTAATCAACTAAAAAATAGAAACTTCCCCGATAATTTGACAATTATCGGGGAAAAGAATTTTAATTAAAAACTCTCGGAAAAAGCCGATAAAGGAATTTTTCAAATTTAGACTTTTCCTTCATCTTTTTTTCGTTTTCAAACCATACATTCATTCCCGCAATAGCAACCTCTAGTTCCTTATCGGTTGGTATAATAGTGGTAAATTTTTGCAAAAAGTTTAAAAATCCACACTGCATTAAAATAAACACTATAATATTAATACATAACATTCCTAGCAACATATATAATTGATTACTAATAAATGTACAAAGAAACATCAATGTATAATTCATAATTATTTGTGTTGTTGCGTTTGTACCACAGTCTTTGTCAAATCGAGAATATTGACGTATCTCTTCGATACTTGGAACCCTTGTTAGCTTACTATATGCATTTAGAACCATATGCTCGGCTGCATGAAATTTATATGCATTTTTTGTTCTTTTTCTTACTACATAAGTTTTTATCATAAATGCACTTAATATCATGAATGCAAACCCAAGCAATAAAAACCGTATACCTAGCATACTTCCTTTGCTCATTGTCCACTCAAGTAATATTGTAAAAATTAAGGAAAATGGTAATATACATAATATAGTTATAAAAAGTTCTTTCCTTTCAGCATTTTTGTCATGCTTATTTTTTTCCTTTTTATATTTCTTCATTGTGGTCCATTCTGCTTTAATATTACCAAATTCGTCTACTGTTGAAATAGCAATATACCCTTTATGTTTTTTAGAATAAAATAGAATGCCATTGTTCATAGAATTTGCATGGTCTACATTTAATTTTGTCCGCATTATGCTTCCTCCTTCAAAATTTTATACCTATATTATATATCATTTTACATAATCTTGCAAATTTTATACACAGATTTTTCAATATAGACAATTTCTCGTTAATCAAAAAAGTTAATCTTTATATAGAAAAACTTTTCTGCAAGAATTTTATTCTTAAAATTAAACTTACCTTTTATGTTTTTGCTGGTTTTGTATATTTTTCTTTATCCAAATGCTATTTACATCTTTTCTTTATTTGTTCAATTACAAAGTTGTTACTTTTTTTAGGTTATTGCTATATGGTATATATAAACCTAAATGAGTATTAGTTGCATAAGTGTTACATCTTAAATAAGATGTTGTTTTATTAGAATATTTTTGTAGTACTAAACTAATTTTTTACTACAATTTTTTTGCAACATACTAATCCTTTTTTATGTTCAATCATAACTTTTTTCTCTTATTGTTCTATTTTTTACCATATTGTAGTATTTTAAAACTTTTTTTATCTATTAGTAGTATAATTATGCAATAAACGAACAAAATAATATAAATTAGTGAAAAAAATAGTATAAAATATAAATAAAAATTTAAATGAATTTATAGAAAAAAATGTAATTATAACTCAAGATGAATTTTAAAAAATAGATATTCAATACATAAATTAAAATATTTTATTAATTATAAGCTTTTAATATTGCAGTGGAAGAAAGTAAAAATTATTTAAAGATAAACTTGAATCAAATATGCAAAATAAAAATTAATAAAAAAGATATTAAACTATATTTAGATAATGATACCATAATTTGTCTTGCTATTTAAAATAGATATACAATAAGCCTACCTAAATTGAAAATTATTTTTGCAATTTCTCTAATTTTTTTATCTTTTTCATCCAATTTTTTAAGCTACACTCTAATAAAGAAATTATACTTCTATTAAAAGATAAGTTTTTGAGATTAGCAAGATTTTGTATATCTTTTACTATATTTTCGTTCATACATGCAATCTTATTTGAAAGAAAATGTTATATAAGTATGCAATTATTTTTGCTTGCTAATGCTTTGCAAATATGATAAGATTATTTTAAAAAATCAAAAGAAAAAAAGGAAAGGAATTGTTTGAATTATGAAAAAATTAAAATATGCAGAAAAAGGTATTACTCTTATTTCTCTTGTTATTACGGTAATTATATTAATCATCTTAGCAGGTATTAGTATTGGGATGTTGGTAGGAGAAAATGGAATTTTAACTAAAGCAACGAAATCAAAACAAGAAACAGACCAAGCACAAAAAGACGAACTATCAAGCTTGGCTAGTTTGGAAACACAAATGGAAGAGACATTAACTAGTAACTCTATATATAATGAAGAAAAAAAAGTAAATAGTCCTAAATTGAAGAATAATATGCGATTAGTAATATTTGATCAAAAAAGTAATACTTGGATAGAAGATACCACCAAAAATGCATATAGCTATATAGATACATCTATAACTGGAAATACAAATACAAGCGAGTGGGCAAACGCAGAAGTAACAGTAGATGGAATAACAAGTTATTTTGTTTGGATACCAAGATTTGCATATAAAATAACATATTATACAGATGAAAACAAAACGACCAAAAGTAATACACCAACTGCATATGGAACAATAGATATAAAATTTATAAAAGGAATTAAAAATATAGCAACAGATGAAACTATTTGTAAATATGCAAATGAAAATCCAGATGTAACACAAAATTATATAGTACATCCAGCATTTACAAAAGATGCTAATTATGGTGGAGGCTGGGATAATGAATTATCAGGAATATGGATAGGAAAATTTGAAACAAGCTCAGTAGAAGGAATTTTAAATAATCAAGAAGATAATATAACAACTAAAAAAGCAAAAATACAACCAGGAGTAAAATCTTGGAGAAATATATCATTGGGAAATATGTATACAGTATCGCAAAATTATCTGCCAGAATTAAAAAGCCATATGCTAAAAAATAGTGAATGGGGTGCAGTAGCCTATTTAACAGATAGTAAATATGGAAGGAATGGAATAGAAATAGCACAAGATACAAGTCCACAATATTCGACTGGAGGAGGTGAAGGAAATACCTATATAACAGCAACAAATTTAAGTTCGACAGGAAATGTATATGGTATATATGGTTTGTCAGGTGGTTCTTGGGAATATGTAGCAAGTTATGTTAAAGATGGAAGTTTTTCGGTTGCGGAGAGTTATTTTACAAATAATTTAAGTGATGAATATTCAACAGTTTATGATATAGATACTGACGCAATGGCCTATAAGTATGGTGATGCAACATATGAAACTTCCAATTGGTATACGGATAGAGCTGAATTTGCAAAACAACAATTTGGTCCATTCTTTATTCGAGGTGGTAACTCATATACGGATAACAAGGAAACAGGAATTTTTTATTACGGAGACGCTACTGGTTCTCCTTTGGGAAGTGCATCATTTAGGATAGCTTTGGTTTTATAATAATAACAAAATCACATATGTTTTTAATAATGGGTAAGTAATTCGTTTAGAGGTTCATCTTCTGGCATTACTTATCCATTAATTTATTTAAAAATAGTTTATTGCTGTACCAAAAAACTTCATTAGCTAGTAGTTGTATTCTTTGAGATTGGCTTTTGGAGATTAATCAATTAAAGTTTCTTATTAAATCTCATGCTATTACCTCCATAAATTGTACCAAATAATAATCTGAAATAATTCTATAAAAAGCGTTTATAATTCTGGTAGTATGTTTACTATAAAAAATAATTTTACAGTTGAAGTTATATTTGTGGAATAGTAGAAACTTGTCTTCAAATATAACTTTAAAAACATATAATGGAGGAGAAATAAGTATGAATTTAAATGAAATCACATATATTAGTAACTTATAATGCAATTCAATTTTTTAATCAATAATTATGAGATGAAATGATTATATATTAAATTCAACCTTTCAAATTGGTTAACATTTTTTATTATATCAACAAATAAATTCAGTGCTCTTACTATATTTTCTCATCTCTCATAATCAAATAAAAATAAAATGGTTAATATTATATCTTTTTTGTTTTTATATTTTATATAAAGTTTCTCTTCCTTTTATAAATTTTCTGTTTTTTTCTACTCCACTACCGCTCCAATAATACCAGCATCATTTCCTAATTTTGCTAATACAATTTCTGGTTTATTAAATTGATAAATTGTAGATTGTAACTTTTCTATCAATCTGGTATATAAAATTTTCTCATAATATACAAAACTTCCTCCTAAGCATATAGCTTCTGGTTCCATAATATTACATATGTTAGAAATGCCTAATAATAAATCATCTATAAAAGCATCTATATAGTTATTGACTGCTTCTACCTGTTTATTTTCTATTAAAGCCTTTAAAATCTCCTCAGAAGTTACCGTTTCCTCTAAAGCTAGTATTTTTCGTATATTTTCTTTAAATACACGCATGGAATTATACGTTTCAAAACAACCTTTATTACCACATTTACATAGATTGCCATCTTTTTTGATAATCATATGGCCATATTCTGAACCAGCATTTTTTTTAGGCTGTACTAATTTCCCTCCTAAAAAGGTAGCACCTCCTATACCAGTTCCTAAACACAAGAATACACTATCTTCATAATCTTTTAAGCTTCCATATTTTTTTTCTGCTAAACCGGCACATTTAGCATCATTACGTGCTATAACTTCTACTTCATAATATTGTTTTAATGCCTCTTCTATTGCCAATTCTTTAATCCCTAAATTATAAGCACGATAAATTGTTCCGTTTTTTACGGTTCCTGGTGCTGCTACCCCTATTTTATGAATAAGACAAGTGGGTGCTCCTACTTGTCTTACAACTTGGTTAATTAGAGACACTATAGTGTCTCTAATATATTCTTTATTTTCTTCTGCTGTGAAATGAGAAGTATTTAAATCTTGTTCTTGTTTGGCCACGATTTTTCCATTTTCGTTTACAATGCCAACACCAACATGACTTCCTCCTAAATCGATTCCTATTTGCAAATTTCGTTTCCTTCTTTCTCTATTTTAAATACCTGCAGCGGAGAATAAGAATCCACCCATGTATACTTGAATCATTGGTACTAAGATAACTAGTACGAAGAAGATTAATACGACACCTACAATTGAATATACTAATTGTGGCATAACCTTCATAATCTTTTCTAGTAAATTGTTCATATCAATTTCCATGTATTCTACTAGTTTTTGCATCATCTCTGCTAAGTCCGTCTGCATACCTATTTTTAACATCTCTGTAATCATAGTAGAAGATAATCCTGACTTTTCAAATGGTTCTATCCATGAACTACCAATTAAAATATTGTTGATAGAAGTTTCTACCATCGATAAGAATACATAGTTACTAACCACGTTTTTACTAACTTCTAGTGCCTCTTGAATTCTCATTCCATTTTCTAGGTTTAATAACATCGCTTTTATAAATCTAGAAAAGTCCATATTATAAATTAATTTACCAAAAATTGGCATCGTATATTTAAAATAGTGGAAATTGTATTTTCCTTTTGGTGTATTAATGTAGAAGATAATACCTACTACAGCTGCTATAATAAGGGCTGTTGGTATGTACCACACATTAATTAATCCTGTAATAAATTCTGAGAAAGCTAAGGTAATAGGAGGCAACGTATCTGTACTTCCTACGGATTCATATACACCTTGAATAGCTGGTACACCAATTAAAGTTCCTACCACTAACATAATTAATAAGCCTGCAAATTGTATGATATTGGGTATTAATATACTTTTTACTTTTTTGGTTATGTTAGAGGAGTCATCTAGATATTTGACAGCTTGTTGTAAAGAGTTTGTAAGTGATCCAGATAGTTCTCCTACCTTTACCATATTAATATAGATATAAGGGAAGATGTTAGAATAGTATTCCATCGTCGTATACATATAATCTCCGTGCTTCTACACCAGCTAGTATGTCCTCTAATACCCCTCTAAAAGATAAGTTCTCTGTACTTTCTATAATGGTATTTAATGCATGAATATTATTAAAGTTTGCCTTTTTTAGTAAATAAAAGTTTTGTGTAAAAATAACTAAATCTCGATTGGTAATTTTCTCTGTTCCGGATAGTTGTAAATTGATTTTTTCTTTAAAGCTGACTTTAGCTCGTGCATCACTTTTTAATATATTGGTGGAGTTAGCCGTTTTCATGATGTCTTCCATGTTACTTACATTCTTTTTTGCCTTTTTCTGCCTTTTAGCTGCATAACTAATTTGCACAACACTAATAGGCATTAAATCATTATTTTTTAATCTTTTGATTAATGTTTGCCTACTATTATCTTCTACTTTGTTTTTAACAACTACACCAGTTTTGGTAACTGCTCTATATACATATTCTGGCATTTTCTTTTTTCCTCCATCTCATTTTCTAGTTTAAGAATGCACTAACTTCCTCTTTTTATTTTCAATTGCATAATGGTTCTGTTTAATGTTTCGATATTTTTTTCCTCTATTTGTGCTTTTGCTTGTTCTAAAGTAATTTTATCTGCTACAAATAGTTCAGCAATAGAATTAATTAATCCTATACTGCCTTTTTCTAAGTTACTCTGAATAGCATCTTCTATTTCTGAGACACTAATTTTCTCTTTACGAATGATACCTGCTACAATATTATCAACCACCATGACTTCTGGTACTAATACTAATTTTCCATCTTTTCCTTTTAATAATCTCTGTGATACTACCAGTTTTAATAAGGAAGCAATTAGATATTTAATACTTTGTTGGTCACTAATATCATAAAAGTTAATCATTCTATCGATAGTCTCTGCACAAGATTTGGTATGTAATGTTCCAATAACTAAGTGTCCTGATTCAGCTGTTTCAATAGCAGCTTCCATCGTTTGTTTATCTCTAATCTCTCCTACTACAACGATATCGCAATCCTCTCTTAGGGAGTTTTTTACACCATCGCTAAAGCTTAGTGAATCTCTACCACGTCCAATTTCTTTTTGAACGATAATGGATTTTTTAGAAGTATGTTTATACTCAATTGGGTTTTCTAGTGTTAGTATCTTTTTGTTTTGTGTTTCGTTGATATCATTAATTAAAGCATTCAAAGTAGTGGTTTTACCAGAGTTTGTTTTACCAGTTACTAATATCAGTCCTTGTGGCTGGTAAGTCATTCTTCTTACTATATCTGGTACCCCTAAATCTTCATATTTTGGTAATCTATTTTTAATTAATCTTAAAGTAAAAGTTGGTACATTTTCTGTATAAGAAATATTAACTCTCAGACGAATGTCCTCGAATTCAAAAGAAGCATCTAATTTTCTAGTTTCTTTAAATACGGCATCTTTATCTAGGTTTCCTCTTATAAAATAATCGTATGCTTCATATAAGTCTTCCTCTGTTAGTTCATCCATGGAGTCAATGGGTACTAAATCTCTAATAATTCTTAACATTGGTTTTAATCCAAAAATCAAATGTACGTCAGAAGCATCTTCTTTTTTTGCAATTTGTAAAATTTTATTAATGTTTATCATTGGTTTCTCCTTTCTCCCTCTAGTAAATACGCAATTTCTTGTTGATTTCATCTAATGTGGTATAACCGTTTAATACTTTATTAAATCCATCAATGATTAATGGTCTGTATTTTCCATTTAGTGCTTGTTTTCTAATTTCAATACTAGATGCACCATTCATGATAAGCTCTTTGACACTGTCATCGATTACTAAGACTTCATAGATGGCAATTCTGTCATAGTATCCGGTATGGTTACATTTTTCACAACCAACTGCATCAAATGTTGTTTTTCCTTTAAAATCAATTTCTACATGATAGTGGTCGGCAATCTCTTTCATAATGTGTTTTTCATCTTCTGTGAATTCTCTTTGCCTTCCACAATGTGGACATATTTTTCTAATTAATCTTTGAGATACCGATGTTGCTAGTGTACTAGAAATATCATAATCCGAAATGCCCATCTTTCTTAGTCTTGTGATAACTTCTATACTGTCGATGGTATGTATAGTGGATAATACGTAGTGACCCGTTTGTCCAGATTGCATAGCAATTTCAGCAGTTTCTTTATCTCTTATCTCTCCTACTAAGATGATATCTGGATCTTGTCTTAAAACGGTTCTTAAAGAGTCTGAAAAAGATGTCTTGGTATCAATTTCAATTTGGTTTAAGCCTGGTATACGAATTTCTACGGGGTCTTCAATGGTGGTAATATTAATTTCTGGTCGGTTTAGATAATCAATGATACTATATAAGGTAGTCGTTTTTCCTTCACCAGTAGGTGCAGCAATAACCGTAATACTGTTTCTTTTATCAAAACAATCTTTTAGTAATCGTTCATCTCGTGGAAATCCTAAATCAAAGATTTTTTTAATTCCTGCGTTTTTCTTTAGTAATCTTAATACGAATTTCTCTCCATATACGTTTTTCTGTGAAGATACACGGATGTTATAATCTGGATAGCTTAGTATTCTACCATCTTGTGATTCTTGTTTTTCTTGATGCATATTGGAAATAGCTTTTAGTCTTCCTATAATTTGTTGCTGCTTTTCTTTGTCTATCGTTACTGCTGTAATTAATTCACCATCAATTCTGTAACGAATTCTAACTTTATCTTCCATTGGCTCTATATGAATGTCACTGGCCCTTTTTTCCATAGCTGTTTTAATGATACTATCTAACATTCCAGATATATCACGATTTGTATTAATATTTTCGGAAGCAACACCTTCTAATGAGTCTAATATATCGTCTATATTGGTTTCAAATGTAATATATTTTTCCATTACTAGACCTTTGTTTAATAACAATAGTCTAATGGTTTCAATCGATCTTTTATTCGAAGTATCTGCAAAGCATACCTTGATTCTTCCAGAAACAATATCAAAAGGAACGGCTTTATTTTTTCTGGCAATATCTAAAGAAATGTAATCTGTTACATTAATTTTTATATCACCTTCTTGTAATAAAATCGCTTTTTCGTCTAGAATATCTCCTATGGCATTAATAAGCTCTTGTGCATCACATAATTGTAAGATATAAATAATATCTCCTAATTTTTTACTTGGATAATCTTTCTGGTATTCTAGTGCTTTATTAATATCCTCTTCTGAGATAATTCTCCTTTTGGCAAGTTCAATTCCTAGTGGTTGTGTCTGTTTTTGTGGCATAGCTATTACTCCTTTCTTTTGTGTTCCTGTTTCTATTATACTATAGTCTTTTTCAATAATATAGTGGTTTTATGAAATTACTTAAAATTACCAATACTTCAAAACATAGTCAGTTGCTGAGGTATAATTTTTAGAGCCTTGTAAGGTGGTAATGACCGTAATAACTTCCTTTTGTAATAAAGTAGTTGGGTCATAAGATGTCGTTTTTATAAATTGACATAGTAATACATGACTACATATTTTTACTTTGTTTCTGTATATACCATTGTCTGGACTTGGTTTATACGTATAGACGGTTCCATCTTCAAATACAATTTCTGTATCTGTTACGCTTTGTGTAGCCTGGTTGTTTTTTACATCTGCTATAAAGTACATATTAAATTTATTAAATTCGGATATATATTTTCCTTGTTCTGTTATATATTTAGAGTTAGCAAAAAAGTTATCACTCACGATTGCTAGAATACTCATGATAATGGTAATGGCAACTAAATATACAACTAGAATCATTAAGGTTACGCCTTTTTCTGATTTCACTGTTTACCACCTTTTACATTTCTCTTATTTTTAATTTTTTAACTGTATACGTATAGGGTTTATCTTTTAGCGTATATTTTACCGTTACAGTTATGATTTTGATTAAGTCTTTTTTGGTATAGTCATTTGCATTATAATTTTCTACTTTTACGGTTACCGTGTAATTACTAGAGATACCATATTTGTTAGTTAAGTTTGTATTCATTTGTGCTTGTGTTACGTCGTTATAAGCCATTTTATCTGTGTCCTCGAGTATTTTTATGGCATAGTTTGTTGCAAGTGCATTCATTCTAATGGATACATTTTGGAAAAACACATCTGCAAATAAACTTGCTATGACACCTGCAAATAGGGTAAGAACTAGTAAAGATACAACAATATCTGCACCCATGACTCCTTTATTCGATTTTATTTTTTTAATACACTTCATTTAACCACCCACATGCTAAAAAATTTAGAATTAACACTGCGACAATTTGAATTGTGCATAGATAAAATCCAATTGGTATTTTTTTAGTTTCCTTTTTATCTATTTTTTTGTATTTTATATGAGCACTTACTATTTTTTCTATGATTTCGTCTATAGCAATAGCTAGCATAGTACCTATGGCAGTAATAATAAATGTGACTTCTGATTGGAAAGCTGCCATTAAACAAGTTAATATTAATATGTTGACAACATAGCTATTTTTTAAGTGCTTTTTAAAGTAGTAAGTATCTAATATTTGTAAAATCAGTATAGCAAATACATATATGACATATCTATATATAGTCATGTCCTCTATTATACATAGATAAATCATATACAAGGTAATAATGATAGTTTCATATAATAATACACCTTTATGAATTTCTTTTCTTTCTTTGTCAATTCCTGCAATAATAATAAGTCCTGCAATATATAATAACCCAGCTATTAAGTATACCATGGTATCTACGGTTATATTCCCAATACTCATATGGATGGACATTCCAAATAAAGCAAAAACAATCCCAGACATTACTTCTAACAGTAAGTAACGTATTCTGATTTTTTCTTTGCAATATCTACATTTTCCTCCTAAGGCTATATAACTGATAATTGGTATCATGTCCCAAAAGGAAAGTTTATGATTACATTTTGGACAATAGGACCTTTCATGTGTGATATCTTGGTGTAAGGGAAGTCTATAAACAGCTAATGTAAAAAAACTTCCAAATACGGTTCCTATACAGAATAAAACAATATATAAAATAATAGCTTCCACTTCTTTTTCCTTTTTCTTTTAAAAAATTAGAGGTTACCTAAATATAATGATATTTTAGTAGGTAACCTCATATTTAGTTTTACTAAATGAATTATTATGTTTTCACATACTTTTAGCGAATTTGCTCGTTTGTAAATTTCTCTAAGTTTGCAAGTGATTGATTCTCGTGAACTGCTGCATTTGCTTGTAAATCTCTTGCTTCTTGTGCTCTTGTAGCAATACCATTATTTCCTATAACCATAGAAATACTAACTCCTGCTAAGATAATAAGAACGATAATAGTAACAACTAAAGCTACTAAAGTAACACCTTTTTGTCCTTTTAACATAAAAACTTCCTCCTTGTTTATTTTTTTGTATATATTTATTTGATAAATATACCCTTCCTTATTTTAATCCAGTATTATTAAAGTAAGTTCCATGAGAGTCTGGATTTGTATTTGTATTCACCACTGTATTTGTGTTTTCTGTTGTATTCGTATTTGGTGATGTGTTATTGTTGCTAGTATTGGTGTTTCCACTAGAAGATGAACTTGAGAATGGATCTGCTTTTCCAGCAACATATTTATTGCTTTTTTTGTATATATTTAAATCGGAACCATCAATTGTATAAACAATGTTGGTTTTTTCTAATTCTGTAATTTCTTCTTCTACTTCTTCTTTGATGTTTTCCGGTGTTGTATACGCTATCTTACTTGGTACTGTTTTGGTAAGTGGATTATAGTCGTAAAATAGTACGCTTAGCACTAATAAAATAGCAATACATAATAAAATTGTAATGATAATTTCTTTTATGATTGATTTAACCATTTTTTACTCCTTTGCTTGTTTATTTTATTGTGCTACATTGTTTCCATTTTCTGTATTCGTTGTGTTAGTATTGGTTGTATTGGTATCTGTTGTCTGATTGTTCGTTTGTGTATTTTCTTCTGTATTTGTTTGAGTAGTTGTAACTGCTTGTGCTGAGTTATTTCCTTCAATACCAATGTTTTTAACTGTGAAAGTAGCTCTTAATACAGGTTGTTGATATGGTACTAGTTTAAAATTTTGTACTCTAAAGTTTAGTTTACTGTCATTTTCTATTGCTGAAATAAAGTTGATGATAGCTACATAGTTGCCATCTACTGTAAATCCTAAATTGTAAACGCCTTGTGTTCCTGTATCGTTAGATAAAATTTCAAATTTTAAGTTAACCCCTTCTGCTGTTGCATGATTTCCTATGGTTGCCCATAAAAATTCTATAGAATAGCTTTCACTTCTTGTTGCTTTTAAAATTTGTTCATCTGTGCTAATATTCGTTAACTTTAAATATTCCTCTTTAGCTTGTATCATTTCACTGCTAGCTGCTTTTAAGTTACTCATCTTTTTAGGATATTCTAAATCAATTAATTGATTAGCTTCTTCAATTTTTGTATTTAATTTTGTGTTTTCATCTGAAATTTGTGTCATACTTAAGACATGAATGTTTCCTATGGATATGCCTTTACCAATCGCAAAGTATACTCCAACAGTTAACAAAATAATGAGTATAATCAGTAATATTTTTTTCATGGCAAATCTCCTTCTATTACAATTTTAATCAAATTATCTTGTTTCACACCAGAAGTAGAGATTACTGTTGAAGGACTAAGAATTCCATCTGCAATGATTTTTCCTTTAAAGTATCCTAATAATTCGTATCTTTCTGCTTGTGCATTGATTACCATATGCGTTCCTGTTGTATTTTCTATAGATGTGATTGTAACACCTTCTTTTGGAATGGCACTCATTAATTCTGTTAATAATACAGGAATTACATTTTTGGTTTTATTATTTTGTGTTAATTGATTATTAAAATCTTCTAAGTTTCTCTTCATATCTTGGTATTTGGTTGTTTTTGCATTAATCGTTGTGATATCTTTATCTACTGCACTAATTTGCTTTTGTGTATCTTCTTTTACGGCTTCTACTTCTACATTTTTTTCGTTAATTTGCGTATCTAAAAATATGGTAAATGCAGAATAAAGGATAAATAGAGAAAAGATTCCTATACAAGTACGTAATAACCATCTTTCCATATTGTCTAATTTTCCTTTTAAACTAAAAGAAAAATTCATTTTTGGTAATCCTTTTTTTCCACTTTTATTTTTATCATTTCCCTTTTTACCACCTACTTCTATTTTTAGAAAATCAGGTAGTTGGTCTGCTAAAGATGGTTTTTTAAAGTTCAAATTTTTTATACCATAGCCTAGTCCCTGCATAGCAAGAGCAATAGCAGAGTTTACTTCTATATAGTCTTTCATATTAATCTTTATCGTATCTGGTATAAAGTAAGGCTTTAAAATTTCACATTTTGCATCTTTAAAGTATTCTTGGAAATATAAGTCAACATTGTTGATAACACTTCCTGTTCCTGTTATTAGAATTCTATCTATTTTGTTTAGAGAATTATCTACATATTCTTTTACTTTTTGTACAATGGTATATAAAGTAGGCATAATATCTTCTAAATATAAGTTTTCTTCTTCCTGAAGTTCTTTTCCTTCCATTGTATAAATAGTCGAATTTTTACAAATTTCATAAGCTTTTGAGTAGGAATTTTCCTTCATATTAATATTATCTAATATAGGTCCCATGCCTTCTTCAATTCTAATAACATCATAAATATTTTCATTGACAATCATGGTTAATGTGGTCTTATTTTCAATATTGACAATCAGACTTGTTTCTTTTGATTTAATGTCTGCAATGTTAGCAATTGTCATTGGCAATGGAGCCAATGTTGAAATAGAATTTCCTTCAAATTGCTGTAATTTATTATTAATTTCAGCTTTATTGGTAGAAATATAAATTGCTTTGATTTTTTCTTTATCTTCTAAATCTGGTACTAATGCATATCTTGTCTCCAAAGCATTTCTATTATAGCCTTTATCAAAGCAAAAAGAATCAAACTCTGTCTCTACTGCCTTTTTTAAGTCATTTTTATTTAGTAAACTAAAAAAGTAGAAGTAGTTGTAAGCTTCTTCAGACAAATTGATACTGATTGGTACTTTATAGCTAAATGTTTCTGCTATAATTTGATTAATTGCATCCCCTAGTCTATCATAAAATTTGATACCAAAAGATTCAATTTTTAAGTTGTCTTTATCTTTTGCCACTTTTGCATATTTAATTAAGTTATCTTCTATATATAATCCTAAACAACTTGCCATTTTATCTCCTTTGTTTTACAAATTTATATCCTTAGTATTTTACAAAAAAAAACAAAACATACTTGATTTTTTTTATAATATTGTCATATTCCCACAGTATTTGTAATTATTTCCTATTTTTTTGATTTTATGAGTTTATTTTATCTTTTTTTAACAAAAAGTCAATACTTTTAATATAGTTGTAATGTAATTGTAATATACTTGTAATAAATCTTTTTTCTTCTCTTGTACAAAAAAGAAAATAGATTTTCTACTATCTATTTTCTCTCTTTTAAGATATATAATGCAGAATTTCTTTAAATTCTGTATAACCAAATTTTTCATTAAAATGACCTGCATTTTTTATTACTATTTTTTCTGCTTGTATAGAGTTTGCAAATTTTTGTGCTTCCTCATATGGTACATAAAAATCATTGTCTGTGTAAATAGCAATTCTTTCATTTGCGTATTTTTTTATCTGGCTAATTTCTTTTTCTTCTAAATAAAACGATAAATATTTTTGCATATCGTCATCAAATTCCAAATTATTAAATCCTGCAACTGTAATGATTTTACCAACTTGTATATGATTTTCAATTAAAAATTTTACTAAAAAGATACCACCTAAACTATGCGTAATAAAATTCGTATTTTCATCAATATAGTCAATTTCATAATATGCTTTTAATATTTTACTCCAGCTATCATAATCTTGTTTTTCTGGTGTAGGAAAGCTTGGAACTACGCAACTAATCCCTCTTTTAGCCAATTCTTTTTTTAGCCACGGGAACCAATTTTTATATGGATTTCCATAAGACCCATGTATTAGAAAATATTTGCTCATTTCAATTTTCTCCTATTAAACAAAAATACTCCGTCCCCAAAAGTTTACTTCAAGATAATTGCTAAAATAATGATAAGGCTGGCTATGATTCTATAGATAGCAAATCCTTTGAAGCTTCCTTTTTTTAGGTATTGTAATAAAAATTTGATAACTACGATGCCTACTAGGAAACTGGCAAATACCCCTACAAAGAATGGTATACTAAATACAAAGTCTTTGAATTTTAGCACAGTTGCTGCTAGGACAATTGGTGCGGATAACATGAAAGAATATTTGGCTGCGGATTCTCTTTCTATGCCCATGGCTCTTGCAGTGGTCATGGTGATACCTGATCTAGATACTCCTGGTATAAAGGCTAGGCATTGGGATAGTCCTATTAAGAAAGTTTGTTTGAATGTCATGTGTTCATATGTGGTTTTGTTTTTTCCTTTTTTGTCGACTATGTATAAAACAATTCCCATAACCATTAGAGCTATAGCTATGATGAGTGGTTTTTCTAGTGCATTTCCTGCAAATTTATCTAATATTAGCCCAATAATGCCTCCTGGTATAGTCGCTATGACGATGTACCAGAACATTTTTCCTTCAAAACTTTTCTTTTTCTTTACGACTTGTTCAAATCCACCTTTGATTAGTTGTATCCAATCTTTGAAGAAGAAGATGCCAATGGCAAGTAGCGTTCCAAAATGTAATGCTACGTCAAATCCTTCAAAGGCTAAGTTGAATGCATCTGATTGTGTCCATCCTAGTAGCCATGGTATGATGGCTAAGTGAGCTGAACTAGATATTGGTAATAATTCTGTTAGTCCTTGTACTATGCCTAGTATAAGTGCTTGAATTGTATCCATATTTTTCTCCTTTTCTTGAGGAATGGCTCTTTATTTTGTTTTCTTTACTTCCTCATTTGTTTTTCTTTCTTATTTTTATTTTTTCATTTTTATTCTTTTAGTTTTTTATTTCTTTTAAGATATTATATAAGGTATCTTTGATAAATTCTGCTGATGTTAGTGGTGCGACTTTTCCTGGAAGGGATAGTGCCCATATGGTTTTAATGCCGGCTTTTTTGCTAGCACTTCTATCTACACCTCCTGGATTAGATGCTAAGTCGATGATTAAGCTATCTTTGTTTAATTTTTTTAATTTTTCTTCATCTAATATGATGGCTGGTATGGTATTGATTACGATGTCAAATTTTCCCAAGGTGTTGTCTAATTCATTTAGTCTAACTGGTGTATAGCCATAGGCTCTTATCCATGCTAAGTCTACATTTTTTCTAGCTTCGCAGTAAACGTTGGCACCAATTCCTTTTAACATGTTGGCTAGTATTTTTCCAACTCTTCCATAACCTAGTACTAAAATGTTGCTTCCATGTATCGTTTTATTGGTTTCTTCCATAGCGATTTGGATAGCGCCTTCTGCTGTAGATATCGTATTTAATATGGTTAGTTCTTCTCTATCTAATAAGTCAATTAAATTTGTTTTTTCGGTATCTACAAGTTCATATAATTCTTTTATATTTCCTGCTATAAAGATTTTTCCTTCTAAATAATTAGCTAGTTCTTGCAAAGATACATTTTGCTCACTAAATGGTGTGTTCATATCTATATGGTTGCTAGATAATGGAATTGAGCCAATGATAATTTGAGTTTCTTGCATAAATTCTTCTATAGAAGTACATTTTTTGACTTCTTGTAATTTTGAAATACTTTCTGCTTTTTCTAAAGCATAGGTAATTACTTCATACCCATCTTTTGCTAACATTTCTACTAATTTTACAATTCTTAGGTCTCCACCTATTACCCCTATTTTTTGTTTCACCAAACGACACTCCCTTTATTTGTTTATTTTATACTTCTATTATTGTATTGTTTTTTTGTATAAATTATTCTAAATCACGTTCTTTTTGTTCTTTATTTTTTTCTTTTAATTTTCTAATAGCTTTTACGTCATGATGATTTAGATTACCTACTAATGCATTTGTGTTTTCTAAGTGATAAAGGGTTTGTTTTTCTTTTTGGCTTAATTTTTTTTCCTTTGTTTTTTGTGTTTCTTTTTCATTAGTAGGTTTTGTGATATGTTTTAATATGTATTGAAATAGTGTTTCTTTTCTAACTTTTTCATATATAGTTGGTTCTTCTTCTATTGCTTGATTTAAATAGGTGACTGCTTTTTGCACATCTCCTTTTAACATGGCAATATAGGCTAAACTATAATAAGAGTCCGCTTCTAGTTCTTCTGCATTTAGTGCTTGCATGAAGTACTGTAATAATGAATTTAACTTTGCTGCTTTTTCATAATATTCTTTTGCACTTTGGAAATCATTTAGCCTTGTATAAGTCATCCCTAGATTATAATATAAGTCATATTGTTCTGGATGATATTTCAAGGCTTCTAAGTAAATATTGATGGCTTCTTTGAAGTTTTCTTGTTCATATAAGATATCTCCTAATAATAAAGAAGCTTCTAATTGTTCTGGTTTCTTTTTTAATAAATCTGTTAGCATTTTACTAGCTTCTTGTTTTCTATTGGTTTGTCCTAATAGTTTGGCTACTTGGAAATATACTTTATCATCTTTAGGATTAATTTCTAATGCTCGTACATATTCTTCAATGGCTGTTTCTTTTTTCTCTTCTTTTTCATATATCTGTGCCAATGTTTTATGTCCTATGTAACTATTTGGCATTTTGTCTATCAATTTTAATAGAATCTTTTTGGCTTCTTCTGGTTTTCCTGTTCCCATATAGAATTGTGCCACACTTTTGTAGAAAAATTCTGAAAATAATATGCCTTTTCTTTCCATCACTATGATAATTAGTGGTATGAGTATGGATAATATGTAAGTGATGATGATAATGGTAATGGGTAATGCAAAACTACCGATTAGTCCTATAAATCCTATAAACATGCCTAATGCTTCTATTGCTAATATGTATATGTAATTGGTGTCATTTCTTTGTATCATCTTCATAAAAATAATTGTAAATAAAGCAAAAGCCAGTACATTAAAAATGATTCTTTCTACCATTTTCTTTCTTCCTTTTCTTTATTTTATTGCTGAAATTTTTGATTGTAGTTTTCTATACATTCTTGAATAATTCTTTCTGCTTCTTCTCTTCCCATGATTTTATCTACAGAGGTTTGTTTTCCTTCTAACTGTTTATAAACTTCAAAAAAGTGCATGATTTCTGCTGAAATATGTGTTGGTACTTCCGTTATATCTTTATATTCGTTTAAAAATGGATCTTGTTTAGCTACTGCTATGATTTTTTCATCATATTCATTGCCATCTATCATTTTTAGAACACCAATTGGATAAGCTTCTACTAGTGCTAGAGAAACTATTTTTTCTTGGCATAGTACTAATACGTCTAGTGGATCATTGTCTCCTGCATAAGTCCTTGGTATAAATCCATAGTTTGCTGGATAATGTGTGGCTGTGTATAAAACACGGTCTAATTTTAACATTCCAGTTGGTTTGTCTAGTTCGTATTTATTTTTTCCTCCTTTTGAAATTTCTATTACGGCTACAAAATCATCTTTTTTGATTCTTTCTGGACTGATATCATGCCATATATTCATTTTGCTTTCATCCCTTTCTTTCTGATTATACTTGTGTCTTTTCTTTTACGACATTTTGTATTCTAATTCTATTATTTTAGGCTAATTTTGCAAAAAAGTCCATACTTATTTACAAATTTCTTTCATCTAACTATTTTTTATTTTTATCTTTCCTTTCTGCATTCCTTTTTAGAAAAGAAAAAAATCTATTTTATTTATGCTAAAATAGATTTTTTCTTTCACATATCTTTTGTTCTTTATTAATTTTTTTTCTTAATTGTTTACACAAACGATTAAATCCACTTCCATATATATAGCCCATGGATTTACTAGATAAATAACTTTTGTCTACTATATAAACATCCCATTCTCTTTCACTTGGATTTTTGGGATTTTCTTTCATATAATTAGTTAATGCATTAATACTTTTATTGTAGTAACTTTGTATTGTTTTTTTATGATTATATATTTGTTCTAGTTCAAAGGCTAAACGCATACTAATATAATAAGCCTCTTTCGAATCCACACCATATTTGTTTATCGTTTCATATAATTCTTGTTCTAAATTTTTCTCTACCATTTTACTTTATACAACTCCGTTATTTCAACATCCAAAGCCTTCGCTAATTGTATCATGACTAATAAACTGGGGCTTTTCAGGTTATTTTCTACATCATTAATATGTGTCGTGGAAACGCCACTTTTATCTGAAAGTTTCTTTAACGTTATTTTTTTCCCTTTTCTGACTTGTTTTAATAAAATTTCTACATGCATGATTATCACCAAAGCTTAGATATATTTTATTTTATTTAAACACAGAACCTATCCGACATGGCGGATTTAAGAAAAAAATATTACTTCTTAGTTTTTATGTATGTATTTGTTATATTTTTCATTCTATGCTTTTGGTACTACAATTGTTTTCATTTCTCCTTTCCTTATAAATATTTACCTTTTCTTCAGAAACTTTGGTAATATTTATTTTATAAACTAGTTATATACAGTTCTAATTTTTCAATAAATTGTTTGATGATATCTTCTCTACAAAAAGTTTGTTGTTCATATTCTTTTTTTAGAGATGTGGCTATATTGGTTGTTTCTTCTGAAAAGGCTTTTTCATTGACATTCAATCCAATACTAATAATAAGGTACTGAATTTCCTCTTCACTAGATGCGCTTCCGTGTTAATATTCCACTAATTTTTTTTCCATGTAATAATAAATCATTTGGCTCTTTGATTTCTAATGGAATTTGATATAATTGCCAAATGGTGTCTTTCATGATTTCTGCTATTTTTATAGTTAGTCCTTTTAATTTTTCTACTTTACATTTTGGGTACAACAAAATAGACATGGCTATGTTTTCATTTCCTGTATGCCACGTTCTTCCTTTTGTCCCTATGCCTGCAGTTTGGTGTTCTGCTATGATAATAGTTCCGTTTTCTCCTTCTTGTTTTGCTAAGTCTTTAGCTTGTTTATGTGTAGAGTCTATTTCTTCATAATACACAATATGCTTTCCTATATATTGAGTTCTTGCTTTTTTTATTAAATCTATTTCCACTTTTTTACTCTTTCTTAATTTGATTACATAATTATAATATCATATTTTTGGCTTTATATCAACCTTTATTCTATATTTTATTAACTAATTATGGAAATTTTTATGTCATGCTTTTAGTTTTCTTATGTTACTTTTTTAGTTTTTTACATTTTTTCAAAAGTTTTCAAAATTTTTTTCATTTTTTTGCACAATATACTTGACAAAGTTATCCTTTACGTAGTAAAATAAGTCTTGTCAGTTCAACAAACGCAGATGTGGCGGAACTGGCAGACGCACAGGACTTAAAATCCTGCGGTTGAATAAACCGTGCCGGTTCAATTCCGGCCATCTGCACCATAGATTTATCAATACTTTCAAGAGCTTTGATAAGTCTATTTTTTATATAAAAATACTATTTGTATACATTTTGTATACAAACATATTTAATTTTCATTTATTGATATGTATTGTTATTATCTACTTTTTATAGATAATAACTTTTTTGTTTTATGCAGTCGCAAATCTTAATACATTGCTTATTACTTTTGCTGAATTTTCACTTGCCGTTTTATCTACATGAGCATATAAGTTAGCTGTTGTATTAAAACTAGAATGTCCAAGCCATACTTGAATATCTTTCATGTGAACTGCATTTTTTAAAAGAAGTGATGCACAACTGTGCATTAAATCGTGTAATCGTATTGGTTTCAATTTGTTATTAACGTCAAGTGAAAAGTTAAATGCAATTCTGTAAAGTAAACGCAATTTGTATGATTAAATACAAGTTTAAAGCAATATTTTGTGTAAAAATATTGCTTTTTTCTAGTTTTTTCTGTAAAATTAATTTAGAAATCAAGAAAATATTGCATAACAAACAAGCCAAATTGCATTTGATTTTTTTGCAGTAAAAATAAAAGCCATTTGACTTTAGTTTGAAAAATATTTAATTATGCAAATGTTTTTGGTTTAGCATTTATTCTTTTTAAAAAGACGGGGAGTGGTGGTAACCTCGTCTTTTGCTATCTCTTGTATATTTAGCTTGTCAGCTAATTTTTTACCGTATATAAATGTTAATATCTCGTATGGGGTTTTATCACCTAAAGATTCTCTAGGAGTTGAATTTATGTGAGAGAACATTAAATTGACTTTATCCTGTGTTAAATTACTCCAATCTTGTCCTTTAGGTAAAATTTCTCTTATGAAATTGTGATTGTTTTCTACATGAGGTTTTTGACTTGATTGTTGAGAATCACAATAGAATATTTTAATTCTAATCTCTCCTGTTTCCATATTAATTTCAAATTGCTGTGGCTTACCAAACTCAGTACCTCTATCTGTTAATAAAAGAGAGAATAGTTTCTTATATTCCTCGTCAGATAGCTTGTCTTGAAATTTGTTTAAAGTATTTGCCATAGAGTCTGCTGTTTTTTCCTTATGCAATATACCAATCATAAATGAAGTATTTTCAAATATAAAAGTTTGTATGAATGGTCCAGATTGATGATTATATATTGTATCCATTTCTGTGGTTGGAACATTTGGATTTTGAATTTTGTATTCAAGATAATCAGTATATGTTCTTCCTTCATAGTTCGCCGGTTCTTTACGTTTCTTTAGTTTTTTCTTTGATACTTTCCTTTTTACTTTTCTTTTAAGAGTTAAATTTGTTACATCCCAATCTTTAAATAATCCCATTTCTATATAATTATATATTGTTTTTTTACATAATTTTATTTCAGGATGATTATTTAAAATTGTATAGATAGATTGTCCTTTTTTAACTAGAGGACAAAGGATATGGGCTAATTCAATTAATTCAGATGTATTTAAATTAACGCCTTGTCTAGAGTCTTTTAAGGTATACTCATAATTCTTTTGTGCATCTTCAGCATTGTAGAAATATTTATCTAATTTACAAGATTTTAATTTTTTACAATTATTACAAGCACCAATATTTCTATCTCTGTCCTTACAAGGTATTGGTAGAAATATTCTGCATTTTCCTGTACAATTTTTACAATTAATGAAGTACTTACAATTAAACATATTATCGTTTTTAAATACATTATGAGGCTTTAATTTTTTGTGTTTATTAATTTCTCTTGCAATTGTAGATTGGCTTTTGTCTAATTCATTTGCTATTTCAAATTTTCTGTGTCTTTGGTTTAACATTTCTTCTATTTTAATTCTTTGGCTTAATGTTAGCTGTTTTCCTTTTTCTATCATATTTACTCCATTTCCACCAAAAACATTTGCAAATATATTATATCAAAATCGCATTAAGTTGTACATTAATAACCTTTGTAAGACTAAATTCTATTTAATAGTATTATACTTGCTTTTACTTTTTCATTTCACACAAAAAATCTATTTCATAGCACAAAAGGAAATATGAGTTAAATAATCTGGGGGAAAATAAAAAGAAAAAATATAAAAAAGTAAAG
>CATXTS010000010.1 GCA_958402495.1 uncultured Clostridiaceae bacterium
AACGTGAACAAATTGATACTTTTAAAGAAGTAGTGTCTGGAGATAGTATTTCTTCAAGACCCGTAATCCAAAATTTATTACAATTAGTAGAGCAAGGATTGTATTCTGGGGTACTAGTTGTAGAAGTAGAACGTCTTGCACGTGGCAATACTTTAGACCAAGGAATTGTAGCAAATGCGTTTCAATATTCCAATACTAAAATTATAACACCTGTTAAAATTTACGACCCAGATAATGAATTTGATAGAGAATATTTCGAGTTTGGTTTATTTATGTCTAGAAGGGAATATAATACAATCAATAGAAGACTTCAAACTCGGAAGAGCTACTAGTGCTAGTCAAGGAAAATTTCCAGGTAGTCGACCTCCTTATGGATATAAAAGAAAAAAAATAGAAAATGATAAGGGTTGGACATTAGAAATAATACCAGAACAAGCAGAAGTAGTAAAAATGATATATGACATGTACTGTTATCAAAATATAATACCGGCGGACATTTGTAGATATCTAGATAATTTAAATATTAAGCCTTTAAAGTCTGACTCATGGTCTACTAACTCCATAAGAGATATTTTATCTAATCCTGTTTATATTGGCAAAATACGATGGAGAGATAGGAAAGTAGTAAAAGCGTTTAAGGATGGGAAAATTGTTATTACTCAACCAAAAAATAAAAATAATGATGTAATCCTAGTAGACGGGTTACATTTGCCTATTATTGATGAAGAAACTTTCAATCTTGTACAACAAAAAAAGAAAGCTAATAATAATGCTCCAATTCCTGGAATATATAATATTCAAAATCCTTTAGCTGGATTAATTCGTTGCGCAAAATGTGGCAGAATGATGTATCGAATTAGTCCTACGATATTATCATGTACAAATTCAAAATGCGACAATGTATCAAGCAAAATCACTATTGTAGAAAAAAAAATATTAAATGGATTACAAGAATGGTTAAATAAATATAAAGATGACATAGATAAAGTTGATATTGTACAGTCAAATGCAAATGAAATTATTGCTATGAAAAAAAATTCGTTAGACAAAGTTGCTAATTCTCTAGTTGAATGTAAAAAAAGGCTAGAAAAAATTTATGATTTTTTAGAAAAAGGTACTTATACCTTAGATATTTTTGAAGAAAGAAAAAATAAGATATTAAAGGAGCAAAAAGAGCTTTCTTCTCAATATACAGACTTAGAATTAGAACTCTCTGAATTAGAAAAAACTGAAAAAGCTAAGAAAGACTTAATTCCTAAAGTTGAAAATGTTCTTAAAGAATATTTCTCTTGTACGGATATGAAAGAAAAGAATGATTTGTTAAAAAGCGTTATCTCTGTAGTATATTACTTAAAAAAAGAAAAGTGTTATAAAAAAGACATTAATCCAGAGAATTTTGAACTATTAATATGTCCAAAATTTTAAAATTTAAACTTCGACGGGTAGATAACGTAAAACATTGTAAGGTATGCACTGCTTGTAAACATGAAGGAAAATGTTTAAAAGGTGTTAAAATGGATTGTCAAAGACCAGAAGGTTGCAAACCTTGCTTAAGAAGTGAATGTGAAGAGTCTTGTGAAGAATCTTCATGTGAATAAATAATATTTATCCAATTTCACAAAAGGTAATATAAAACAACATTTGCGTATATTCAAAACTGGATGGAATTTCAAACCCCATCCAGTTTTTTATACATAAATATGTTTTAATTTTTTTAGTCTTATTCCTTTTAGTTTTACCTAATCTCATTTGCTTGTTGCTCTGTTATCCAATTTTTTTCTATTGCTTCCTTTATTTTGTTTTGCTTTTGTGTAACATCCTTTATATTTTCTAGATATTCTATTAATTCTTCTCTTTCTATATCCTCGAACTTTTTAGAATCATAGAATGGTTTTATAATTATTACTCCTACAGCGATTATAATAACCACCAATAATGCTATTATGATTACTTTTTTATTTCTCATTGCTATCCTCCTTTTTTATTACATTGTTTAATCTATTAACAAAATACCAATTATAAATTAATTATTAGTACATATATTAATGGATAAACACTTATCACTTTTCTGGAATCTATTATGGTTGATGTTCCCTTTACCGTTACAGATTCCTCAAGAACAGTAAAAGTCATGTACTCGGTTAGAGCTCTAGATGGCTCTTCTATGGTTAGTCATTTAGGCATTAAAATGGCTGATAAAGACTTATGGTTTTGGACAAAACTTAATTTATCTGGAAATTCTCAAATTCAAGAAGTTGGAACATTAAAAACTGGCGATTACATACTGCAAATTAAAACTAATCAGACAATAATAGAGGTATGAATTCATACCTCTATTAACATTTTTATACACAAACAACTTGTTTTTTTAGTACTTCTACAATTTCATTAATGCTCTCCTTTGGTGTAGATGCCCCTGCCATAATACCTACTTTTTCACAATTTAGCCACTTTTCTAATTCTAGTTGTGTTTTATTTTCTACTAAAACTACCTGCTTACAATTTTGCTTAGCAATCTCATATAATTTTTTCGTATTGGAACTATTTTTTCCACCAATAATAATCATACCATCTACCTGCTTAGAAATACGACTTGTCTCTTCTTGTCTTAGCTTAGTAGCCTCGCAAATCGTTTTATGAACCACACATTCTATTTGATTAGGTAATTTAGCTTTTATGTCATTAATCACTCTTTCAAACCTTTCCATATTATAGGTTGTCTGTGCTAACATAACCACCTTTTGAATATTGGACTCCTTTAACTCTCTAATTGCCTCATTAACATCCTCTTGACCAGCTAATTTATATACATTTTCTCCACAAAAGCTATGTGTTCCTATAATTTCAGGATGCTCCTTATCCCCGACTAAAAAGATATAATACCCTTTATTGGCATATGCTTGTGCCATTTCATGAATCTTCAAAACTTTTTTACAAGTTAAATCCACTAAAGTAATTCCCTTTTTCTTAGCCTCATGATAAATCTGTTTGGTTATTCCATGCGCTCTAATAATAACTTTTCCACAACCTTGCTCTATATTTTCTATAAAGTGCATACCTTTATGAGAAAGTTCTCTCATTACTTCCTGATTATGTACTAATTCTCCTAAACAATAAACCGTATTATTCTTCGCATTTACTAACTCTTCTTTGGCTTTTTCTACAGCATTGGAAACGCCTCCACAAAAGCCTGCCATTTTTCCTACTATAATTTCCATTACCTATCATTCCCCTATTTTTGTTTTTGACCAATCATCGTTAAAATTTCTTCTTTTAAAACTTCTACGACTTCCTCTTGTGGCACCTTTTTAATAATTTCTCCCTTTTTAAATAATAAGGCCTCTTTAACACCACCTGCAATACCAATATCTGCATTTCTAGCTTCTCCTGGTCCATTGACAGCACAGCCCATAACAGCTACTGTAATATCTGCATGTATCGTCTGTAAGAAATCTTCCACTTGTTTAGCAATTGGAATCAAATCAATTTGTGTTCTTCCACAAGTAGGACATGCTACCAATTTAGGTGCATTGTGATATAATCCACAATTTTTCAAAATTTCTTTGGCAACTTTTACTTCTTCAACTGGGTCATCTGATAGGGAAACACGAAGTGTATCGCCAATTCCTTCTCTTAATAAAACACCTAAACCTATACTAGACTTAATCGTACCACTAAAAGCAGTACCTGCTTCTGTTATCCCAATATGTAAAGGGTAATTAAAAGTCTGACTAGCTTCCTCATATGCTTCTATACACAAATCTAAATCAGAAGCCTTTAAAGATAAACAAATATCGTGAAAATTTAAAGACTCTAATATTTCTACATGCCTTCTGGCACTTTCCACCATTGCTTTAGCAGTAGGTCTTCCACCATATTTTTCTAATAAATCTTTTTCTAAAGAACCACTATTAACCCCTATACGAATTGGTACCTTTCTTTTTCTGCAGGCTTCTACTACTTTTTCTACCCTTTCTTTACTACCAATGTTACCTGGATTAATTCTAACCTTGTCTACCCCTGCTTCTATAGCTTCTAATGCAATCTCATAATCATAATGGATATCTGCTACAATGGGAATATGTATCTGTTCTTTAATTTGCTTTATAGCCTTGGCATCTTCTTTATCTAAGCAAGCCACTCTTATAATTTCACAGCCTGCTTCTTCTAAATCTAAAATCTGTTTTACTGTTGCCGCTACATCCTTTGTTTTTGTATTTGCCATTGATTGAATAACCACTCTATTTTGTCCACCAATTGTTACATTACCAACTTGAATTGGTCTAGTTCCATTTCTTTTCATACGGTTTCTCCTTTATATTTTTCTTTTTTTAATATGTTTTATTATACCATACCTTACATAAAAAGCAAGCTAAGAAAAGTGTCCATGGGGGACGTTGCTCGAATGGCAAAATTGCCATACAGAAACGTCCCCCATGGACACTTTTTACATAATTCCCATTTTTCTTGCAAATTGTTTTCCTTTTTTTATCATTTGTTTTCTGTTTCTTCCACTCATTTCTTTGTACATAAAAGCGGCACCTACTGATACAATTCCTCCTACTACCATTCCTTTTATAAATTTCATATCCATTTTCTCCTCCTTTTACAATTTATTGATATACACTTATTATGTCTTTTTTTCCTTTTTTCTATACGTTTTATATAAGGTATATATCTCATGTAATGCAATTATAAAAATAAATACAGCAAAATATTTTCTTAAAGTATGTGCCTCTAAATTTTCTGAAATAACTGCTCCTATGATAGCTCCGATAATACCATAAATGGCAATTTCTATACCTAATTTTACATTGACATTTTTTTGTTTCCCATTGATAATAATTGCAGCTACTGCCGTTGGAATAAAGAAAATTAAATTGGTAGCTTGTGCTACATGTTGCTCCATCCCCATAAAGAAAGAAAGTAGTAAGATAAGAACGGTACCTCCTCCCATTCCTAATCCAGTTACAATACCTGCTAAAATACCAAAAATAATTTCCAATATTTTCCCTTCTTTCTGTTTATTTCTAATTTTATTGAAAAAACATTTTCATAGAAACATATAATAAAAAAACTGTAAAAGCAATTTTCACATATTTAGTCGGTAATTTTCTTAATAATTTAGCACCTATAATCCCTCCTATAATTCCACCTATTGCACATTTCATACCAATATCCCATTTCATATAATTACCTTGGTAATAAAAAATACTACTAGTAAGAACCATTGGTAATATGCAAAAAACGGAAGTTCCTCTTGCTTCTCTATCTCGTAATTTTAACAAATAAATAAAAGCAGGAACTAATAGTAGTCCACCGCCTGATGCAAATAGACCACTAATGATTCCTGCTGTTATACCAATTCCTACTTTTTTTACTTTTTCCATGGTTTCTTAAGCGCACCCTTCTTCTTATTCTAATTTTAGTATGATGCTCTTTTTCTCTTTTTATACGTTATATATTTTTTCTTATTTTCTGATTTTCTGATTTACTTTTTTAATTCTGATATTCCGGATTCTTTTGTCTTAATTGTTCTACTATTTGTGTTAAATTTTGAATTAAATAGGTTATATCTTCCATCGTATTTTCCTCTCCTATGGTTACACGTAGTGTTCCTTGAGACATTTGACTTGGTAAGCCAATGGATAAAAGCACATGGGAAGGACTTGGATTTCCAGATGAACAGGCACTTCCGGTAGAGGTACAAATTCCTTTAGCATCTAATCTTAATAACAATTCTTCTCCTTCTATAAACGGAAAAGAAAAATTAGCATTTCCTGGCAATCTTTTAGTTCTATGCCCATTTAGTTTGGCATCTGGAATAAGCTTTTCTACTTGGGAAATATACCTATCTCTTAATTCTATTAGTTTTTGATTATATTTATCAAAATCTTGATAGGCTAGTTCTATAGCTTTACCTAACCCTACAATCCCTGCTATATTTTCTGTTCCTGACCTTTTATTTTTCTCTTGATGACCACCATCTTGGATTCTTTCAAAATTTACACCTTCTCTTACATATAAAGCACCAACACCTTTTGGCCCATAGAATTTATGTGCAGACATGGATAACAAATCTATTTGTAACTTTTGAACATCAATTGGAACATTACCAATGGCTTGCACACTATCAGTATGAAATAAAATTCCATGTTTTTTAGCTATTTGCCCAATTTCATATATTGGCTCCATCGTTCCAATTTCATTATTGGCAAACATGATACTAATCAAAATAGTCGTATCTTTTATCGCATTTTCTAATTCTTGTAAAGATATCATTCCTTCTGCATTTACTGATAAATAAGTCACTTCATACCCTTGTCTTTCTAATGTCTGACAAGTTTGTAATATGGCTGGATGCTCAATTTTAGTAGTTATAATATGTTTTCCTTTATTTTGATTAGCATAGCATACACCTTTTAAAGCCAAATTATCACTTTCACTTCCACAAGAAGTAAAATAGATTTCCTTAGCATTGGCATTCAAGGCACTTGCTACCCTTTGTCTTGCTTGTTCTAAGCCTTTTTTAGCCATTCTACCTACACTATATAAAGAAGAAGCATTTCCATACTCTATGCTAAAATATGGTAGCATCTCCTTTAAAACCTCTTCTTTCACAGCTGTTGTAGCTGCATGGTCAAAATATCGAATTTTCATGGTATAAATCCCTTCCTATCTTGTTTTGCTTTATTCTATTTTATTCACCTTTTTACTTGCTATTCTTATTATTGTTATTTTAAAAGAGATTATACCTTTTATTCTAATAATTAACCTAGATAGAAAAAACAAGAATGCAATTAAACATTCTCGTTCTTCCTACTATTTTTATAATTCTACTGTTTTCATTTCTTATTTAGACATTTTACTAGTTTACTACTAATACTGCTCTAAAGCCATGAAAATAGTGACTAGTACCATTATGAGGATACATATAATATAATCCTGCTGATTTCTCGGATGTTACAGCGCCACTACGTACGGCAAATGGATTGTTTAAACACATATATCGTATATAATCATTATACCATCCCGTATCGGCATCTCCACTTTTAGAAACTTCTCGAATAGCATCCCCATAAATTTTTGTATTGGTTAACCAATTTTGTATACTTGCTTTTTCCCCATTTTCTGCATTTTCTATCACTTGTGTATTATCTACTGTTCTATCGAATGGATAACAAGTTGTATACTTTGTACTAACTTGTTTTAAGGAATTATTTTCATAAGCCATTGCCTCTCCATATTGTTTTAACACATTATTCCCATTAGCTATATACATAGAAACCTTTTCAAAACCGCCGCTCATATCATACACACCATAAATCGTTCCTGTAGAACTCGCTTTTGTTCCAGTTAATTGATTCCAAGTATAGACGCCATCTGCTGCTGTATTACCTGTTGTACTGTTGATATTGGCAATTGTCGTTATCTTCTGTTTTGGACTTGCTTCTCCTGTTGTACAACCTGTCACACTATACACACTATCTACTCCTGATTTTCCCTGTGTATTCGTTCTTTTTGCTCCTCCACTGTTTAAGTTAATATTATTGATAGCAATATCTGTACCATTTAATCCATACATACTTTGTGATAAATAAGCAATTGCACCCCATTCACTGTTTTTTACTAAATGACTATCTGCACTTTTAGTCAACCCATAGATATTTCCTTCTTGTGTCAATGCTTTTGCAAGAGAAAAGGCATCTTGATTACTAATATAATTCATAGTATACGTTGTCCCTTGAAAAGTAGGATATTTGATACTAGTGTTCTCCCCATAGATACCATCTAGCCAATTACGTGCTGGTTGATAAGACTCTGCTCCTGTTTGAGATTCACCAGCACTTATCCATGCATCTTTTTGTGTATAATTGACTTTACTTGCTTTGATCGGGGCACTATTATTCCCACCAGCATATCCTGCTTCAAATTTAGCTACCCAAATTCCGGTTAATTCTTTATCCCATCCTCCATTTCTAAAATTTACTTTTGTCTCATCTGTAAAGGCGGGATGTACGGTATATCCAACTGTAGTATCTACTAATTCCTCTTCACTATTGCAACGTTTTGCCGTTTGTATTTGCCCATTCTCATCATAGTAATTATCCGTTGTTCCTATTAAAAATTGAATATCAAAAGTTTTTGTATTAGTATTAACTCTATAGGCATATCTAGGTATCCATACCCATATACTACCATCTGCGGTTTGGCTATTGGCCCATTTCTTACTTTTATAATCATACCAATCCTCTGCATCTGGTTGACTCTCTTTTACTTCTCCTTTAGCACTATTACTCGGTTCATTAAAGCTAATTGCCTTCATTCCTTCTGCTAACTTAGGTTTATTGACTCCTTTTTTTGTGTCAAAGGATTGCGCCAATGCTTCTTCCATTTGCTGCTCTAAACTAGCTATATCCCTTAATTCTTTTTCTTGACTTTGACTGGTTTCTTCTTTAGCTCTTTTAGCCTGTGTGATAATTCCATTTTCACCAACTAAGGTATTGATGGCCACCCCTGCTAAAATGATTAAAATAATAATGGTAATCACTAAAGCAATTAAAGTAATGCCTTTTTGTTTTGTTTCTTCCTTCATGGTTTTTCTCCTTTTCTTTTTCTTATGTTTTCCATTTTTTCTCGTTTCATACTTCTCTTTGGTAATTTTATATTACCTTTTGGTTAATGTCAATATTCTTTTTATCTATTTATTTTCTGTATTTTAGTTCTCCTTTTCAACTAATTTTATGTTATCTTTTATACATTTATTCCAAACAAAAAAATAAACTGTTTTAGGGAGTTAGACCAAAACAGTTTATTTTTTCTATATAAATTTTTATGTTAAAACGACTTAATTAGAAACCCATCTTAATACTTTAATATTTTTATAAGTATCTAGGACATCTGTATATTTACTATATTCTTCTTCCCATACCATCTGTGGTATTTTATCAAAAGCATCAAATACTTTTTCTGCTTCCATTAAGAAAATCACTTGTTCTTGTGGACTCATTTTCTCATACTTTTTAGAAAATGCATATAATTTATCTAACATTTGATTTGCTTCTATAAAACTCCAGAAATCTTTTACATGGATACCTGCTAATTTTAATTGCATAACGGCATATAAAATTAATAAACCTATTACCGAAAGCAATATGGTAATTATTGTCATTACTTCCATAACTTTCACCTTCTCTTTTGAATATATCCTTATTATAACACATTTGTCATATTTTTGCAACATTTTTGTAATATAATTGTAATATTGGAAGGTGTTTCCTATTTTTTATTAGGATAGTATATCTTATTTTTACTGAAATTTCCAGTCTTTTTTCCTGTTTTCTTCTATTTTCCTTTGAAATTTTTTCCAGTCTTGCTTTATTCATAAATCGTCTGTATGACTTGAATCTGCTTAATCTCTTCTTTAGGCACTTTCAAAGGATTTTTATCTAACAAAACAAATTGTGCTTTCTTTCCTTCTTTAATAGAACCTTTTTCTTCTTCTTCAAAATACTGATAAGCTGCATAAATAGTAACTGCTTTTAAAGCTTCATATACACTGATGCACTGCTCTTCTCCTAGCAGCACGCTTTCTTTCGTTCTTCTATTAACAGCACACCAGATTGTCTCCAACATATTGGGTTGTAAAACAGGTGTATCTTGATGAAAAGTAAAACACATATTTAAATCTACCGCTTCTTTAGCAGGGCTAATTCTTTTAGCTCTTTGCTCACCTAAATTTTGTATATGCACATCCCCCCAATAATACGTATGTGCTACAAAGAAAGAAGGTATCATTGCTATCTGTTTCATGACTTGTAACTGGTCATTTCGAACAGTCTGGGCATGTATCATAACAGGTCTTCTTGTAACTACATCTGCTATCTGTTTACTTTCTTCTACATAAGCTTCTATATATTGCTGTGCTGCAGCATCCCCATTACAATGGGCTAATAATTGCATATGTTCATTTAAAGATATTTGTATGCATCCTCTTACTTGTTCTTTTGTTTTAGAAGGATACCCTCTATACTCTACTTCCCCTATATATGGCTCTGATAACCATGCTGTTCTTCCTTGAGGAGAACCATCTAAAATTATCTTGTAGCCACCTATTTTTAAGTGATTCTGATACTGTCTTACATAGCTTGGATTATCTTGTACTATCTGTTTATTATCTGCCATATCCACATAAGAGACAACATCTACTTTCCATCTATTTTTTTGTGCCATTTGTTTTAACATTTCAAAATCTTGTTGTTTAGTTAGTCCATCTTGCACCGTAGTAATTCCATTTTTCAAATAAATTTCCTGTGCTTCTTCTAATAAATCTAAATATTTTTGTGTGGTCATATTGCCCGCTATTTTAGCATTTTGCATAAAAGCGGTTTCTTCCATATATCCATCTGGTTCTTCTAAATGGTCCATTCTACCATAGCTACCACCTTCTGGATTTTTTGTTTTATTGGTTATCTGCATTTTTTCTAATCCTAATGAATTTGTAATACCCATATGGCCAGAAGCATGACTAATTAAAATTGGATATTTTGTAGAGATTTTATCTAAGTCTAGTTTATTGGGATGTCTTTTCTCTTTTAGAAAATTATGGTCATAACCAAAACCAATTATCCATTCTCCTTCTTTTAATTTTCTATCTTTTATATAAGCTTGTAACTTTTGTATGATTTCCTCTATAGATTTTGCACTACTTAAATCTACATAAGCTAGTGTTTGTGCAAAGGCGGTAATATGACTATGCGCATCTATAAAACTTGGTAACATAGTCTTTCCTTCTAAGTCTATAACCTTTGTATCTTCCTCTAAGTAAGCCTCTACTTCTTTTTTCTTACCTACTTTTTGTATACGACTATTTTTTACAAAAACAGCCTCCACATATGGATTTTCATCCTCCATAGTAAGAATATCCCCATGAATATATAATTGACTACTCATTTCTTTTCCTCCTATCTAAAAAGGATGAGTTCTTTTCTTTTATGACTCATCCTTTGCTTTTTCTTATTATTTCTCTAAACTTCGTAATTTATGAATTAATTTCTCATAAACAGGTTTCATATGCTCCTCTGTACTACTTTCTACCACTTGTTCAATAGGTATCCATTTGACAGCACTATTCTCATCTTCCTTAATACGAATTGCCTCTTTTTCGTCTGCCTCTAATAGATAGGTAACATCCAAATGTAAATGCGCTGGTACAAACTTTCCTCTTTTATAATGTGGCGCAACCATCAAATCTTCTAAACCAAAAATTCCATCTACTAAAAAGTTAGCATGCTCTATGCCTGTTTCTTCGGCAACTTTTCTTTTTACCACTGCTTTTAAATCTTCTTCTCCATCAGCATGTCCACCAACCCATGCCCAAGACTGGTATATATTATGATAAATCATTAGTACTTTTGTTCTTTGGTGATTAACTACCAATGCCGATGTTGTAAAATGACCTATTGGATTATTTCTCGTTAAGACATCTGTAAAAGAATCCATAAAGGTAAGTATGACTTGCTTTTCTGCATTTTCTCGTTCATCAAAAGGTATATAGTTCTCTATTTCTTCTCTTAAATTCATTTACTTTCCTCTTCTTCTATTATCTGTTCTACTGCTTTTTAGCTTGCTTTATATTTTCAAAAACAATACCATGCATACCACAAACCTTGGCCTGTTCTATATTAGCTACATTATCATCTAAAAAAATACTTTCTTCTGGCTTAATATAACACGTTTCTAATAAATACATATACATCTCTTTTTCTGGTTTGCACCAATGTTTTTCAAAAGAATATACACCTCCATCTATATATGGATAAAAAGATAATGTCTTCATATAGGTATAAGTTTCTTTTGCACAATTTGAAAATAAATAGATAGCATATCCCTTTTGCTTCAACTTTTTTAACCAAGCAATACTATCTGGTTTTTCTATATGTAATTTTTCTACCCAATTTTCATTTAATACTTGTTCTATAGCTTCTTTCAAGTGGGGATTCTCTTGTATTAGTACTTCTCGATAATTAGCAATGGTTGGGTAAGTTCCTCTATCACAGTCAAGCCAACCTGGACTCTTGAAAATGATTTCATATAACTGTTCTTGTAATTCTTCTGAAAAAGAAAATTGTGCTAAATATTCCCTCGGTTTGAAATCTACTAATACATTTCCTACATCAAATACTATATTTTTAATCATATATGCTTCTCCTCTTTTATCCTTTTACCTCTAAATGTTTATCTTCACTTTCCATCATTGGTATTTTCAAAAAGACTGCTAATACTAACGATAAGCCTACTAATCCAATGGCTTTTTCAAATTCTAAATTTAATAAAATTACAGATGCACAGGCTTGTGAAGCATAGACACCAATATCTATAATTGCATTTTTCTCTATTCTATTTTCTTTATAGGTATCGTTTTCTAATATCTTAAATCTACCAGCTAATTCCACTAAATTATGTATGGTTTGTAACCCCACTACTAAAATTAGAAAATAACGATTCCAAAAAGCTAAAAAGATGGCAATAGCTACTGCTATTTCTGTTAAAATGCTCATTGTAACTTCTTTATTGTGAAGATTGGCCTTTTTAACGATGAAATATCCTATAATAGCAAATATAACCGCGTAATTTTTAATATCTTTTAATACCTCAAATGGCATATTGTTTTTTAAAAACATCATAGAAAATACAATAGTAATATTAGAGAGTGCAAATTTAGTAAGCATACTACTGATTCCATACAATTTTATTTTCTTAGAATACTTTTTTATATGTAATTTTTGTAAAAACTTTTCTTTTTTCTTTGGTATCCTTTTACAAGTAATCGATTTTAAATTAAAATAAGTTCCTAGAAATAAGAGTGCACATACAATAGTAGTCACTAAAAATCCATTTCTTCCATAATGCACAATTAGAAAATTAGAAACCAATATGCTAGCAGAAGTTAGAATTTTAAATAAGGTTTTTCTTTTATTTTCGACTTGTATAAAACGTGTTTCTTCTGTTGTACTACTTTCAAAGGCAAAATGATACATAGATAACAATTCTACAAAAGCAATGTAAAGTACATAGCAAACAGAAAAAATATATACATTATGTACAAATATAGAAAGTCCTACTACTATTGCTAAAGCCGACGTTATTTTTAGTAATCCTAAAAATATGACCTTTGGATTTTTATCACTAATTTTTACAATAATGATATTAGCAATAGTGGAAAAAGAAGAACATAAAAATCCGACTACTGAAATTATTAGTACAATATTTTCTACATCTGAAAATTCATGATATAGGAAATCGCTAACAACATCGCTCCATCCTAGAAAAGCAAAACAAATACCTAATATCGATAACAAAATAATTTTATTTTCTTGTTTTATGAAAGTTTCGTTCATGACTTCTTTTTATTCCTCTTCTTTTGTTACAATTCTTTACAAACTTCTAAATTCTTTTAATCTTTGTTGATAGGCTAACATGGTTTCTTCTGCAAGTGCTATTCTAGGTGTTCGAACACCCATCATTTCTATGATTTTTTTTGTAAACAGTGGATTTAATATTAAAATAGGACCTATGAGATAGGTAGCTATTAAATTATTTTTTCTGATACCTTCTAATTTGGATTGACTATTTAATCCAATGCCTTTTTCTACTGTAGCAAAATAATTTTTTTCATTATCTCCATAGCTCATACTAAACTGACTTTTAAATCCTACTATATCGATATCTTCAAATTTTCCTATAAAATGGCTATTATGTCTATGCATCATATCTCTTTTGCTATAGATAGGGAACAACTTTAAAGCTTCTATTCTACTCCCATCTTCTTTTTGAATATAATCTCCTACTATTTCCATCGCATTTCCTGTTAACAAAAATACAACATTTTCTTCTATCAATTCTTGAATTCTCTCTTGGTAAACTTGCAATTTTTGTATGACTTTTTCTTGCATTCTTTCCGTCATAGGACCTAAATAAATCATATCCACCTGTCCTTTTACAAAGGTAGGTTCCTCATCAAATGCTGTTTCTATAAAATTGGCTTCTGGCATACATTTTCTTAAATATTGCATATTACTAATATCACCATATAAATTACAAAACTCCGGAAATAATATTTCTATGGTTTTTGTTTCTTCCATTTTCTTTTCTCCTATCTATTTTTTACGCTTCTTTTTGGTTGTCCATTATTTCTTTTTCTTGTCTAATTTTATGTTCTACACGTTCTTTGATTTTATTTTTTAAAGCTATGGCATATAAATCATGTAAAATGAAAATTTTATCAATTCCTTCTAATTTAAGTTTTTCCACTAATTCCATTTCATTTCTGACATGGACAATTCTTTCTTTTGGTACACCTGCCATTAGTAGTCTCACATAGCCATCTAGATGTCTAGCACCTGCCATTAAAATTTGTTTTATAGATTCATCATTTAAAAATTCATAGTCTGTATCATACTGCCAAGCTATGTTTTCTGAAGAGTTTGCTGCTTCATGTAAATCATCTAATAATAAGATAACCGCTTTACTACCTTTTTCCTTTCTGACATAATCAAAAACTCTAGAACAAGCAATGGGATTCATTCCTTTGGCTAAATGCGTTACCATTTCTATCCCCTCTACTATCTCTTTACTATATCTAGTATCTACAATTTCCTGTTTTCTTAAAGACTGATTAATCGCTGTAGGTTCTAGTCCTAGTTCTCTTAATAGACTAATGGTTGCTAATATATTATAGATGTTAATAATATTGTTGTTAATTAAATCATATTGTTCTTCTTTTCCCTTCGTTTGCATGGTCATTTTCATATTCTCAAAATCTAAACTAGTCACATCATAGTCTATTTGAGGAGAAGCAAAATGACATTTACTACAATGTGCTCTTCCTATATGATTATATCTTACAAAATCATAGACTAATTTACTGTCGCATTGTGGGCAAACAATCATGTCTCTAGCTATGTTATAGCAAGTATCGGTATCTGTATCTAATCGTTCTATTCCAAAATAAACACGTTCATTTTCTTTAGCTAGGCTACTAACAATTAAGTCATCACCATTTAATACTAACTTGGTTTCTCTTGGTATATGTTTATCTAAGATATCAAATATAAATTCTGTATGGGCATTCCTTTTTAAAGAATCTCTAAATAAATTCGTACATACCAAATAAGTAGGTGTGATATAAGGATATACTTTAACAGCACTTCTTTCATCAATTTCAAATACAGCCATCTCTTTTTTCATCTTTCCAGTTAAAGTAGCATTTTCAATTAAGGTTGAGGCTATTCCCGAATTAATATTAGAACCTAAATGATTATCCATAAAATCATAACCATTCTCACGTAATGTATCTTCAATCATATTACACACCGTTGTTTTTCCATTGGTTCCCGTTACACCTATGATAGTTTTAGGTTTATCTATTCTACCTAAAAAGTCTGGACATAAGGTAACTGCTAACTTTCCTGGGAAATAGGTAGCATCTCTTCCTATCACTTTTAGGGCAATTCTTGCTAACTTTGCTAAATATAATACTATAAAAAATCGTATACTCTTTTTCATTTTTTATCTTTCTCCTTGTTTTCTCATTCTATATAGCGTTATTTTACCGTTATTTGCTTAATTTATCAATACTATTCTTGTAATTTTAAGATTTATTTAAGCTTACTATGTTAGCATGTTTTTGTTTTTATAGCATATACTGCTTTTAGGTGAATGAAATTTATGAAATCCGTGATGATTACTAAAAAACATATTTACATACTACTTGGCACTTTAGCTATTTTATTATCTGGTGTTGTGTTTTATCAGATTTATGCTTCTGGTGATGAAGATAGCTGTAGCAACTCTTCTAAGCCATTTTTATCTCCTGAGGAAACCCTAGATTTTAGCTTAGTCACTAATTTACAAGACAAGCTAGATGACCTTTATTATGGAGAAGAAAAAGTGGCATATCTTACTTTTGATGATGGCCCTACTAAGGTAGCTACTCCTAAAATTTTAGATATTCTAAAAGAGCAACAAGTCCAAGGTAGTTTTTTTGTGATTGGTTATCGTGTTAAGGAATTTCCCGCCATTGTAAAAAGAGCCTATGAGGAAGGTAATTTCATTGCCAATCATACGTATTCCCATAAAAACAATAAACTCTATCAGAGCAAAGACCATTTTATTGAGGAAATTTTAACAACAGATGAAGCTATTTCTGAAGCTATTGAGGTTCCTCATTATCATTCCCACTTATTCCGCTTTCCAAACGGGTCTCATAGTAAAACATATGCTACTGCTAAGAAAAATTGTAAACAATACTTAAAAGAAATTGGCTATTGCTATGTAGATTGGAATGCTTTAAATAGTGATTCTTTAAAAAAATATTCTGCTTCACAATTATTAGCAAACTTGAAAAAGACTTGTGAAAATAAACAAAGTTTAGTGATATTAATGCATGATACTAGTGATGTCAGCAAGTCCTATACGGCTTTAAATGATTCTATTGTTTACTTAAAAGAACAAGGCTATACTTTTAAAACCTTTTATGACTTACTTTCTATGACTAGTCACACAGACAATGTATAAAAGGATTGTAGTAATTTTTTAACTATGACAAAACCCCTTTGTCTCACGACAGAGGGGTTAATTAGATGTGATTTGTCAAATGCATCTGACAAAAATTCATTATCAGACAAAGAAGTGTTATTCTAATGAGAAAGTTGGATGTATTTCTCGTTCTTTCTTTCTACGTTTGTCCATCATCTGTACTCCAATATTTAAACCGATAAGAATAGCATCATTAGAAAAATTAAGAAATTTCGCAGTCATTTCACCCTGCTTTAATGTTTGATTTCTCCAGTACTGATATTCCTCATCAGAATAAAATGTTGGCCTTACTGTACAATTCCTCCGTTCAGGGCAATCTGTACAGTACTCATGCAAGAAACAGGTTTGTCCTATAGTCATAATAACTCTCCTTTACAATTTTTTATAGATTATATTATACTATAAATTAACATAAAAATCAAATAAATAATAACAAAAAAACGCAAATTAGACAGATTGTTTTTTGTCTTTCAATTTATTCTTCTTGTTTAATTGCTATTAGAAAAAGAGAGATGTCATTCTCTCTTAAAAACCCTGCTTTCCTACTAAACGATTAAGTGCTTCTTCCATTTTGCACAATCTTCTTTCAAAAATCTGATTATTCATATCATCAATTTGATTATACTCTTGTAGTTTTGAAAGTTTTTTCATCACTACTGCATAATTCTTTTGTATCATATTTTCCGTTTTTTGTTGTTCTTCTTTTATTTCATTTAAAATTGCGTATATTTCTCCGATTTGGTTATCTGCGTTTTGGTCATCTTGTTCCATGCCCTCACCTCTTCCTCGAATATTCTATAATTTATTGTACCATTCTTTCTACCTGGTTTCAACATATTTCAACAAAAATCGTTTTTTATTTTTAAAGAATTTTTCCACCACCTAAAAGGACATCTCCTAAATAAAATACCACTGACTGTCCTGGTGTAATCGCCCTTTGTGGTTCTTCAAAACTAACTTCTATGCAATCTTTTTCTTTCCATATAATGGTTGCTTTTGCTTCTTTACTACGATATCTGACTTTAGCCATTACTTCTATATTTTTGCTTTTATCTATATCTACCAAAAAGTTTAGACAACTAGCATATAAGCTTTTTTGATATAATTCTTGTTCTTCTCCAACAACAACCTCATTTTTTTTACTATCTAATCTAAGAACATATAATGGTTTTGAATAACTAATTCCTAAACCTTTTCTTTGTCCAACTGTATAATAAATTAAGCCTTTATGTTTTCCTAATATTTTGCCATCTTGTAGTACTATATTGCCTTCTTTTCTTCCCTCTTTTGGCATTAATTGTTTTTCTAAAAAACCAGTATAATTATTATCTGGTATAAAACATACCTCTTGACTATCTTTCTTGTGAGCCACTGGTAACTGATGCATTTGTGCTATTTTTCTTACTAATTCTTTATCAGCTAATTCTTCTAAAGGAAATAATACTTTTGATAATATTTCTTTTGGTATACGGTATAAAAAGTAAGTTTGGTCTTTTGCCTCTGCTTTAGCTTTTTTCATGACATAAGCCTGATATTTCTCGTCATACTCTATTTTGG
This sequence comes from uncultured Clostridiaceae bacterium, assembly GCA_958402495.1. GTDB lineage: Bacteria > Bacillota > Clostridia > TANB77 > CAG-508 > UMGS1663. The sequence continues at coordinate 18,157 of CATXTS010000010.1, forward strand.
CATAATGGCCAGTTGCTATATAATCACATCCTAATTCTAATGCTTTTTGATAAAAGCTACCAAATTTTAGATATTGGTTACATTCAATGCAAGGATTGGGTGTTTTAGCACATTGGTAACCATGTATAAAATCTTCTATAACATATTTTCTAAAGTCTTGTTTACAATCTAATATGTAATGTGGAAGCTGTAAAGTATCACAAACTTTTTTAGCATCCTCGGTGGCGCTAAAAGAACAACAGCCGCCTTCAATTTCTTCTTGCTTTTCTGCTTCCCATAATCTCATAGTGGCTCCTATCACTTCATAACCCGCTTCTTGCAACAATACCGCTGCTACAGAACTATCTACACCGCCACTCATACCTAATAAAACTTTTCCCTTTTTCTTATGTTTTCTTTCCTCTTTCCACTTTTCTTTTTCTTCCTCTGTCATAAAGGTATAAAAAGAACCTGTCATTTTATCCGTATATAAAATCCCATCTAAATGGTCTATTTCATGCTGAAAAATTCTAGCAAGCATACCATCTGCTACTATATGTATGTCTTGACCCTTCTCATTTTTTCCTTCTATTTCTACAATAAAACTCCTAGGTACCTCGCCACATACAAAGAAATATTCTTTACGAACAACCGATAAACATCCTTCTGTATCTATCATATTTCCTATTTTTTTCACAATCACTGGATTGATAACTACGTATTCTTTATCCTCATAATGTACATAAATCATACGTTTCGGTTCCCCTATTTGAATAGCAGAAATGCCAATTCCTTGTGTAGTATCTAAAGTATCTTTCATATCCTGTATAATCTCTAATATAGTTTCATCTATTTGTTCTACTGTTTTAGATACTTGTCTGATTAGTGGCTCGCTATCTTGTATTATCCTTTTAATGGCCATATACTTCTCCTTTTTCTTCCTTCTCTTTTATGGAAAAAACACATCGTCTTTGTTGGGCAAGTCGGATGTGTTTTTGGTTATCTATTTTTTATAGAAAGGTGCTCTTTCTTGCTTATTTTATTCTTTTTCTTCGATGACTTGAATATGAACTTCCTCTAGTTGTTCTTTGGTTACCCTGCTTGGTGCTCCCATTAATACATCTCTTGCTTTTTTATTTTTAGGGAAGGCAATTACTTCTCTTAGATTTTCTTCATTAGCAAGTAACATCAGCATTCTATCTACACCTGGTGCTGCACCGGCATGTGGAGGTGTTCCATATTGGAAGGCATTAAATAAAGCTCCAAATCGACTTTCTACTTCTTGTTCTGTATAACCTGCTATTTCAAATGCTTTTACCATTAATTCTGGGTCATGATTTCTAACCGCTCCTGAAGCCATTTCATAGCCATTACATACCGCATCAAATTGATAAGCGACAATATCCAATGGGTCTTTTTCTTTTAATGCCTGCATACCTCCTTGTGGCATAGAAAATGGATTATGGTTAAAGTCTATTTTTCCTTCGTCTGATAATTCATACATTGGAAAATCTACAATAAAACAAAAACGATAAGCTTCTTTTTCGATTAGGTCTAATCTTTTTCCTAATTCAATACGAATAAGACCTGCGATTTTTTGTACCACTTCTAATTGTTCATCTGCTACAAAAAAGATGCTATCTCCTACTTTGGCTTGTAAATGGTTTTCTAATTGCTCTTTCATTTCTGAGGTAATAAATTTGGCAATACCTCCTACTGGTCCTTCTTCTTCTAATTTTACCCAAGCCAAACCTTTTGCTCCTGCTTCTTCTATTGCATAGGTGGTCATATTATCAAAGAATTTTCTGCCTTGCATAGCTCCATTTTCTACGACAATCGCTTTTACGATTTTTCCCTTAAAAGCATTAAATTCTGTATCTTTAAATAGCATACTTGCATCTTGGATAATTAATGGATTTCTTAAGTCTGGTTTATCGATACCATACATTTCCATAGCCTCTTTATAGGTAATTCGTCTAAAAGGTCCTTCGTCTACTTTCCAGTTTGTAAATTTCTTAAAAGTAGAGGTAAATATTTCTTCTAAAACAGCTAAAACTTCCTCTTGGGTTCCAAAACTCATTTCAAAATCTAATTGGTAGAATTCTCCTGGTGCTCTATCGGCTCTTGGGTCCTCATCTCTAAAACAAGGTGCTATTTGGAAATATTTATCAAAACCTGATACCATTAATAATTGTTTAAATTGTTGTGGTGCTTGTGGCAATGCATAGAATTCACCTGGGTGTAATCTACTTGGTACTAAAAAGTCTCTAGCACCTTCTGGTGAAGAATTGGCTAATATAGGGGTCTGGATTTCTGCAAACCCTAATTCATCCATTTTGTCTCTTAGTGCTTTTAGTACTTTAGAACGAAACAATATATTTTGGTGGATTTTTTCATTTCTTAAATCCAAGAAACGATATTCTAATCTTAAGTCTTCTTTAACAGCACTAATGTCCGCTTTTTCTGAGTTAACTTCAAAAGGAAGTACATTTTTACATTTTCCTAATACTTCTATTTGCTTTGCATCAATTTCTATCTCTCCTGTAGGGATTTTGGTGTTTTTATTAGAACGTTCTAGTACAGTTCCTTCCACAGATATGACACTTTCTGTTACTAACTGCTTTGCTTTTTCTTGTATTTGTGTATTTTTATCAGAAATCACAATTTGTGTAATACCGAATTGGTCTCTTAAGTCAATAAATTGCATAGAACCTAAGTTACGAATTCTTTGTACCCATCCTGCTAATTTTACAGTTTCTCCTATATGCTTACTATTTAGTTCTCCACATGTATGATTTCTATATTGATTATTCATATTCTATCTCCTTTTATTATTTTCTAATTTTACTGGTACTATTATAATCCCAAATTGGCTTTGTGTCCAGTTTTTTGATAGATTTTTAAGGAAAAACAAATATCTGATTTTCTTAATTTATATAAACTAAGGTTATATTACCACTATTCATAGAATTCACTGTAACCGTTAATATCGCTGTATTAGGATTATATGAAAAAGACACACCTCCACTAGCAGAATAGCTATGGTCTGCAGTGTCCGTATGATGAAAGTTCACATTTACAGACCATGAGCTGCTTCCATAAAAATGATTGTTGGTTAATTTAGCATAATCTTTTACATAATAAGGTTTTGAACTATCTGATAGATTATAAGTACCTGCTCCAAAAGTATATACTACACTATTAGATTTCATTTGTGCATACCCTGCATTATAGCCATTATTATAGGCATTATTTACATCTGCACCATTTCCTGTAATTTTTACTCCATTTACCCATGCTGTTTTTCCATTACTCAAGTTATTAGCTGTCGCAGTAGCTTGTGTTTGACTTTCTAAACTATTGGCTGTAATTTTTCCAGAACCACTGTGATAACCTGCTGGTATAGTATAACTTTGACCTGCATTTAAGTTACTACTTACTGCTCCTCTATTCACCATGGTACCTGTTAGTAATTTTCCTCCACTATAGGCTTTATAACCTGATAAAATCTTATCTGCTGTGGCATTAGTTTGCGCCAGTAAAGAATTCAAACTATTTAATTGGTTTTGTAAATCTTGTATTTTCGCTTCTTTTTCACTGACTTGTTTTTTTAAGTTTGCTATTTCTATGTCTTTACTAGCTATTTGTGCTTTTAAATCGGCTATTTCTGTTTGTAAATTAGCTATTTGCACATTTAAATCTTGTATCTGTTTCTTTAATTCTGCATTTTCTGTTTGCAAGCTAGCCACCTGTTTTTGTAACTCTTCTACTTGTTTTTGAAGTAAATTTATAATCTCATCTTTTTTAGTGGATTCTTCATCTTCTGACATCTCGCCACCAGTTTCTAATTCATAATATAACTGGTTTAATTGTATGGCCTCTGCTTCCCCTGCCAAAGTTATATTTTGTTTAGCCTGTTTTGCTTTGGTTATAATCCCATTTTCTCCTATGGTTACTTGTATACTAATACCTGCTAAGATAATTAATATAATAATGGTTACTACTAAAGATACCATAGTTATTCCCTTTTCTTTTCTCATATAACAAACCCTCTTTCTTTTAACTTCATTTGTAATTTTTATTTTCCTGTTTATCCTTATGGAATTCAATTAACTTTATGTAATCATTTGCATATTTCTTCCATTTATATTTTCATTTTTCTATAATTTTTCTTATTTTACTTGTTGTATAGTGTATATTATTGTATAATAGGGATATCATTTTAGAGGAGGCGTGTTTATGAAAGACACATTAGTTAAACAATTATATAGAGATACAGAAAATTATGTAGGAAAACAAGTACAAGTTTCCGGTTGGGTTAGAACCGTTAGAGATTCTAAAAACTTTGGTTTTATTGAGTTAAATGATGGCTCTTTTTATACCAATGTTCAAATTGTATTTGATAATCAATTAGAAAATTTTACAGATATTTGTAAATTAAGTATTAGTTCTTCAATTATTGTAGAAGGAACCGTTGTTAAAACAGAAAATGCAAAACAACCTTTTGAAATTAAAGCTACAAAAGTAGAAATTTATGATTTAGCAGATAGTGACTATCCACTTCAAAAGAAACGTCATTCATTTGAATACTTAAGAAGTATCGCACATTTACGTCCAAGAGCCAACACTTTTAATGCTGTATTTAGAGTAAGAAGTGTTTTATCTTTTGCTATCCACAAATTCTTTCAAGAAAGAGGATTTGTTTATGTGCATACTCCACTGATTACTAGTAGTGATGCAGAAGGCGCTGGAGAAATGTTTAGTGTTTCTAGCTTAGATTTTGAAAATATTCCTAAAACAGAAGATGGAAAAGTAGATTACAGCAAAGATTTCTTTGGAAAAAGTGCACATTTAACAGTAAGTGGTCAATTAGATGTAGAAAACTATGCCTTTGCTTTTAGAAATGTATATACTTTTGGACCTACTTTTAGAGCTGAAAATTCAAACACAGTAAAACATGCAGCAGAATTTTGGATGATAGAACCAGAAATGTGTTTTGCAGATTTAGAAGATGACATGAATTTAGCAGAAGACATGATTAAATATATTATTTCTTATGTATTAGAAAATGCGCCAGAGGAGATGGAATTTTTTGATAAACTCATTAGTCCTGGCTTATTAGATAGACTACACCATGTTTTAAATTCTGAGTTTGGAAGAATTAGTTATACAGATGCCATTGCCAAGTTAGAAAAAGTGAATGACAAATTTGAGTATCCTGTACATTGGGGCAGTGATATTCAAACAGAACACGAACGATATTTAAGTGAAGTTATTTTTGGAAAACCTGTTTTTGTAACCGACTATCCAAAAGAAATTAAAGCTTTCTATATGAAGCAAAATGATGATGGAAAAACCGTTGCTGCTACAGATTTATTAGTACCTGGTATTGGTGAATTAATTGGCGGTAGTCAAAGAGAAGAAGATATAGAAAAATTAAAAGCAAGAATGCAAGAATTAAACTTAGATGAAAAAGATTATTGGTGGTATTTAGATTTACGTAGATTTGGAAGTAGCAAACATGCAGGTTTCGGTTTAGGTTTCGAAAGAATGATGATGTATCTAACCGGTATGCAAAATATCCGTGATGTGATTCCATTCCCAAGAACACCAAAGAACTGTGAATTCTAAACAGATGGGGACGGGGCAGTTTTGTTTAAACAAAACTACCCCGTCCCTTATAGTTTACTCTATTATTTTTCTTCTTACATATTCATAAATTATAATACTCGTTGCTACCGCTGCATTTAAGCTTTCAGTTTTTCCTAGCATAGGAATTTTCACTTTCTGATTAGCTAACTCTAGTACTTCTTTCGAAACTCCATTTGCCTCATTACCTATAACAATTGCCTTTTTATGATAATCTATTGTATAAATATTTTCTTGTGTCTGTAAGGAAGTAGCTACTACTTGGAATTTATTTTTTTGTATATTTTTAAGCGTTTCTATAATATTAGAAGATTGAATAATATTCATACGATAAATCGCTCCCATCGTTGAACGTATTACTTTAGGGTTATAAGGGTCTGTTGTCGTTTCTGAAAGAATAATCTGTTTTAAACCAGCACTATCCATTGTCCTTAAAATCGTCCCTAAATTTCCTGGGTCTTGAATACCATCTAATACAATCAACATGTCTTCCCCATAATCTATTGAAGATTCTTCATTTCTTTTTTCAATTACCGCTAAAATTCCTTGTGGATTGACTACATCGGTTAAAGAATCAAATACATTTTTAGAAACATACATGCAGTCCTGTTTTGCAATTTCATACAACAAATTCTGATTAATAGAACCATCGGTTATACAATCCTCGCAAATCACGATTTTCTTAATAACCATTTGCTCTTGTATCGCTTCTTGTACTAGTTTAATACCTTCCACAATAAAAGCCTGTTCTTGCTGTCTATATTTCTTTTCTTTTAATCTTTTTATGTTTTTAACCATTTCGTTATCTTTACTGGTAATTACCTGCATTTTTCTTTGCACTCCTTTTTATTTAGCTAAACAATTTAGACCCGTCCCCAAAAAGCACTTTACTTCTTGGAGAATTTCGCTTTGTTGTTCTTCTTTAATTTTTAAAGTGATATATGGTTGGTTTCCTGGTGAGAATCGTATTCTAGCCCCATAAGTTTTGATGAGTTCTTCTATGGTTTCTGGCTGTATACCTTCGTTTTCATATTGGAAGAGGATGGCTTCTTTTTTCTGTGTAATTTTTATGACATGGTTTCTTTGACATAGTTCTTTAATTCTTGCTACTTCTATTAGATTTTCTACTTCTTTTGGCATTGGTCCATAACGGTCAATTAGTTCGTCTATGGTATTTTGAATGTCTTCTTCTGTTCTACATAGGGCTATGTCTTGGTATACCTCTATTTTTTGACTGCTATTTTCTATATAAGTTTCTGGTATGTAGCTTGATACTTGTATGTCAATTTGGATGTCAACTTCTTCATATGTTTCAACTCCTTGCATTTCTTTTACCACTTCGTCTAATAGTTTACAGTACATGTCATATCCCACTTGTTCCATATGTCCATGTTGGATTTCTCCTAACAAGCTGCCTGCTCCTCTGATTTCTAAGTCTCTCATGGCTATTTTAAATCCAGAACCAAATTCTGTAAATTCTTTTATCGCTTTTAGTCGTTTGTCAGCTACTTCTGATAATAGTTTGTCTCTTTTGTAAGTAATATATGCATAAGCTTGTTTATCTGCTCTTCCTACTCTTCCTCGAATTTGATATAGCTGTGCTAGACCTAGTCTATCGGCATTTTCTACAATGATAGTATTTGCATTTGGAATATCTATTCCTGATTCTAATATGGTAGTACATACTAGTACATTGGTTTTTCCTTCTATAAATTCCATCATAATTTCTTCTAGTTCATTTCCACTCATTTTTCCATGGGCAAAGGCAACCTTAGCTTCTGGTATTAAGTGTTCTATATCATAGGCTTTTTTCTCGATACCTTCTACATTATTAAATAGATAAAAAACTTGCCCATTTCGTTCTAGTTCTTTGGTGATAGCTTCTTTTATAACTTCTTGGTCATATTCTAATACATAGGTTTGTACTGGTCTTCTATTTTGTGGTGGTTCATAAATAACCGACATGTCTCTTACACCAACGATGGACATATGTAGAGTTCTTGGAATAGGCGTGGCTGTCATAGTTAATACATCTACAGAAGCTTTATATTGTTTTATTTTTTCTTTGTCTTTGACTCCAAAACGATGTTCTTCGTCTATAATTAATAGTCCCAAATCTTTAAATTCTACGTCTTTACTTAAGATACGGTGTGTGCCTATCACCACATCGATTTCTCCTAATTTTAGTTTTCTGATGACTTCTTCTTGTTCTTTTTTCGTTCTAAATCGATTTAATAGTTCTACTCGTATTGGAAATTCTTCCATTCTTTGTTTAAAACTTTCATATTGTTGATTGGCAAGTACCGTAGTAGGTACTAAATAAGCTACTTGTTTTTGGTCCATGACCGATTTAAAAGCTGCCCTCATGGCTACTTCTGTTTTTCCATATCCTACATCTCCACACAATAGTCTATCCATTGGTCTTGGCATTTCCATGTCTTTTTTCGTTTCTTCTATACAACGTAGTTGGTCATCTGTTTCTACATACGGAAAACTGTCTTCAAATTGTTTCTGCCAAGGCGTATCTTTTGAGAAGGCATATCCTTTCATTTTCTGTCTTTTAGCATATAATTCAATAAGGTCTCTTGCCACTTCTTGTAAGTTTTTCTTAACTTTTGTTTTGGTATTTTCCCATTCTTTGCTACCTAATTTATTAATCTTTGGCTGAGCTTCTCCTCCACCTATATATTTTCGTATACTATCTAGGTTGTTGGTTGGAATATATAAAATATCATCATGACGATAACGAATTTTGATATAGTCTTTGGTAACACCATCTGCTTTGATGGTATTCACACCTATAAATTGCCCTATCCCATGTACATTATGCACTACATAGTCTCCTACTTTTAGGTCTGCAAAAACTACTTTCTCTCCTTGTTTAAAAGCATTACTTACCTTTTTTCTTTTCTTGATATCTGGTGCAAATAAGTCTTCTCCAGTAATTACAATGCTATTTTCCTCATAGCTTTCAAATCCGGTGGATAATCTACCGGGTTGTTACTAGGATTCCTGGCATTAATTCTTTGTTTTGTTCTTGTTCTAATGTTTTAACAAATTGGTTAGGAATTTCTTTTTCATGTAGCAAGGCTGAGAATTTTCTAGCATCTTCTTCTTTTCCGCTTAAGATAGTAATTTTTTTCTTTTCATTTAGCCATTTTTGTAAATCTTCTAATAGTAATTCCATTTCACTTTTATAGTAATGTACATCTCTTTCTTGGAAGTGGAATTGACATACACTGCTTTTGACGATTCCAATGTCTTGTTTTTCTAAAAATATGGTTTGTTTGCCTAAGTCTTCTATTGCACAAGCTTGTATTTCTAGAAGTGCTTCTGGTACCATTTTCTCTTTTTCTAGCAAGGCTTTTATTAAGTTATGGTTTTCTATTAAAATACTGGATTGTCTTTGTTTCACTTTCGTAGATTCATCCACAAATACGATAGTTTGTTTATCGACATATTCTAAAAAACTGGCTGGTTTTGTATAAAAGGCATGAAAATATTTATCTATTTTACTAATATAATTCCCATTTTGTATCCATTCTATGTCTTCTTGCTTATTTTCTTGTATATGTTCTAAATATGCTTGTAATTGTTTTTTGGTGATATCTCTGTCCAATAGTTTTTCTTCTAGCAATGGTTTCTGGATAGTTTCTATAACTTCTGTAATTGGTTTTTCTAAAATGAATTCATGTGCTGGATAAATCGTAATATGTTCTAACATTTTTGTAGAACGTTGACTACTAATAGAAAATTCACGAATAGAATCTACTTCTTCTCCCCAAAATTCTATTCTAACACCTGTTTTTTCAGATATCGCAATATCTACAATACCACCTCTAATACTAAATTGGCCTCTTCCTTCTATTAGTCCATTTCGCTCATAGCCTAAGGCTACTAGTTTTTCTTTAATCGTCGTTAGCGAGTAGTTACTACTGATTTGGAAAGAAAGGATTTCTTTGTATAAGACGTCTTTTGGTATCATTTTTTGCATAAGTGCTTCAATAGTGGTTACAACCATTTTTGCACTACCTTCGTACATACGATTTAATGTATCCATTCTCTCA
>CATXTS010000011.1 GCA_958402495.1 uncultured Clostridiaceae bacterium
TGAAAATAATTTTAGTAGCCATTTATGTAATATTAACCATTACGGGGTTAGTCTTAATGAAAAAAGGAGGAAATCCAGGAAGTTTAAAAATAGGTGATGGCGAAATTCATCTAGGAATGAGTTTGGTAAGCCTAGTTCGGATTTATTTGCTATATTTGTAGTTTTTTATTGTTTACTAGAATTGTAGTCATGTTTGATTTAAGTTATATTATGCCCATTTGTACGGGAATAGTACAAGTAGTTACCTTAGTGGCTTCTTATTTTGTATTTCATGAAGAAATTAGTAAACAAGGTATAATTGGTGCAGCTTTGGTAATTATAGGTATTATGATAATGAATTTAAAAAAAACATAAGAACAGTTGCATAGATAAAAGAACATATCTAAATAACGAAGGAGGAAATATGCAAGAAAAAATCTATCCATACAAACTATCTATTGTAGCATTGGTATATAATTTAGAAAAATATCTGCCAAGATGTTTGAATGCATTAGTAAATCAAACATTAAAAGAGATAGAAATTTTATGTGTAGATGATGGCTCAACAGATTCTGCACCAGAAATTATAGAAGAATTTGCCAAACGATACCCTGAAAAAATAAAGGTATTTCATAAAGAAAATGGAGGAGAGTTTACCACTAGAAATTATGGATTGCAAAAAGCAACTGGAGAATATGTTACTTTTATAGATACGGATGATTATGTAGAACCTAATTGGGCAGAAAAATTGTATATGGCGGCAAAACAAAATCAAGCTGATATAGCTGTTTGTGGATTTGAAAGAATCGATTTAGCTACAGGAAAAGTAGTTGGAAAAGATATGACTAGTTATGGAAATTGTGTAAAAGAAGTAAAACCAGACGAGGATATGATTTTATTTATTAATCCAGCACCATGGAATAAGATTTATAAAAGGGAAGTCATCCAAGAATTTCATTTTCTACCGTTTAGAGGTTTTAATGATACTTTGTTTTTAATGTCTGCTTATACTAAAGTTAAAAAGATTGCTTTTATACCAGACGTTCTTTATCATTATTATTTAAGATATAATTCTCAAATCCATAGCATTAATCAAAAAGATGTAGAAAACTTAAAACGCTATTTATTAGAAATTAAAAGACTCTATCAAGAAAAACAAGTATATCAGCAAATGCAATATCTTTTAGATATGATGGCCTTTATACATTTAGGAATATCAGTCATGTATCGAGCCTCATATGACCCCACTATTAATACAAAATACATGATGAAAGAAACAATAAAATATTTAGATAAGCATTTCCCAACTTGGAGAAACTCTCCTTTTTTAACTTGGAAATATGTGCACAATAAAGGAATAAGACCTATTGGATTATGGGGAATTGCTAAACTATATAAATGGCATTTACCAATGCTATTTATTTATATGTATCGTTTTATGGTAGATATCCTAAAAATAGATATTAAATTTTAATGTCCATATGTACCAGGTCCGGATGGACAAAAATGTCCATTGGGACCTGGTACATATGGACACTTTTCTTGGAAACTATATCCATTGCTAAATTTGTGGTTCTCCTTTATAATAGACATGTAGATATTATGTTAAGTAAAGGAGGAGTTATGAAGTTACAAAAGTATACTTTAAAAATGGGTGTTTTTATTACTTTAGTTGTTTTTATTTGCATGGTATATATGGCTGGTCCAACTAGGGCAACAACAAATATACAAGACCAAAATAAGGGGATTTCTATTAGTTACAGTTCTCATTTACAAGATAGAGGATGGGAAGAGAATTTTAGTAAAAAAGATGGTATGATTTCTGGTAGAGTGGGAGAAGACTTAAAAATAGAAGCGATAAAGATACAATTAGAAAATGCTCCGATGAACAGTAAAATTCGTTATCAAGCTCATGTGCAGGATATTGGTTGGCAAGGTTGGGTAGAAAATGGTTATGCTGCTGGTACGACAGGTAAGAATTTGAAAGTTGAGGCTTTACATATTGAATTGGAAAATTTGCCAGATTATCAGGTGGTTTATAGGAGTTATATACAAGGAATTGGTTGGACATCTTGGGTATCAGATGGCGAGATGACTGGGACAACTGGTAGAAATTTGAGGTTAGAGGCTATTCAGATAAAAGTAGTGAAGAAGACTTTTTCTATTGTATATGATGCTTTTGTACAAAATGCAGGTTGGCAAGGAAATAGAAATGATGGTGCTATTTCTGGAACAACAGGACAGAATTTAAAGTTAGAAGCATTTAAGATTAGTTTAATAGGTGCACCTGTTAGTGCTAGTATTACTTATCAAGCTCACGTGCAAGATATTGGTTGGCAGGATTGGGTAAATAGCAATCAGGTGGCTGGCGTGTTTGATAAAGGTCTAAAGATAGAGGCAATTAAGGTAAAGTTAATTGGTTTATCTTCTTACGATGTTCGTTATCGAGTACATGTACAAGATATCGGCTGGATGGATTGGGTAGCAAATGGGGAATTAGCAGGTACGACGGGGAGAAATTTAAAGGTAGAAGCTATTCAAGTGAAGGTAATTCCAAAAGATAATGTATCTGTTGCTTATGCCTCTCACGTACAGGATATAGATTGGGAGGAAGCGTTTAGTAAAGTAGATGGTATGGTATCTGGTACGACAGGTAGAAATTTAAAGATTGAGGCTATGAAGATAAAACTAGTAAACGCACCAACAGATGCTAAGATTGTATATCGTAGTTATATTCAAGGAAGTGGTTGGCAGGCTTGGGTTCAAAATGGTGAGCAAACCGGTACGACAGGTAAGAATTTGCGTTTAGAGGCTATTCAAATCAAGATTGAGGGAATTGAAAATTATAGTGTTAGGTATCGTACACATGTACAAGATATAGGCTGGATGGACTGGGTAACAGATGGAGAAACATCTGGTGTGGTTGGAAATAGTTTGAAAATAGAGGCTATTCAGATTGAAGTACTGCCAAGTAGTCAAATAAAGCCAATGGCAAAGGGAAAATTGAATTTAGAGGTGCCAGCAGAAGATACGATTAATGGAAGTACTTTAAATATAGAAGGCTGGGCAATGGCTAATCAGAAAAATACACAGTTAGAAATTTATCTAGATGGTCAAAGAATTCATACAAATATTACACGTATAGTTAGACCAGATGTGATATCTTCTATTACAGGCTTTGGAGGTATTGGAGAGAATCCTCAACCAGGATTTAAGACAAGTATAGATATTCGTAATTATAGTAGGGGTAGTCATTTACTGATGATTAAAATAGTAAATGAGGAAGCGAGTACAATCGCATTTTTACAAAAGGGACTTTCTTTTGGAAGACAGATGAAAAAAGGAATTGATGTCTCTACATATCAAAGTACGATTAATTGGCCAAAAGTAAAACAAGATGGCGTAGATTTTGCGATGATTCGTGTGGGTTTTAGAGGATATGGACTCTCAGGTACACTAGTAGAGGATGCACAATTTCAGAATAACATAAAAGGGGCTACCAATAGTGGTATACAAGTTGGTTTATATTTCTTTACACAAGCGATTACAGAGCAAGAGGCTATAGAAGAAGCAAATTTCGTATTAGGAAGAATTGGAAGATACCCAATTACGTATCCGATTGCTATTGATACAGAATGGTCTTCTCACCCTAATCAACAAGGTAGAGCAGATGGTCTAACAAAGGAACAAAGGACGAAGGTTGTAAAAGCTTTTTGTGAGACAATTAAAAAGGCCGGTTATGAACCGATGATTTATGCGAATAAATATTGGTTAAAAGACCAATTAGATTTGAATCAATTGGATGACTATGCTATTTGGCTTGCACATTATACAGGTGCTACACAAGATGACCCTTTAGCAAAACCTTCTGATTATGATGGAAAATACATTATGTGGCAGTATACAGATAAGGGGACAGTAGATGGTATTATTGGAAATACGGATATGAATGTTGGCTGGTATAGTCTTAAGAGAATGAAAATATTCTATTAAGACATCATTTAAAGTAAATAAAGGGATAGATTTTTAAATTCTACTTTTGGGAGAATAGTTCAATACTATCTCTTTATTTTTTTGCAAAACAAGTAGATAAAATTACGCTTGTGCTTTCTAAAAAATCGTGGTATGCTTATTGAAGAAAAAACAAGAGAGGAAAGTTATAATATGAGAAAAATTTTAATAACAGGTGCTAATGGTATGCTAGCTAAGGCGGTTAGGGAGAGATTTAAAGAAGACGAACTGATTTGCACAGATGTAGAGGATTTGGATATTACAGATTTAGAAGCTGTACTTGCTTTTGTAGAAGAAGTAAAACCAGACTATATCATCAACTGTGCTGCTTTTACCGCAGTGGATAAGGCAGAAGAATGTTATGAACTAGCAGAAAAAATTAATGCAGAAGGACCAAAGAATTTAGCAATGGCAGCTCAAAAAGAAAAGGCTACTTTGGTACATATTAGTACAGATTATGTGTTTGACGGAGATTTACAGATAGATAATTGTTACCAAGAAGAAGATAAGACAGGGCCAGTTACGGTTTATGGTGTTACTAAATTACATGGAGAAGAAGCGGTCCAAAAAAATTGTTCTGCTTATTATATTTTTAGAACAGCATGGCTATATGGAGATGGTAACAATTTTGTGAGAACCATGTTAAAACTTGGAACAGAGAAAGAAGAAATTAGTGTCGTAGCAGATCAACATGGTAGTCCTACTTATAGTGAGGATTTAGCACAGATAATTTACCAAGCTATAGAAAAGAAAATTCCTTTTGGAATTTATCATGCTACTAATGAAGGTTTTACTACTTGGTTCGATTTTACAAAAGAAATTTTTACATTGGCAGCTATTTCTTGTGAGGTTAAACCAGTTACTTCTGAGGAATTTATTAGACCTGCTAAGAGACCAAAGAATTCTATGCTTTCTAAAGAGAAATTAGCCAAGCAAGGTATTTTTGTACCGAAGTGGGAAGATGCTTTAAAAAGATATTTACAAAAGGAGTTATCATAAGTGTTAAAATAATAAAAATAATTAGATAATATTTTATAAAGCAAATTAGAAATGTATAAATTCTAATTTGTTTTTATCTGATAAAAAATTCTTATTTATGTTATGTTAAAGAAATGATAATAATATGTTTAAGAAGAAAAAAATTGAGAACATGTGGACCCCATATGTTATAATATTAAATATTAAAAATGGATAATAGAATAAGAGATAATCTTTGTTTAGGCAAGAATGTACCAGATGAGAAAATATTAGAATTGCTAAGAGAAGCGGGATTAATGGAATGGTATGCAGAATTACCAAATGCCTTAGAAACCATGGTAGGAGAAAGAGAAATCAAATTTAGATAGTCTATCAGAAGAAAAAATTATGAATATGATTGGAAAAATACCTGAAAAATAAAACTTTGGTAATTGTAACTCATAGACCTAGACTAGAGAAAATATGTAATAAGCATTATATGTTTGAAAATCATATGATGAAGGAAGTAATCCATAAGTAAATATTCAAAAAATATTTTAAGTAGTTACAGTAGTAGAATAGTTTAAATAGCAGACTAGATATAAATTCTAGTCTGCTATTTGTTTTATGAAAACTTATAAACAAATGAGTAGGAAGGAAAACTAAAAATAGTAAAATAAAAACTTTATAATAGATTAAAAAGTAAAAGAAAATCTATATTGACTTTAACCGAAAGGTAATATAAAATTGATAAAGAAAAGTATGAAAACTAAGAAAATGGAGAACATAAGAAAAAGAAAGGAAAGAGATAACATGAAAGAAAAAACAAAACAAAAAGGTGTAACTTTAATTGCATTGGTTATCACCATTATTGTATTAATCATTTTAGCAGGAGTAGCCATTAATGCACTAGTTGGAGAAAATGGTATTATCACACAAGCACAAAGAGCAAAAGAAGATACAGAACAAGGAAAAAAAGAGGAATTAGGTGGCTTGGCTAGTTTAGAACAACAAATTGATGAAGCATTAGGCCAAACTTATGTAATAGAAAAAGGTGTTAATAAACCTGTATTAACTAGTGGTATGAAAGCGATTAAATTTACAGAGCCAACAGAAACTAGTAAGGGAGAAGTTAAAGATAGTAGTGTAGATGAATCCGATTGGTATGATTACAATAGCAAAAAATGGGCCAATAGTCAGACTGAAGATGGCAGCATGTGGGTATGGATACCCAGATATGCGTATAAAGTAAAGGATAATCAAACATTTGATATTAAGTTTTTAATAGGAACAACCGATAACTATTATGATGAAAACGGTAACATTCAAACGGCAAAACGTTGTAAAAGTGAAGAGGAACAAGTAGATACTACTGTTGGCTATACGGTACACCCAGCTTTTACAGATGAAACTGCTATTCATTATAGAAATGGTGGATGGGATAAAGAACTAACTGGAATTTGGGTAGCTAAATTTGAAGCAGGATATGCTAGTGGAAATAATAGTGCACCAGTTAAAGCTAGTAGCGTAAGCTACACTCAAAGTAATGCTTGGGTAAGAGCAATAGAGGCAGGAACAAGTGGAGATTCTGCTCAATCAGCCCGTAATTGGTTAGATGGTATTTATGGAAATTCTGTAACCATGATTAAATATCCAACTTTCCAACCACTTACGTATAGTATGAATTATATTAATCATAACGATGCCTATAATATAGCAAAAGCAATAACAGAAGAGGGAAATATTTATGGCTTAACAGAAGCAACAGATTCCCACTTAATGAAAAATAGTGAATGGGGAGCTTGTATTTATTTAAGTCAAAGCCAATATGGTTTAGATAAACAAGAAGTACGTATTAATAATATTAGCTTAAATAGTGGGGGAGCAAAAAGAACGAATACAGCTGGAAAATCAGGGGTAGATAGTGTCTATGCGGTAACAGGATGCACAACTACTACAGATAACATAGATATGGTTACAAAAACAATGGAAAATATTAATGGTACTGTTGGTAATACACCTAATAGTGGTGTTTATACATGGAATCAATTAAATGGATGCAAGGCAAGTAGTTGTGGGACGATTTATGGAATATATGATTTAAGTGGAGGCACATGGGAAAGAATAGCAGCATATGTTGCCAACGGAAATAAGATGCTAAAAGAATCTGGAACAAATATGACTTATAATGGAAACGCCTTAAGAACAGCTAGCACAAAGTATACAACCGTATATCCATTTGATAGTAGTACAGATAATACTAGTATAGGGGAAACTACAGAAAATCTAAAGATAGCAGGTACCAATAATTATAAAAAGAACATACTAATCTATGGTGATGCTATTAGAGAAACATCTACAGAAGGAAATTTAAATACAGCATGGTACAATAATAACTCTAATTATCCAGCTTTACATTATCCATTTGTATTTCGTGGTGGTGGTTTTTGGAATGCACAAGATGCAGGACTCTTTGCATTTGCTCGTCGTACAGGTGCTAGTGCTTATTATGATGGATTTCGTGCAGTATTAGTGGCGTCTTAATATGAAAAATAAAAAATATAAGAAAAGCTATAGAAATATAGC
Source organism: uncultured Clostridiaceae bacterium (assembly GCA_958402495.1). GTDB lineage: Bacteria > Bacillota > Clostridia > TANB77 > CAG-508 > UMGS1663. The sequence goes on from CATXTS010000011.1 coordinate 7,534, forward strand.
TTTTTTGCTTGAAAAATAAATATAGTAATGATATCATGTTGGCATAAAAAAGGAAATAAGAGGGAAGTTAAGAATAGAAAGGAACATAAAAATATGCGCAACAGAAAAGGAATTATTTTAGCGGGAGGAAGTGCTACTAGGTTATATCCTCTAACATTAGCTATCTCAAAACAAATCATGCCAGTATATGATAAACCAATGATATATTATCCGCTATCTGTATTAATGCAAGCAGATATAAGAGAAATTCTAATTATTTCTACACCAAGAGATATTGTCATTTTTCAAGAGTTATTAGGAGATGGCTCTAAATGGGGAATGCAATTTAGCTATCAAGTACAAGAAAAACCAAGAGGACTTGCAGAAGCTTTTTTAATAGGAGAAGAATTTATAGGGCAAGAAGATGTTGCCATGATTTTAGGTGACAATATGTTTTATGGAGAGCGCTTAGAAAAGATTTTAAAAAAAGCCAATGAAAGAGAAGAAGCTACTATTTTTGGTTATTATGTTAAAGACCCAAGAGCTTATGGTGTTGTAGAAATCGACAAAGAAGGAAACGCCATATCCATAGAAGAAAAGCCAGAAAAACCAAAGTCTAATTATGCAGTACCGGGCTTGTACTTTTATACAAATGAAGTCATAGAAATTGCTAAACAAGTAAAGCCTTCTCCAAGAGGAGAATTAGAAATAACAGCTATCAATGAAGAATATATGAAACGTGGAAAACTAAAAGTAGAAAAATTAGGAAGAGCAATGACCTGGTTTGATACTGGTACACATGATGCCTTATTAGAAACAGCTAGTTTTGTACAAACTATTCAAAAAAGACAAGGGTTATTGGTCTGCTGCCCAGAAGAAATTGCTTTTCACAAAGGTTGGATAAATGAGGAACAATTAGGTAAGCAAGCCGAAAAATTCTTAAAAACGGATTATGGTATGTATTTAAAAGAATTATCAGAAAACACATTAAGTGAAGAATAAAGGAGGAACAAAAGCATGGGAAAATTTGAAAAACAAGAAACAGGCATTGAAGGAGTATATGTCATTAAACCAACTGTATTTGAAGATAGCAGAGGTTTTTTCATGGAAACCTATAGTAAAAAAGAATTTGAAGAAATAGGCATTACTTATGACTTTGTACAAGATAATCAATCAAAATCTACAAAAGGTGTATTAAGAGGACTACATTTTCAGAAACAATTTCCACAAACGAAATTAGTAAGGGTTATTAAAGGCAGTGTATATGATGTGGCAGTTGACTTAAGAAAGAATTCGCCTACTTATGGAAAATATTATGGAGTGATTTTAACAGAAGAAAACAAATTACAGTTCTTAATACCAAGAGGGTTTGCACATGGTTTTCTAGTGCTATCAGAGGAAGCTGAATTTGTCTATAAATGCGATGACTTCTATCATCCTAACGATGAAGGGGGTATATTGTGGAATGACCCAACTATTCAAATCCAATGGCCATTAGATAAAGTAGGTGGCATAGAAAACATCGTACAATCAGACAAAGATAAGATTTGGCCAAAACTTTAAAATCGTAAGAAGAAAGGTAAGAAAAAATGCATATATTTATGAAAAAGCTAAAAGAAATTTATCATTCTGCCTATTTCCCATTTATTTTGTTTTTCATTGCTATTGTTATTTTGCATACAAGAATTGTAAATATCAATGGGGATGATGTTTATTTCTCTAAGATTCTACAAGAGAATAATCAAAATATAGGGGAATATTTACAGATGCGTTATATGACGTGGACTTCTCGTTTACTAATAGAAGGTACCATGGTGTTTTTGCTAAAATTCCAATTATTATTTTGGAAAATTATCAATATAGGTATGTATTTATTATTAGCTATATCTATTTCAAAATTAGTAAATACGAAAAAGAGTAGAATACTTAATTATGTGATATGTGCTTTAATTCTGATGATACCTATTAATTTAATAAATGAAACTGGTTGGGTAGCAACTACGATGAATTATTTATGGGTAGTAGCCTTAGGATTATATACTTTGACGACAGTTAGAAAATATGCAGATGGTAGAAAAATAAGGTGGTGGGAATACCCCATATATGTTTTGTTTACGCTCTATGCTTGTAACCAAGAACAAATGGCAGTGGTGATATTAGCGGTACTAAGTGTTTTCTTGTTATATCAATGTATTACTAAAAAAATAAAATATGTTCTGCAACATAATCGATTCTTAATGGTACAATGGCTAATAGCTATATGTAGCTTGCTTTTCATACTAACATGTCCTGGAAATAAAGAAAGAACAGTGGCAGAGTTAGCGACGTGGTATCCTGAATATGCTAATTTCAATATATTAGAAAAAGTAGAACTAGGTTTAACAACATTGATGAAACCATTAGTATTAAAAATAAATATATTCTGTATTTTGTTAACAGGTGCTATTTGGTTAGTGGTTTGTAAAAAGAGAAAACAAACTATTTATAAATGGATAGCAGCCATTCCTTTATTAGGTTGTACCATATTTACTATTTTTAGAGAACAGGTAGTACTCATTTTACCAAAAATAGGGGAATGGATAACGATGTTTGAGCAAAATATATTAATTATGCCAATGTCACAAATTTCATTGGATAAAGTATTGTTCCTCCTATTTTATATAATATTTCTTTGTAGTATACCAATTGGGCTATATTTGGCTTTTGGTAAAACAAAAAAAGGAGCTATAGCTATTGGAATATACCTATTAGCAGTAGCTACAAAAATGGTAATAGGATTTTCGCCAACCGTATTTGCTTCAGGAAATAGAACAATTTTATGTTTATATGTAGGTTTCATAATAGAAATTATCATGTTAGCCCAAGAGGCAAAATTTTGTGAAAAAGAAGGAGTTAAAGATGAAAAATAATGTATTAGTAACAGGTGCAGCCGGTTTTATCGGTGCTAATTTTGCGGAGTATTTCGTAGCCAAACATCCAGACTATCAAGTAGTGGTTGTAGATAAGTTAACTTATGCAGGTAAAATGGAAAATTTAAGAAATGTTCAAGATAAAATTGAATTTGTACAAGCAGATATTTGTGATTTTGATAAAATGACAGAAGTATTTGAGCAATATGATATCAATGGTGTTATTCATTTTGCTGCAGAATCTCATGTAGATAATAGCATTAAGACACCATTTATCTTTACACAAACGAATGTATTAGGAACCCATACGCTATTAGAAGTAGCTAAAAGAAAATGGGGAGAAGCAAGTCCTAATAAATTTATGCATGTATCTACAGATGAAGTATATGGTGCTTTGGGAGAAGAAGGATATTTTACAGAAACTTCGCCAATAAAGCCAAGTAGTCCTTATTCTGCTTCAAAGGCAAGCTCAGATTTATTAGTAAAAGCTTATCACGAAACATTTAAAATGAATATCAATATCACAAATTGCTCTAACAATTATGGACCATATCAACATCATGAAAAGTTAATTCCACATATGATTAAACTAGCATTAAAGGATGAACCACTACCAGTATATGGAACGGGTAAAAACATTAGAGATTGGCTATATGTAGAAGACCATTGTGAAGCAATTGACCTAGTATTTCATAAAGGAATCAATGGAGAAAGATATAATGTAGGAGGACACAACGAAAAAAGAAATATCGATATTGTTAAATTAATTCTACAACATTTACAAAAACCAGAAAGTCTAATTACCTATGTAGAAGATAGAAAAGGACATGACTGGCGTTATGCCATAGACCCAACTAAAATTAGCACGCAATTAGGTTGGCTTCCTAAAACAAAATTCGAAGATGGTATTATCAAAACTATAGATTGGTATATAGCTAACCCAGAATGGCTAAATTAATGTTTTGTCCATGTGGACCTGGTCCCAATGGACAAAAATGTCCATCGGGGACACATCTTAGCAAGTAGAAAATAAGATTAAAAATATAAAATAGATTAGAAATAGAAAATGAAGTGAATCTTTTTTATTAGGCAAAAAGTTTAATAAGGAGGATTTATTTTTTATGCAAACGCATAGAAAAATAAAATTAAGAAAATATAAAGTATCTATCTGCTATGACAGAGGTATTTTAAGAAAAATTAGTACAAAATATACAACCATTTACCCATGGTATGAAGATTACTCGACTTATCCAAAGTTAGATAACCCATTTCTAGTGGGTGGTGGCAAATTTTCATATAACTCAATGAGTGGATATTTTTTTGCCCGTAATACACAACTAGTGGTTATTACAGTAGATTTTGTGCTGTTTTGGTTGTACCTTAAAATGTAGAAAAGTTTTGAAAATAATAAATTAAAAATGATAAAAATAGAGAAAAAGTAGGAAACTTATGTATCTTTTTATACATAAGTCTCCTGCTTTTTCATAACATTTTTCCTAGTAAATTCCTAGTAAATCATGGGTGCTAAGTACTGATAATTACCATCAGCTGTATGACGATAATAAGCAAAGAAATCTTCACTATCAGACAGAGGAATATTCCAAAAATATTCAAATAAACCAGGCAATTTATTTCCAAGAAACAAATTTTCTGTCATGATAGTCGGGGCATAAGCCCAATGAATAGTATGAGAACTATTATCATGCAAAACTTCCACATGAATAATCATTCTCCTACAACTTAAGATTTTTGAATCGTCGAGCCGTTCAATAGAAATAATTCGACATTTTTCAGAACTCCAGTAAAACATAGTTTGTCCTCCTTTAAAACAAAAAACAAAAACACATTGGTAACCAATGATAAAAGTATATCGTAGAAAAGAACATAAGTTAACTGTATGCATAAAGTTAAACCAATAAACAATCAACATAAATATTTTCATCTATGTCCCCATGGACAAAACTGTCCATTTGTACCTGGTCCCAATGGACAGTTGATGGACATTTTATGAAAAAAATTAATGAAAAAATGGACAAGCACATAACTTAATGATATACTATACGAAGTAAAAATATGAGAATAATAGGAGGAATTAGAAATGAAGAAAATAAGCATTATTATCCCCGCTTATAATGAAGAAGAATCTTTACCATATTTATATGAAAGATTGAAAAAATTGATGGACGAGATTCATAATTATCAGTTTGAGGTTCTTTTTGTAAATGATGGTAGCAAGGATAAAACGATTCAAATTGTGAAGGATTTGAGAGCAAAAGATGAAAGAATTTCTTATGTGGATTTTTCTAGAAATTTTGGAAAAGAAGTGGCTATGATTGCTGGTCTAGATTATGCAAATGGTGATTGTGTGATTTTTATGGATGCCGATTTACAAGATCCACCAGAATTAATTCCAGAACTAATTAAATATTGGGAAGAGGGCTATGACGATGTTTATGCTAGAAGAAGTAGCAGAAAGGGAGAAACATGGCTTAAGAAATTTACTTCTAAAATGTATTATAAGGTGTTACAAAGTTTGACGAGAGTGCCTATTCAGAAGGATACTGGTGATTTTCGTTTGTTAGATAAACGTTGTGTAAATGCTCTTCGTAAATTAAGGGAATCTCAAAGATGCTCTAAGAGTATGTTTAGTTGGATTGGCTATAATAAGAAAGAAGTACTTTATGAAAGAGATCCTCGTATTGCTGGAAAGACAAAATGGAATTATCGTAAATTAATTGACCTAGCAATTGATGGTATTACTTCTTTTACAACTTCACCTCTTAGAATTTCTACGTATTTAAGTATTCCTACCTTTTTGGTGTTGTTTGCATATTTTATTTATGTTATTGTGAAATGTTGTACACAGCAAGTAGCTATTCAAGCTTTTCAAGCTATTATTTTATTAATTTTATTCTTTTCTGGTATACAAATTTTATTGTTTGGTATCATTGGAGAATATTTAGGTAGAATTTTTAATGAGACAAAGAATAGACCATTGTATTTTGTAAATGAATATAATGGCCAAAAGGAAATGAATGATTCTTTTTGATGATAATTTACATGGTAGAAAAATGTACATAGGAGAAAATCATGGAATTTATGAATGAACTAGCTTTACTTTTTTTCTGTATAATAGGTATAGTTTTTCTAATTAGGGAAAGAAAAAAGAATGTATGCAAAGAAGAAATAGTCAGTTTAGAAAAGATGGAACTTACAAGAAAAGAGGATGAAGAAACTAAGATAGATACTTTTGTGAGACAGCATAGTAAATGGTTTTGGTTTACTTTACTTGTTTTAGTTTTTATATCTAGGATATATCAATTTGGAAAGTTGCCAGCATATGTAGGTGTGGATGAAGCTGCAGCTGCTTATGATGCTTATACATTAGCTAATTTTGGAGTAGACCGTTATTTACAGCCTTTCCCAGTATATTTAACGAATTTTGGTGGTGGACAAAGTGCTCTGTATGCTTATTTATCTGCTAGTTTCATGAAAGTTCTAGGTACTGATTTATGGGTGTCTCGTTTACCTTCTTTACTATTGTTTATACTTAGTATTTTAGTAGGATACCAATTAGTAAAAAAGACTAAAAGTCAGAAAATGGCATTTCTATTTGCTTTTTTATTGGTAATTTTTCCATGGCATATTATGAGTAGTCGCTACGGTTTAGATTGTAATTTGTTGTTTGGAATGCTTATGATAGATTTATATGTATTAACTTGTGCTAAAACTTTAAAGGGATATATGCTAGCTGGGGTGATGATAGGTCTTACTTTGTATACCTATTGTTTATCTTATTTAATTCTACCAATTTTCTTAGTAGGTTGGCTAGTGTATGCATTATATTTGAAGAAAATACAATTTAAACAAATATTAGCATTAGGGATACCTATCTTTTTATTAGCTTTGCCGCTAATGGCTATGCTACTGGTGAATAATAGAGTTTTAGAACCGATGCAATGGGGGCCTTTTACAATAACTAAGTTATTAGAATATAGACAAAATGAAATTGCAATTTCAAATATATGGAATCATGGACTAGAAACAATTTTGCGTATTTTTACAAGTGAGAATATCTTATATGCTGTAGAAATTCCATTTTTTATAATAGGGATATTAGCAGCTATAAAAGAGACGATTATCAGTATAAAAGAGAGAAGATGGAGTTTAGATACAGTCATGCTGATAGTTTTTGTAGCTGTTTTATTTACAATGTTATTAGTAAATGACGTAAATTCTAATAAAGCAAATGCCATTTATATACCTGTGATTTATTATACAGCTTCTGGAATTCTAGCTTTATGTAAAAAGTCCATATGGCTACTAATGATGACAATTGGCATATTGATGATTTTATTTGTAAATTATATGGCTTATTATTATCTTGAGATGGCACAATATGCCAAAAATCCATATGAGAGTAGAGATTTATATGAAATAGCAACTTGGATAGAGCAAGAAGAGCAGTTTCAAAATGCAAACAAATATATTATAACGAAAGATCTTAGTAGACCAGAGATATATTTTATGCTAGCGCAGAAGATTTCACCATATGTGTTTGCACAAACTAAACAAGTACAGAATTATCCACTAGATGGAGAAAATCAAATGCAAATGGTAGAAAGTTATGAAAAACATTATTTTGATATTGACCAAGAAGCATTTGAACAATTAGAAAAAGGAAATCAGGAAATGGTTTTTATTATAGATCAATATTACCAATCATTGATTTTATTCCTTCAGAAAAAAGGATTGCGTACGATACAAAAACGGAAGTTTTATGATTTTATATCCATAATAGAAAAGAGGAAGCAGAAATGAATTTTGATGAAGACAGAATCATAAATCCAGAAATAGAAGATTTAGTGGAAGAGAAAATTGAGAATTCTCTAAGACCACAAGTGCTTGCTGAATATATTGGACAAGATAAAGTAAAAGAAAACATGAAAATCTATATAGAAGCTGCTAAAAAAAGAAAGGAACCACTAGATCATGTGTTATTATATGGTCCTCCTGGTCTTGGAAAAACCACTTTAGCAGGTATAATTTCTAATGAAATGCACTCGAACATGAAGATTACATCAGGACCTGCTATAGAAAAGCCGGGAGATTTAGCGGCTATTTTAACTAACTTGGCAGAATTTGATGTTTTATTTATAGATGAAATTCATCGATTAAATAAAAGCGTTGAAGAAATTTTATATCCTGCTTTGGAAGACTACACATTAGACATTGTTATTGGAAAAGGACCTAGTGCAAAATCCATTCGTTTGGATTTACCCAAATTTACTTTAATCGGAGCAACTACTAAGGCAGGTTCTTTAACAACACCATTACGTGACCGTTTTGGTATTGTACATCGTTTAGAATTATATTCAGAAGCAGATTTAGCAACCATTGTTAGACGTTCAGCGGCTATTTTAGAAATGACAATTGATGAAGAATCTAGTAGAGAAATTGCTAGACGTTCTAGAGGAACACCTAGAATCGCCAATCGTTTATTAAAAAGAGTAAGAGATTATGCAGCAGTATTAGCGGATGGGAATGTGGATTTAAAAATTACGAAAATTGCATTAAATCGTTTAGAAATTGATGAAATGGGATTAGATGATATTGACCGCAAGATACTAGAAACCATGATTATAAAATATCAAGGAAGACCCATAGGAATTGATACATTAGCAACAACCATAGGAGAAGAAGTAGAAACTGTAGAAGATGTATATGAACCATATTTAATTCAAATTGGATTTATTGCTAGAACACCCAGAGGAAGAATTCCTATGCCAGCAGCTTATTACCATATTGGAGTACCATATGAATCATAAATAAAAAAGGGGAGAACCAATGAAAACAAAAAAACAGAAGTGTATTTTTGTGTTAAGCTTTTTATTGGCTTTAAGTCTACTATTTTTCTTACTAACAAAGCAATTAGAAACAAATCGAGTGTTTTATGGAGAAAGTAGTATTCAGCAAGAAGGAACACAAATAGCTAGTACACAACTATATGAGCAAAAGGATGTTATCCAAATAGAACAAAGTTTTGAGGCAAAAGCATCTCAGCTTTCACAAATTAAAATTTATTTTTCTATTACCAATTATGGAGAAATTGTACAAAATAAAGATAAAGTTCGTATTGGAATAATGGATGATAAAGGAAATCTTATACATGAAGAAAATATCCAGTATACTCATTATTTAGCACAAGAAAATGCTTATCTGTTTACCTTTCCTCAGCAGATACAGTCGAGAGGAAAAGAATATCATTTGTATATACAAATGCAGCAAGCCAATATGGGTATAAACTTCTTAAAACAAACCAATACATCTATACCAGTACAAATAAATGGGAAGCAGATAGAAAATACAGTACTAAAAATGAAGGATTATTACCAAGATACCATTGCTATGAGAAATACTTATATAGCTTTTTGGACAATTGGCGTTATCAGTACTTTAATAGCTGTTATGTTATATGAAAGACCAACTTGCAAACCAGAGCAGGTATTTTTATATGTGGTACCATTTTTTTGTATATTATTTACATTAGTTATGCCGATTAGTAAAGGTCATGATGAAACGATACACTGGTATAAGGTTTACGAACAAGCAGAGGGCAGATTCTTAGGAACACAAGAACAGGTGTATTTGCCTAAAGGAGTTATTCAAGCTTTTCAAATAGAAGATATACAGACAAAAGAAACTTCTTATACATCTATTTTCGAAGAAAAAGAAGATACAATAGATGACCAGAGAGTAACTTTACGAACTAGGACTGCCACATATTCACCCATTACGTATTTACCACAAATTATTAGTGTCAAAATAACTAGCCTATTTATCAACAATGCAACTATTCTAGCGTATATAGCAAGACTGAGTAATATAGTAGTTTGTTTACTTTTACTATATAAGGCAATTAAGATAATTCCTTATGGAAAAAATGTTATTTTATTAATTTCTTTGATTCCTATAGCCATAGAAGGATTCTCAACGATTAGTGCAGATGGAATGACTATTAGTAGTTCTATTTTATTAATTAGTTATATTTTAAAATTAAGAGAAGAAAGACAAACTCTCATTACTGGTAAGCAAATAGCTATATTAGGTGTTTTAAGTGTTGTAGTAGCAATTAGTAAAACGGTTTATTTACCACTCGTAGGTATGTTATTTTTACTTCCAAAAGAAAAATTTCAATCAACTAAAAAGAAAAATTTGATTTTGGTAGGTTTGTTATCAGTGGCAGCTTTGGTAGATATAGGCTGGTATTTTATGAATGGATTAACGACAACAGCGATTAATAACGCAGCAATTATTCAAAAAGGAATTTTAATGACAGACCCAATAGGTACCATACAATTATTTTTATATACCATGATTAGTAGATTTAGTATTTACTTTAATGAAGTATTTGGCGGGAAATTAGGCTGGAATGAATATGTAGATATTTTAATGGTTCCCTATCTTTTAGCTTTTACATTATTTGCAGTTAGCATATGTGGAAAAGAGAAGAAGACTAATTTTAGTGTCTTAGAAAAAATAGGGATAGGCATGGTTGTTATAGCGATTATAGGGTTAGTATTTTTGGCCATGTTTATAGAATGGTCAGTACCTGGTTTAGAATACATAGCAGGTGTACAAGGACGTTACTTAATTCCTATTTTATTACCAATTTGTTTATTACTAGGTGGCAAATTCTTAGATACTCCTGAAATGAGTAGAAATATTGGAATAGCGGCTTTGTACTTACAAATTTATGTCATTATCTCTATAATGGTGTATCATATATAAACAAAAACATCTTAGAGAAATAGGCAACTGGATAATGATTTAAAATCATCGGAATATATCAAAAAGAGGATAAAAATATGAAAATGAATTCAAAAGAAAAAAAAGAAGTTTCTAAAAAACAAATGTTGGTGGTTTTTTATATAACCATTAGCGTTATATTTGCATTACCATCGGTAATCTATCTATTACAAAATCACAGTGTTTATCGCTTTATTCATATGTATAGTTATACTTTTACAACAGCATTAACTTCCTCAGAATATATTCTGAACGCTCTTATGTTTATGGGGTTATGGATAGCATTATCCATACTCTATTACTTATTATTAAAATATCATACCTCTATTTTTAAGAATATCAAGCAAATTTTACTATTTACTAGTATAGTAGGTATCTTGTTTGTAGCTATCATTCCTTGTACTAGTTTAGATGTATATTCTTATATTGCTAATCGGATGGGTAGATAGCCACTATCAAGAAAATCCATATTATACATCTGTTGCTGAAATCACCAATGAGCAAGGCTATGACCAAATGCTGCGGAAAAGTAGCTAGATGCTGGAGAGAAGAACCAGTAGTCTACGGACCAGTATGGAGCTTAATATGTAAAGGTTTAACTAGCCTTTCCTTTGGAAATATAGATATTGCCTTACTAATTTTCAAATTAGCCTCTTTAGCTATGTATATAGGCTCCATCTATTTAATCTATCGAATCACTAAGAAAAAATTATTTATGTTACTATTTGCTTTGAATCCAATGGTATTATTTGACGGACTATCCAATGTCCATAATGACTTATTCTTAGTATTCTTTATATTACTAGCACTCTATTTTGTCCTAAAAAAGAAGAACTTAAGCTTAGCAGTAGTGGCTATAGCCATAGCAACTGGCATCAAATATTTAAGTATCTTGTTATTACCATTTCTAATACTATATATGTTGAGAAAAGAAAAAATAGGGACAAGGGTAGGAAAAGCATTCTTATATGGAATCGAATTTATAGGCATTTTAGCAATAGTCTATGCCATTTATGTAAGAGATTTTAATGTATTTGCAGGTATCTTCGTACAACAAAATAAATATGCTAGATCATTATTTTTAGGCATATGGTATCTATTAAAAGGAAATACCAATTCTATAGATATACTAAAAAACGGATTATTACTTTTATTCATTCTTAGCTATAGCATTATTGTATTACGTTTATTATTCACTAAAGATGAAAAAAAATTACGCTTTGTACCATTAATCAGAACCTACCAATTATTTTTATGGATATTTACATTTATATTAATCACCAATTTTAACTCATGGTATATCATGTGGTTATTACCAACTATGTTCTGGCAAAAAGGAAAACAAATAAAAATGACAACCTATGTATCCATAGGCTCTATATTAGCATATGCCATTAGCTATGCAACCATGAAAGACGACGAAACAGTTGGTATACCATATTTTATTTTCATGTTAGGTATCGCTATTTTATTATATTATGTGTCCATGCGGACCAGGTCCCAATGGACAAAAATGTCCATTGGGGACAGAGATTAAATTAAAAAGATGGAGAAATAAGAGGAGATAGATATGAAATTATTGTTACATACTTGCTGTGCACCTTGTAGTGTGTATTGTATAGATACTCTAAGAAAAGAGAATATAGAACCGACGCTATATTGGTATAATCCAAATATTCATCCTTATATGGAATATAAAGCTAGAAGAGATTGTTTAAAGGATTATACACTCAGCATTGGTGTAGAGGCTATTTTTGAGGAAGAGTATGGTTTGGATACTTTTTGTGAAAATGTAATTCATTGCTTAGAAGATAGATGTAAGACTTATTGCTATTTAGTTCGATTAGAACAAACTGCTCGTTATGCTAAAGCACATGGTTTTGATACAATTAGTACGACCCTTTTAATTAGTCCTTACCAAAATCATGAAGCTTTGAAAGAGATTGGAGAGAGAATTGCTAAGCAGTATGGTCTTTCTTTCTTATATCGTGATTTTAGGGTTGGTTTTCGAGAAGGACAGACAAAGGCTAGAGAGCTAGGTTTATATATCCAAAAATATTGTGGTTGTATTTTCTCGGAGGAAGATAGATATCAAAAACAGATAATTAGGGATAAAAGTAAATAAAAAAGTGTCTTTATTAATGTATATAAGAAGGAGTAGCAATGAAAATGAAAAATAAAAAAATAATTCTATTTTGGATATTGATGATAATAGGAATAGCCGTTAGAATTTACCAGTTTCCAGTAGCCATAAATGAATTAAATACAGATGAAATTATGACCATTATTAATGCAAAATCGATAGCAGATACTGGAAAAGATATGGGTGGTATTAGTTTCCCTGTGTATTTACATGGATGGGGTGGACAAAGTGTGGTTTTATTATATTTAATGGCATTAAGTATTAAAATTCTAGGATATACTCTGTTTGCTATTAGATTACCAATGCTGTTAGTCAGTATTCTTGCACTTTTTGTTTTTTATGATTTATGTAAAAAGATATGTAAAAACCAAAATATAGCACTGATAGCCCTAGGATTAGTAGCGATATGCCCATGGCAGATATTACAGTCTATCTGGGCATTGGATTGCAATATGTTTCCACATTTTCTATTATTTGCTATGGATTTATTATATACAGGCATTATTCAGCAAAAAAGAAGTAAACTATATCTTTCTATGATACTGTTTGCTGTTTGTCTGTATTGCTACGGAGTAGCTATTTATTTTGTACCAATCTTTTTATTAGTATTTTCTATTTATTTGCTAAAAATCAAACGTATAAAACTAAAAGAAATCTTAATAAGTGCAGTTATCTTTTTCATGTTTTCTATGCCGATTATTACCATGTTTGCAATTAATGTATTACATATAGATAAGAGTATAGAAATCGGTATGATAACCATTCCTTATTATGAAAGCTTACAAAGAACAAAAGATATGTTATTCTTTAGTCCAGAACCAATGCATCAATTAACCAATAATGTTCTTTCTACGGCATGGGTAGTCTTTGCACAAACAGATGGTGCAGAATGGAACTCTTCTAAATTATTTGGAACCACTTACCATATAACGATGTTATTTGCCATCATAGGGATTGTAACACTTGTAAAGCAAATTATAAAAGATAAAGAAAATGTCAGTTCTGTCATAATATTATTATGGACAGGGGTTAGTGTATTGACTGGTTTTTTAGTTAATCAAGCAAACATTAATAGATTAAATACTATATGGTATGTCCTACTAATTAGCGCTGCTTTTGGTATTTATGCACTATATGAAAAAATAAAATATAAGAAAATATATATAACATTTATATTAACGCTATACACCACGGTATTTATCCTATTTGCTGTCTATTTTCATAGTTATTATGTACAAGTAGTCGCACAATCCGGTTGTTTTTCAAGAGGATTTTACCAATCCTTAAATTATGCAAATACCCTAGAAGAAAAGACGATTATTTATGATAATATAAAAAATGATGGTTGCTTGGAATTGTATATACAATTTCATCATAATGAAAACAAAAACTATGTAGAGATAAAAGAGGAAGAAGTATTAAGACAAAAATTAGACAATTTACAAGACGAGGAAGTCCTTATTGTGGATATAGAAGTGAAAGATTATCCAACCGCATATCCAACCAAACAAATAGGTGATTTTTTAATTATCCAAAGAGACAATAAAAACGATTGATAAAAATTTAGGTACATGATATAGTATATCTTATCCTATAGTGTATCCTAAAAAATTGTAAAAAATAAATCTAGGATTAGAAAAAATAAAAAATGAGAATGAAACAAACCTGTCAAGGTAAAACTATAGATAAAAATGAAATGATAATAAGGAGGACTTTTCTTTGAGTAGAATTGTATTAGTCGATGGTAATAGTATTATGAATAGAGCATTTTATGGCATTATGGGTTCTAAAATGTTAATGACAGAAGATGGCACTTATACCAATGCTGTATATGGCTTTTTAGCTATCTTATTTAAGATATTGGAGGACTTACAACCAGAATATCTAGCAGTTTCTTTTGATTTAAAAGCACCTACTGCTAGGCATAAAATGTATGAGGGCTATAAAGCAACTAGACATGGTATGCCAGATGAGTTAGCTAGTCAAATGCCCATGATTAAAGAAATATTGCAAGCAATGCATATTACCATTATTGAAAAAGAAGGCTATGAAGCAGATGATATATTAGGCACTTTAGCCAAAAGAGCAGAAAGAGAAGGCTTAGAAGTAACCATTTTATCAGGTGATAGAGATACTTTTCAATTAACTTCAGACCATATTCTAGTTAGAATTCCAAGAACGAAAATGGGAAAAACAGAAGTAGAAGACTTTGACCGTGCTAAAATTATAGAAACTTATGGCTTAGAACCGGTACAATTAATTGAAGTAAAGGGACTAATGGGAGATACCTCAGATAATATTCCAGGAGTGCCAGGCATTGGAGAAAAAACAGCTTTAAGTCTAATTAAAGAATATGGTTCTATAGACCATTTATATGAGCAATTAGAAAAAGAAGAAGCTACGACGGTAAAAGGTAAGACCAAAGAAAAGTTAATAGAAAATAAAGACTTGGCTATGCTTTCTAGAACATTAGGAACTATTAATTTAGAAGTACCAATTGAAGAAACTATTCAGAGTATGAAAAAGCAAGAATGGGATAAACCGACTGTTCTAGAAATGTTCCAAAAACTGCGTTTTAATCGTTATATTGACCGCTTTCACTTAAGGGAAGAAGGACAAAGTACAACTATGCCAGAAATAAAAACAGAAAATCACTATCGCATAGAAGTATTTTCTTCACCAGAAGAAATGCGTAAAGTAAAAGAACAACTATTGCAAGAAAAACAAGTAGCTTACTTTTTCGGAAAGCAAGAGGACAAACAAAGTGACCAAATTATTAAAAAGAAATTGACATCCATTAGCTTAGCTACTAAAGAAATCGTATATTACAGTAATCAGATAGATTTTCCATTTTTAAAAGAAATCTTTGAAGAGGAAACTATTTCTAAAATAGGGTTTCAATGTAAAGAAGATTATGTACTTTTAAAAGAAATGGGGATTACCATAAAGAATATTGCATTTGATGTAGAAATTGCTGCTTATCTACTAAACCCAACGATGAGCCACTATCCTATTTCAGACTTAACTATGCAATATTTAGATTGGGATATAACCTCTATGACAGAAGAAAAAGAACCAACAAGCAATCAAATGAACTTATTTCAAGCAATGGGAGATGTACAAGCTGATAAAAAAGAAGAGGAAACCAAATATGCGTATGCTATTTTTAGATTAGCAAAGGTATTGAGGGTAAAATTAGAAGAAGTTAATGCTAAAGATTTATTTGAACAAATAGAAATGCCATTAGTTACGGTACTTGCACAAATGCAGTATCAAGGAATGTATATGGACAAAGCAGAACTAGAGGCTTTTGGACAGACTCTAAAAGACCAAATTATGGTGCTTACCAAAGAAATTTATGAACTAGCAGGTGAGGATTTTAATATTAATTCTACAAAGCAGTTAGGTACGATTTTATTTGAAAAATTAAACTTAACCACTTCTAAGAAAAATAAAAAAGGGTATTCCACAGATGTAGACGCTCTAGAAAAAATCAAAAAGGAACATCCTATTGTAGAAAAAATTCTAGAGTATAGAGGCTTGATGAAACTAAATTCTACCTATGTAGAAGGTATGATTCCTTATGTAAATGTCAAGACACATAGAATTCATTCCTATTTCCACCAAACAGTTACAGCAACTGGCAGAATTAGTTCTACAGAACCAAACCTACAAAATATTCCTACCAGAATTGAATTAGGTAAACAATTAAGAAAGGTTTTTAAACCAGCAGAAGGTTATGTTTTTATTGATGCAGATTATTCACAAATTGAATTAAGAGTATTAGCCCATATTTCACAAGATGAGCATATGCTAGAAGCCTTTAGAAACGGTGAAGATATTCATAAACAAGCTGCTTCTAAAGTATTAGGAATTCCAATTGAAGAAGTTACTAAAGAGCAAAGAAGTAAGGCAAAGGCTGTTAATTTTGGTATTGTCTATGGCATTAGTGACTTCGGATTAGCAGAGCAAATTGGTGTCTCTCGTAAAGAAGCAAAACAATATATCGAACAATATTTAGAAAAATACAGTGGCATACAAAAGTTTATGCAAGATATTGTAGAAAAAGCAAAAGAAGATGGGTATGTAGAGACATTATTTCATCGTAGAAGGTATATTCCGGAGCTCAAGTCGAATAATTATATGGTAAGGCAATTTGGTAGTCGTGTGGCTATGAATACACCTATCCAAGGAACAGCGGCAGATATTATGAAAATTGCCATGGTAAGTTTACAAAAAGAATTAGAGAAAAGACAGATGCAAACAAAGATTGTTCTACAAGTGCACGATGAATTGATATTAGAAGCAAAAATAGAAGAAAAAGAAGAAGCAAAACAATTATTAAAACAATGTATGGAAAATGCCATTACATTATCTGTACCACTAGAAGTAGAAGTCTCAGAAGCACAAAATTGGTATGAAGCAAAATAGAAAAAGGGCAGAAAATCATAAAAGGGGATACGAAAGAGAAATCTATGAAACAAGGAGAGATGAGCTTGTCTAGAAAAACAAAAAGAAGATGGTTAGTCGCCATTATAATAATAATGCTTATGGTTTTGACTTTTGGTGTTTTCAAAGTACAAAATAGAATCTTAGAAAAGATATATCCTAAAAAGTATGCAGAATATGTCTATACGTATTCTGTAGAAAATGAAATTGACCCATTACTAACCTTTGCCATTATTAAAGCAGAGAGCAACTTTGATAAAAATGTGGTTTCTAGTAGTGGAGCAGTAGGTTTAATGCAATTGATGGAAAGTACAGCAACAGAAGCTGCCCAGAATATAGGAGAAGAACTTTCTGTAAAAGAAGCATTGTTTCATCCAGAAATGAATATTAAAATTGGTACTAGCTATTTTGCCCATTTAAAAGAGCGCTACCATGGTAATGAACTCTTAGCTTTAACTGCGTACAATGCAGGAATTGGTAATGTAGATGAATGGATAAAAAAAGGTATCATAAAAGCAGATGGTTCTGATATTGAAAACATTCCTTATAAAGAAACGAATAATTATGTTAGAAAGATTGTTAGAGATTATAAGATTTATCAAAAGATTTATCAAAAGTAAAGAAGAGGATGAGTTTCATCCTCTTCTTATCAACCGGATGGAAGGAATCGAACCTTCCCCTGCTACTTAAAAGGCAGCCGCTCCACCACAAGCTATCCGGTAAAAAAATACTATAATAAATATACATGAAATAGAATAAAAAAGCAAGTGATTTTATAGAAATTTATAAAAGTCGTTAGGAAAATGTGTGAGATATACCAAAAAGTCGTTAGGAAAATGTGATTAGAATAGAAAAAAGTCGTTTGATTTTTGTGTAAATGCATGTTATACTATGTATGATATATGGACGAAAGAAGGTGTTAAAAGTGTATAGAGAAAAAATACGAGAATTAAAACAATGGAAAGAATCTAGTAGTAGGAAACCACTGATTATTAGAGGAGCCAGACAAGTTGGTAAAACATGGTTAATGCAGGAATTTGGAAAAGAGTTTTATGAAAAATGTGCTTACATTAATTTTGATGATAATACAAGAATGGAAAAGCTTTTTGAGGAGGATTTCTATTTAGATAAAATTATACAAGGTTTTAAAATTGAATCTGGTGTTAACATTGAACCAGGCAATACTTTAATTATTTTAGATGAGATACAGGAAAATCCAAAAGCATTAAAAGCATTAAAGTATTTTTACGAGAATGCAAATGAATATCATATTATTTCAGCAGGTTCTCTTTTAGGTGTGGCCATTCATGAAGGAACTTCTTTTCCAGTAGGTAAGGTGGATTTCCTAGATTTGGCACCCTTAAGTTTTTTTGAATTTTTAAAAGCTATCCATGAGGATGACTTACTAACAATACTAAAAAATAATGATTTTGATATGATAAATATATTTGCAACTAAATTAAAAGAATATTTGAAATTATATTATTATATAGGAGGTATGCCAGAAGCAGTAAATGCATATGTGCAAAATGAAGATTTATTAGAAGTGCGTAATATTCAAAATAAATTGCTAGATGCTTACGAGCAAGACTTTTCAAAACATGCACCTATTTATATAGTTCCAAGAATTAGACAATTATGGAATAACATTCCTACACAACTTGCTAAGGAAAATAAAAAATTTATATATGGTTTGGTGAGAAATGGGGCAAGAGCTAGAGAATATGAAATTGCGTTATCGTGGTTAATAGATTGTGGCTTAGTATATCAAGTAAATAGGGTAAATAATAGTAAAATTCCACTATCTGCATATCAGGATTTTAATCTCTGCGGGGTAAATTCCCCGACGCTTGCGTCGCAACAAGTGCCGTGAT
>CATXTS010000012.1 GCA_958402495.1 uncultured Clostridiaceae bacterium
GCAGTTACATTAATAAAAAAATTCTCATCCATAGAAATCCACATATTTAATGCATAATCTTCTTGATTATCAATAAAGGAACCAACAATGTCAGCCAATTCTACTGGATTTTCATACGTTTTTTTCCATTCTAAAGTACTCGAAAAAACTTCTTCCAAATTTTCCTTTTTATTAGTATAAAAACGGTCTAAAAATTTAAAAATTTCACCTGGTTTATTGCTATATAACTGTACAGAAGTATAATACATATCATTCATTCTCCTTTTTCTATTAGTATGAAAAAAATTTTTATATCTATACTAGGAATAAAATCCAACTTTTTTTCAAATACTAATAAAAAATGAGGTGTGTTATGGAAAAGGAAAAAATGAAGAATAAGTGTATGAAATTAGTTGCCCTATCTTGTATATTGGTAGGTATATTAATAACCTTATCAGGTTGCAGTAAACAAGAAGAAAAAAATGTAGGACAAAAAATAGAAGAAGAACTACGCTATCTAGATGATAAAATAGTAAGCATGTTAAACAAATTAAACCATATCCAATATATGGGCTATGTTATCACAGAAGAACAAAACGAAGAAACAAATAAAAGTGCTACCGACAGCACGAGTAATTCTGGTAGCTCTGATAATTCACAAGGGGACTCTTCCAAAGAGGGAAAATCTAATTCTAACAAAGAAAGTAGTGACTCTTCTGACTCGTCATCTGAAAGTCAAAATGAGTCGCAAGGAGAAGGTGGCTATACAAAATATAGTTTAAAAGAAAAGGGAATATTAACAGGTACTCAAAAAGAAATAGATTGGGTAGACTTAAAAAATACTATAGAACTTTTATATTCTACTTGGACTACTGTACTGGTAGACCTGCACAGTGTCCAAATTCAAAATCAAGATATTTTAGATTTTAGCACATTAATGGACCAAACAATAACTGTCATAAAGCAAGAAAACAAAGAGCAAACACTTGTGTCATTGGTACAATTATATTCTTATTTACCAAAATATATTGAACAATATAGTAAAGACACTGATAAAACAAATTTAGCATATACAAAATATTATATATTAGGTTCTTATGCTTTAGTAGAACAAGACAGATGGGATGAAATGAAAACAGCCATTAGTCAAGCACAAACTTACTACTCGAATCTCCTTAATAAAGTTAATGAAAATAGGCAAAATCAAACCCAATATAGCAAAGTATATGTCCTATTAAATGAAATGAATGGAGCCATTAACCTAAAAGATAAAGATGTCTATTATATCAAGTATAAGTGTCTAATGGAGAATATTTCCCGAATTTAGTGTCCATGTGGACCTGGTCCCAATGGACAGTTTTGTCCACGGGGACACAGATGGACTTGACTTATTGTTTAAGAAGTATTAAAATAAATATATAAGTGAATTGAATAGTCGCGTATAGCATGGTCGAAAGACAGCGTACGAGGAAAGTCCGGGCTCCATAGAGCAAAGATGCTAGATAACGTCTAGTGAGGGTAACCTTAAGGAAAGTGCAACAGAAAATTACCGCCTTTTGTAAAGGTAAGGGTGAAAAGGCGAGGTAAGAGCTCACCGCTTCCATGGTGACATGGAAGGCTGTGTAAACCCCATCTGGAGCAACGCCGTAACTTAGAAAATGAAGATGGCTCGTCTTTTTTCACAAGAAAGTTATGGGGGCTTTGAGTCCTATAGTAATATAGGAAGTAGATAAATGACTATTCACGACAGAACCCGGCTTATAGATTTGCTTATATATGAGAAAAGATAGGTTTTAAGCCTATCTTTTCTCTTATTCCTTTTTTCTTGTTTCTTTTTTCTTGTTTCTTTTTTCAGTATCAACTTATTTCATTTTCTTTTTTCAATTTCTTTTTTTTTGTTATCGTTTTTAGATAAGCACGTCTTATCTTTTATACTTCATACTTCTTACTTCTCATACTTCTTACTAAATTGCCTGTTTATTTATTTTTAGTTTGTTAATATTTTAATCTTCTAAAAAAATTTGCATATCTTCTGGAATAAGTGCTTCATAGTGTACTAATTTTTGACTAATTGGGTGATAGAAGCTACAACGATAACTATGTAAGGCTTGTCTTGCAATCCATGGACACGAATGACTGTATAAAGTATCTCCTATTAAAGGATGTGATATATGTGCCATGTGTACACGGATTTGATGCGTTCTGCCAGTTTCTAGCTTACAAGATATAATGGAGATAGGCATTTCCTGATAATTTTTTTCTTTTATAATATGATAATGGGTTATTGCTGTTTCTCCTTGCTCTTTACTGACTTCTCTTTCTATAATGCTACCTGCTTTTCTAGCTATAGGGGCGCAGATGGTTCCCTTCGTTTCTTTAAAAAAACCTTCTACTACGGCAATATATTCTTTTTCAAATATTTTTTTATGCATTTGTCTAATGAGTGATTCTTGTACATATTCGTTTTTAGCAAAGATAACTATTCCAGTTGTGTCACGGTCTATTCGATTAACAGGCCTTATTTTTTTATGCAGACAGATACTGTCAAAATAATAACGCACACCATTAGATAGACTATCTTCAAAATGATAGCAAGAAGGATGGACAGGTATTCCAGCTGGCTTGTTAACTACTAAGTAGGCCTCATCTTCATAAAGGATAGAAAGTGGCATATTTATAGGAACAATATTACTATTGTTTTCTTTTTGGTCAAAAGAAACTTCCAATTTATCACCAGGATGTACCTGCATAAAGACTGGACAAATTTGATTATTTAAAAAGATAGCTTTTTCTTGTTTTAATTTAGTGAATAATCTCTTAGATATTTGAAATTGCGATAGGAGTATTTCTTTAACTGTAGGATAATTATCTTTTTCTAGAACATAGTATGTAAGTTTCATATTTCTATTTTCCCCAAACTAATATATTTTTCTTTTCTATTTTATCATAAAAAGTTCTTGTATAAAAGTATTTTTTCTCCTATAATGAATAAGTAAAATGGAAAAATAGAAAAGGAGTAGTAACAAAATGGCTATTATGAAACCAATGCTAGATATAGAGCATTTACAAGAAACTTTAGAGGTAAAGCAATATATAGATGAAGCGGTAGCAGAACAAGAGGATATCCAGAATATAAAATTTATAGAAGCTATGGACCGTTTAGAAGTAGAGAAAATTGAAATTCAGAAATCTATGTTTGTGCATTGTAAATGTCTAAATAGTTTTTTTGACCATACAATTTTTAGTGATGTGATTTTTGAAGATTGTGATTTTTCAAATACGAACTTTAGTGGTTGTTCTTTTGTCCGTGTTACCTTTTTGAACTGTAAACTGGTAGGCTGTAATTTTACACAAACATATGCTTATCAAGTTTATGTGCAGGCTTGTAATTTACGCTATAGCAATTGGGCAAGTAGTGCTTTAAAAGAAATCAAGTTTTTAGATACGATGCTAGAAACTAGTAATTTTGAATCTTTAGAAAGTAAAAAGTTTTCTTTTGAAAATTGTAGTTTACTATCTGCTAGTTTCTTTAAAACTAGTTTACAAGGCATTAATCTTTCCGATTCGCAAATAAGTGGTATAGTAGTAGGAATAGAAGACATAAAAGGTGCAATTGTTAGTACCATGCAGGCTTTAGAACTTTCTAAATTACTGGGCATACAAATAAAAGATTAAAATTTGATTTTTTAGTACCTATTATCCAAAAATGTAAAAAAGCTTGAAGTTAAACGTACTTTATAATATACTTATGCCAAGAGTAATCTAATTATTATTTTTTTCCATAAGTCGTCTAAGTGTCAGATTAGACTTTCTCTACTGAAAGGAGGAGAAAATGAAAAGTAATTTTATTTGTTACTTTGACATGGATGGCGTTGTAAATTTATTTGAGAAGGATAAAAACGCCAGAAAAAACATGTGGTTACCAGGTTATTTCGAAGGTATCCCTACAAGACTAGGAATTTCCGAAATATTACAACGGATAAATCAAGAATCCTATGTAATTATCTTAACTAAGATAATTCAAAGACTTGGAACTACCAAGGAAAAAGTCAACTACATTATGAATGACCTTCCTACAGAGGCATGGAGCGATATCATATTCGTTCCATATGGACACAGTAAATCAGAATATATTCTCCAATACTATCCATCTATGATAGTAGATGATAAGGAGGAGAATTTAGAAGAGTGTCAAAGAAAGGGATGTCACCCTTTATTCATGTCAGACTTGAAAATCAGTCAGAAGTACGAAAACGCCAAATCTGTAGAAGATATTTGGACATTTTATCAAAAAATCAAAAAGATTTATGAATAGTAAGAGTTTGAAAAAAGCAGGTAGCTGACACTACTTGCTTTTTTTCTTGTCTTCTATGCTAGAAAATGATATAATGCACTATATCATAATATAGAAAGGACGTGGAACGATGGATACCTTAAAAAAATGTAGTATCATTCTACTGTTGCTAGTTATCCTATTTATACAAAACCTTTATTTTCCAACTCTTAGTTTAGCCAAAGATGAGGAGACTATTAGTTTAGATGTGACTTTAAGTAGAGATGAAAAAGACCCTAATCGTATTCGAATCATTGCTAAGGATACCCAATATCAGATTACAGAGTTAAAATATGTTCATAAAGCTATTAAGTTAGACCAAATTTCTTATTTTGAGGAACCACATAATGATATTTATACATTTTCTATTACCCCTAGTATGTATATAGAAGAAAGTTTTTCCTTAGACGGTTATGGTACTTATACCGTTTATGCTAAAAATGCCTATGGAAATCGCTTTTTAAGTAGAATTACCTTAAGAGACCCTGCATTACTACCTAGCTTAACAGTGAGTCAAGACCAAGAAAATCCGCTTCATTTACATATACAAGTAACCAGTAAGAGCACACAAAATTTAACCACTTTAAAAATAGCTAAAAAAGAGACTTATCAAGAAACAATTGATTTCAAAACACAAGGAATAGCAATTCCTTTTCCTAGTAGCAAACAAATTGATTTACTTTATACAGAAATTACAGAGCCAGGTATTTATGCTGTTTATGTAGAAGATGGTGAAGGATATAGTGCGACTACTACGGTTTATGTTTCAGAGCAAAAAACGCCAATTACTGCTCAAATATCGGATATGGATGACAATCGAAATATACAAATACAAGCAACAGATGCTATATGTCCGATTACTACCATTAAAATTGCTAAAAAAGAAGAAATAGAAGATTTTGAAGATTTTCAAACAAAGGGTGTTACTATTCCCATAACACCTAGTCAAACAGTGAATGTTAATTATAACATACCAACAGATGGCACGTATGTCATTTATATAGCAGATGAAGCAGGATATCAGAAGATGATACAAAAGCGTTTTATTTCAGAAGAAAAGGTTATGAACATTACTGTAAAACAAGATGCGGACAATCCAAGTAAATTAACAATGACAGCTACCAATATCATTGCTAATATAGTAGAAATGAAAGTAGCCATAGGAGATACGATTACCATAGAGTATTTCCAGGAAAATGGAGAAATACTACCGATTACTCCTGGAAAAATAGTAGAAGCTAATTATCTACTTTCCCAAAATGCTGTATTAAATGTGTATGTAAAAGATGAAGATGGATATAGTTATATGACAACCAAAGCCATAACGAATATAGATGACCCTGTTCCACCACAAGCACCTAGTATTTCTGTAACCCAAAATGTACAAAATCCAAAACAAATAGATGTATTGGTACGTGGGTTAGATGCCTATATTAGAAAAGTAAAATGGGCGCCAGGAAAGCAAGATATAGCTTATTTTGCAACAAATGGCACACAAATTGGTTCTGAATCCATTGGCAAAATTGTACAAACGCATTTTTCTATTTCCCAAGTAGGTACCTATACGGTGTATGCCATAGATAATCAAGGTAGTCAGACGGTAGAACATATCCAAATTACTAGCATAGAAGAAGTTATACCGCCAGATACCACACCGCCTACTATTACAGGTGTTCAAAATCAAGGCATATATACAAAAAGTGTAACACCTATTTGCCAAGATGAACATTTAATACAAGTGGTTTTAACTAGAAATGAAGAAATCGTAACCAATTATACAAATGGAATGCCTATTTCAGAAGATGGCATTTATGAATTACTAGCAGTAGATGAAGCAGGTAACGAAACGACTATTTCCTTTATAATAGATAAAACTACTCCTACTATACAAGTTATAATCTCCAAGCCAGAAAACAAACAAGTAAATGTTAAAATTTATATAGAAGAACAGACCACTTCTGTGAAGACTCTAAAAGCTGCGAGTGGACAACAAGATATATCGTATTTTCAGAATAATGGTCAAGAAGTTTCCATAGCTACCACCAACCAAAAATTAATTATTGCGAACTGGCCTATTACGCAAAATGGAACCTATACCATATATGCACAAGACCTTGCTGGAAATGCTGCTGTTTACTCTTTTGAAGTTGACACTATAGAAAAAGAGCCAGAACCTAAGCCAGAAGATACTACACCACCCACTATGGAAATAACCAAACAGGTAGTACAAGATAATCAAAAAGTAGAGTTGACATTACATGTAACAGACACCCAGTCTGCGATTGCTAAAGCAAAAGTTGCCGTTGGAAAACAAACACTTACATATTTTAAAGAAGCAGGAGAAGTATTAGAATTAACTAAAACAGCAAATACAGCGACAACAACTTTTGGTATTTTACAAAATGGATGGTATACCATTTATGTAGAAGATATGCCTGGAAATGCAACTATTAAACAAATAGAAATTATGGATATTCAAGAGGAAAAACCAAATCCAGACCCAACACCAGATACCATACCACCAATTGTTTTAGGAGTAGAGGATAAGAAGGTATATCTTCAGGCGGTAACACCAACTATTCAAGATGATAATCTATTACAAGTGCTTTTAACAAAAGATGGAAACGTAGTAAAAGATTATCAAAATGGAGATACGATAACTGCTAATGGAAAATATGTCTTAACAGCAACGGATAAAGCGGGTAATCAAACCATCATTACTTTTACCATTGCAATAGAAGCGGAAAAACCAGATACGAATACAACGGTAGATACTAATCTAATAACTAATCATGAAACGATGCAGAACAAACAAAATGCAGAAAATATGGCTAGTGGAACTTTACCACAAACAGGTGATTCTGCCTATATTATGATTGCTATCTTGTGTGTAGGTTTTGTTTGTGTTTATTTCTATAATAAATATAGAAGTCTATAAATAAAAATCAGAAAGAACTAGGAACGGCTAGATACCACCTCTCATATACTAAGTATTAGAGGTGGTTTTTTATGGCTTATTCAGAAAGAGAATTACTGGCCAGAATGATACAATGTGAAGCTGGAGGAGAAGGAGAAATTGGTATGAAAGCAGTCGCTTCGGTTATTATGAATCGTGTACAAGTACCTGTAGGAGAGTATGCTAGAGTATCACAAGGTGGAAGTATTCGCAATATTCTTTTCCAGGAAAGTCAGTTTGATTGTGCTAGGGAACAATTGTATGGAAATTACAATTCCCAAAATATTTATAATATGGTGCCAACGGATGTGCATTATGAGATTGCGGACTGGGCTATTGCTGGTAATAGAATTTCAGAAGCGGGTGACTGTTTATGGTATATGAATCCTTTTATGCCGACTTGTCCAAATGTTTTTCCCTATAATGGAAGCGGTAATCTTCATACACGTATTCTAGGACATTGTTTTTATAAGCCAACCGCTCTTTACAAAGATACCTAAATAAAAAATAGGAGGGAAGCTATGCAGCAAAATAGACAAGTAGATACAGAAAGTGGTCGTATACCAGAGACTTTAACCAATAATATATATACTCCTGCTTTTTTAAGAGAGAATATCGGAAAGTTAGTCAGAATTCAATTTTTGATAGGAACAACTACCTTAGAAGATAGGGTTGGTATACTAGAAGATGTAGGGGCTAGTTATGTATTGTTAAGGTCAATTGAAAGTGGTAATTTACTATATTGTGATATTTACTCTATTAAATTTGTAGTTATTTCGGAGTATCCTTATCGAGGAGACCATGATTTTCAAGTATAATGTATACAGAAAGTACAAAAAAGTACTTTCTTTTTTCCTGTATCTATTATAAAATAACAACATAATAGAAGGGAGAATTTAAAAATGGAAAAAATAGCATTTATTGCAGATATTCATTCGAATATAGTAGCATTAGAAGCGGTATTAAAAGATATAAAAAATAGAAACATTCATAGAATTTTTTGCTTGGGAGATTTAGTTTTAAAAGGCTCTTCACCTTGTGAAGTTGTTGATATTATCAAAAAAACATGTGAAGTTGTTGTAAAAGGAAATTGTGATAATAGTGCTGTGTATCCTAATAGTCCCCATAAACAATGGTATCAAAATAAGTTAGGAAAAGAAAGGCTTTCTTACTTAGATAGTCTTCCACTATATCATGATTTATATATGAGTGGAAGCTTTATACGTATGTTTCATGCTACAAAACAGGATTTTTCTAATAGAATTTTTGATATAGATTCGATAGAAAGAAAAATGGACTTATTTGAAGATGAAAATGGGCAAATACCAGATATCGTTTTATATGCAGATATTCATAAACAATACATGCAAAAATTACAGAACAAAACGATTATCAATATAGGAAGTGTTGGTAATGTTTTAGAGTTTCCGAATTACGATGAAACAATTACGAATATGCAAGAAACTATGCAGGCTTATTATTGTATGATAGAAGGAGAATATGCTTCCAAAGAAAAAGCACCTTTATCCATTCAATTTATAAGAGTCCCTTATGATATTCAAAAAGAAATAGAATTGGCTAAAAGAAATGAAATTCCTGATATAGTTCCTTATATAGAAGAATTAACAACTGCTAAGTATAGAAAATTAAAAAAATAGAGAAGGAGAAAATCGAATTATGGAAAAAATAATTATGTTAGGTACAGGACATGCTATGACATTAGATTGCTTTAATACTTGCTTCATTTTACAAAATAATGAACAAAAAGGTATATTAGTAGACACTGGTGGCGGGTTACAAATTTTAAAACAGTTACGAAATGCACAGATTGATTTTAGAAATATACATGATATTATTCTTTCTCATAAACATACTGACCATATTTTAGGGTTATTTTGGATAATTCGATATATAAATAAATGTTTTACTGAAAATGCCTATGAGGGGAATTTGAATATCTATATGCATAAAGAATTAGAAAAAAATGTTAGGACAATTCTATCAGAACTACTATCAGAAAAGTATATGCAATGGATTGGAACTCGCATCTTTTTAAGAATAGTAGAAGATAAAGAGGAAGTATCTATATTAAACTATTCTATAAAATTTTTAGACTTATGTGCAAAAAAGGAAAAACAATTTGGATTTAAAACGACTTTAGAAAATGGTAAAACTTTGGTCTTTTTGGGGGATGAAACTTTTAATAATGTGTTGACTCCAGAAGTTAAAAATGTAGATTGGCTATTACATGAGGCTATGTGTATGGATTCTGAAGCAACACTTTATAAACCTTATGAAAAAATGCATTCTACAGTTAAAACAGCTGCCCAAATAGCCAATGAATTACAAGTAAAAAATTTGATTTTATATCATGCAAATGATAATGACTTAGCTAATCGAAAAAAATTATATAGTAGAGAAGCTAAACTATATTTTCAAGGGAATGTATATGTACCAGAGGATTTAGAAGGTATAGAGTTGTAAAAAATAGGAATCAACAATAAATGATTTCTCTTATAACTTATTGAAATTAATGGAAAAATAATTATAAATATGTTATACTATAAATGTAATGAAAATGAGGTGATATGTAATGAGGAAAGTGCCTGAAAAAATAGAAAATTCTATACAAGAATTCATAAATGGTATTGACTCTATTTTGGGAAATAGAATTAAGAAGGTTATACTTTATGGTTCGTATGCAAGAGGTGACTTTAATGAAGACTCTGATATTGATATAATGATTTTAACAGATTTGGCAGATGCGGAAATAATAGAATATAGAGATAAAATATGGGATTATGCTTATGATATTGAAGAAAAGTATAATTTTGATATAACTTTATCTCCATTAGTAAAAAATATAGATAGATTTAATTATTGGTTAGAAGCTCTACCTTTTTATATGAACGTGCAAAAGGAAGGAGTTGTTTTAAATGTCATCTAAAGTATCAAAAGAATTAGCTAAACATAGAATCGAACAAGCAAAAGAAGAATTAAAAGCAAGTAAAGTATTATATAATGAAAAACTGTATAAATCTGCTAATAATAGAGCATATTATTCGATTTTTCATGCAATGAGAAGTGTATTATGTCTAGAGCCAATTGACTTTAAAAAGCATAAAGATGTTATAGCATATTTTAATAGAAATTACATAAATACAGAAATATTTCCTAAAACATTTGGTAGAAAAATAGCAAAAGCATCTAAAATGAGAGAAGATAGTGATTATGATGATGAATTTTTAGTAAAAGAAGAAAATACATTAGAACAAATTCAAACAGCAGAAAAACTTTTGGAATTAGTAGAAAAATATATTGAAGAAAAATTGGATTCGTAAAAATGGGAGGAATTTAAATATATATTATTAATAGATAAAAGAATATCAATTTTAGTATTCTTTTATACTATCAGAAATTATAACAATATGGTATAAGAGCAAAAAGAAACTATCTAAAGAATAAAAAGAAATAAGGGATTAAAAAATGAAAAGGGGATTAAAAATTACATTTACCATTTTAGGAATACTAGTCGCATTAGCACTTATCTGCATAACAATTTTTCTTGTAAAGTGGTACAATCATACACTTGCAAAAACAACAGCTGTTATTGTACGAGCAGATGAAAATAACATGGTAGTTATGGGAATTGAAGATAATAATCTGTATATGGTTGGCTTTACAGATAAAGAAAATAAGGGATTTAAGTCAAATCAAGAAATTGCTATTTATTATGACGGAAGCATTGCAGATACTTATCCAGCACAGTTTGGAAATGTAGGAAAGATTAAGATTATTAAGGAAAAAAGTGATATAGTTATACCAGAAAGTATCCTGAAATATGCTTATAGTTCTAAAGCAAATGTGCATGTCAGTATATCGAAACTAACGAAAACAGGTATTTCTTTTATGATAGTAGATACTAATGAGTTACCCTACCATTACAGTGATACTTATCGTTATACCGTTGAACGTAAGGTAAAAAACAAAGATTATACAGGTATTGGATATAAAATAGGAGAAGATACTAAAAATTCTACAGCAGGCTATACAGGAACAGGCTTAGAATATATATGGGAAGAAGTAGAAAAAATTTCTGACGTTCCTCCTAAAGATACAATAACCACCCTAAGCAATAAAACAGAAGAAGCCTACCTAGTAGAAGGGCGAAAAATAGATTGGACCTCCCTTTATGGAGAACTTCCAACGGGAGAATATAAATTGATTTTCCCTATAGAGGAAGATTTTATCATGACAATAGATTTTAAGATTGAGGATAGTGGTCAAATAACGATGGATACACCAAATTTATTATAAAACATAGGTATTCAGGAAATAAAACAAAGAGAGGTAAAAATATTGAAAAATATAATATTTGATTTATCAGAAGTAATTATTGCAGGATATTTACGGAGTAGAAAAGAGAATTGCACAAGATTATTCTTTAAATGAACGATATGTTGACCAAGTATTAAAAAATGATGACTTTTTTGCTTTACTTCGAGGAGAGATAACAGAAGAGGAATATTTTAAAAAGGTTATCTCACAAGAAAAATGGGAAATGTCTGTAGAATATCTAAAGGAAATTACTAGAAAAAATTTCCATAAATGTATAGAGGGAACTATCCATATTCTAGAAGAACTAAAGAAAAAGAATTATTCTTTATATCTATTATCTGACCATGTCAAAGAGTGGATGGATTATATTTATAAAGCATATGACTTTTTTTCTCTTTTTAACAAAACTTACTTTTCTTATGAATTAGGCTATTTGAAAAGAGAAGGTGTCCCTTTTAAAAGGATATTAGAAGATTTACAACTTTCACCAAAAGAAGTTTTATTTATTGACGATAGCATTCATAATATAGAAATCGCAAAAGAATTTGGTATAGATGGCATTGTTTTTGAAAATGCAGAACAATTAAAACAAGAGTTTGTCCATAGAAAGATATTATAAAACCGTAAAAACTATAGGAAAACTATATTTCTATGGTTTTTTCTTTGTTTTTTACTTTAAAACTCTTGTGCTTTTGGAAAAATCTATATATAATAATAGCGTCAATAAAAATATAAAAGGAGGAAATCAACATGTCTTTTATAGACGATATCAAACAAAGAGCCAAACAAAATATCCAAACAATCGTATTACCAGAAACAGATGATGTACGTGTATTAAAAGCAGCACAAATTGCTTTAGAAGAAGGATATAGCGATATTATTTTGATAGGAAATAAAGAGGAAATTTTAAAATTAGCACAAGAAAATAACTTGCATTTAGAAAATGCTAAAATTGTAGACCCAGAACATTGTGAAAAATTTAGTAGCTATGCAAATGCTTTTTATGAACTAAGAAAAGCAAAAGGTATGACATTAGATAAAGCAAAAGAAACTATGAAAAACTATGTATATTTCGGTATGATGATGGTAAAACAAGGAGATGCCGATGGACTAGTATCTGGTGCATGTCATTCTACCTCAGATACCTTACGTCCAGCACTTCAAATCTTAAAAACAGCACCAGGTACGAAATTGGTATCCGCCTTTTTCTTAATGGTAGTACCTGATTGTGAATATGGGGAGAAGGGAGCTTTCATTTTTGCAGACAGTGGATTAAATGAATATCCTGATGCAGACAGCTTATCTGAAATTGCTATTTCTTCTAGTAAAAGTTTTAAACAACTAGTTGGTAGCGAGCCAAGAGTAGCTATGCTTTCTTATTCTACTTATGGAAGTGCCCATTCTCCACTAACGGAAAAAGTAGTAGAAGCCACCCAAATTTTAAAAGAAAAAATGCCTGATTTAATAGCAGATGGAGAACTACAATTAGATGCAGCCATTATCCCTGAAATTGCAGCTTCTAAAGCACCAGGAAGTCCTGTTGCTGGAAGAGCCAATACCTTAGTATTCCCAGACTTAGATGCTGGAAATATTGGCTATAAATTGGTACAAAGATTAGCTAAAGCAGAAGCTTATGGACCACTTTGCCAAGGAATTGCCAAACCAGTCAATGATTTATCTAGAGGCTGTAGTGCAGAAGATGTAGCAGGTGTTATCGCTATTACCGCTGTACAGGCACAAGAACAAAATTAAAAAAGAAAGATAGGAGAAAGAAAACATGAAAATATTAGTATTAAACAGTGGAAGTTCTTCTTTAAAATATCAATTATTAGATATGCAAACAGAAGAAGTTATCGCTAAAGGAAACTAAGAAAGAATTGGATTAGAAGGTTCTTTTCTAACGCATAAAGTAGGAGACCAAAAATATAAATATGAAAAACAAGTAAATAATCATGAAGAAGCAATTGCTTTTGTAATGGAACAATTTACAGATAAGGACCATGGAGTTATTGCCTCTTTAGAAGAAATTGCAGCTGTTGGCCATAGAGTTGTGCATGGCGGAGAGAAATTCAATCAATCTGTAGTTATTACAGCAGAAGTAAAAGAAGCTATCCGTGATTGTATAGAATTAGCACCCCTACATAACCCAGCTGCTTTAACTGGAATAGAAGCTTGTGAAAAAGTAATGCCTGGAAAGCCAATGGTAGCTGTATTTGATACGGCTTTCCATCAAACGATACCACAAGAAAGATATATCTATCCAATTCCTTATGCCTATTATGAAAAATATAAGATTCGTAAATATGGATTCCATGGAACCTCTCATCGTTATGTATCCCAAAGAATTGCAGAACTTCTAAATAAACCAGCTAAAGATTTAAAGATTATCAACTGTCATTTAGGACAAGGGGCTAGTCTATGTGCTATCCAAGATGGAAAATCAGTAGATACCTCTATGGGCTTTACACCACTTGCAGGTATTGCTATGGGAACTAGGTCAGGAGATTTAGACCCATCTATCGTTACTTTTTTAATGAAAAAAGAGCAATTAACACCAGATGAAATGGAAGCCATTTTAAACAAAAAGTCAGGTTTATTAGGCATTTCTGGTATTTCTGCGGATAATAGAGATTTACTAGAATCTATGGAAAAACAAGATGCAAATAGTCAAAGAGCACAAATGGCAATGGATACCTATTGTTATATTATTGCACAATATATTGCAAAATATGCTGTTGCTATGAATGGCGTAGATGTTATTACTTTTGCTGGCGGTGTTGGTGAAAGAGGCCCAGATGAAAGAAAAATGATTTGTGCATATTTAGGTTTTATGGGTGTAGAATTAGACCAAGAAGCAAACCAAGTAAAAGCAGTAGAAAGAGAAATTTCTAAACCAGAATCTAAAGTAAAGGTATGGATTGTACCTACAGAGGAAGAATTAATGATTGCTAGAGATACCCTAGCACTGATTGAAAAATAATAAAATCTAAGCCAAAAAAATAAAAACAGCCAGCATACAATATCTATACTATATGCTGGCTATTCTAAAGAAAACATAGGAGGTTTGTATGAAAATATTAGTCATTAATTGTGGAAGTTCTTCTTTAAAATATCAACTATTAGATATGGACAAAGAAGAAGTGATGGCCAAAGGAAATTATGAAAGAATAGGACAGGGTAATAGCTTTCTAACCCATAAAGTAGGGGATAATAAACAGGTTTTAGAAAATCCTGTACAAAATCATCAAGAGGCCTTTGCCTTTATGTTAAAACAATTACTTCATGAAGATTATGGGGTAATTACTTCCTTAGAAGAAATCGATGCCGTTGGTCATAGAGTACCACAAGGATTAGACCAATTTGACCATTCTGTACTGATTGATGAACAAGTTAAACAATTAATACAGGCAGGTACAGAGCTTGCACCACTACATAATCCAGCCACTTTATTGGGTATCCAAACTTGTGAGAAATTAATGCCTGGAAAACCAATGGTAGCGGTATTTGATACTGCCTTTCATCAAACAATACCACAAGAAAGATATATTTACCCAATCCCATATACCTATTATGAAAAATATAAAGTACGTAAATATGGCTTCCATGGTACTTCTCATCGTTATGTATCACAAAGAGTGGCAGAGTTATTACATAAACCAATAGAAGATTTAAAAATTATCGTTTGTCATTTAGGACAAGGCGCTAGTTTGTGTGCTGTACAAGGTGGAAAATCCGTAGATACTTCTATGGGTATGACGCCACTTGCTGGTATCATGATGTGCGCAAGGTCTGGAGATTTAGACCCTTCGATTGTTACCTACCTTATGAAAAAAGAAAATCTAACCCCTGACCAAATGGAAGCTATCTTAAATAAACAATCTGGTGTATTAGGTATTTCTGGTGTGAGCCCTGATTTTAGAGATTTAGAAAAAGCAGCAGACGAAGACCATAACCCAAGAGCAGATTTAGCTAGAAAAGCTTTTAATTACAATATTGCACAACATATTGCTAAATATGCCGTAGCCATGAATGGGGTAGATGTCATTTGCTTTACAGCTGGTATAGGAGAAAACCAAATTCATATTAGAGAAGGCATTTGTGAATATTTAACTTTTATGGGCGTAGAGTTAAATAAAGAAGCTAACCAAGTTAGAAGCGAAGAAAGAGAAATCTCTACGAAAGACTCTAAAGTAAAAGTATGGATTGTACCTACTAATGAAGAATTAGTAATTGCAAGAGATACGAAGGAAATCATAGAATCTCATTAATTTAATTATTGTTAAAAAGAAGGAAAATAAAGACTCTATTTCCTTCTTTTTCTTCTTCATAAAAAATTCATAATTTGTCTACTTTTATCTTAAGAAATAATTCGTTATAATAAGAACATAAGAAAGGGGAGAAGTATGTTGGAAAATCAATTAATACTAAAATGTGAAAACCTCCATAAACAATTTGGAAAAAAAGAAATTTTAAAAGATGTATCTGTAGAAGTTTATGCAGGTGACATTCTAGGTTTTATTGGACCAAATGGTGCAGGTAAAACCACCACCATAAAACTAATTTTAGGTCTACAAAGTATTAGTAGTGGAAAGGTAGAAATCAATGGTTATGATAT
Source organism: uncultured Clostridiaceae bacterium (assembly GCA_958402495.1). Lineage (GTDB taxonomy): Bacteria > Bacillota > Clostridia > TANB77 > CAG-508 > UMGS1663. Next base: position 16,222 of record CATXTS010000012.1, read on the forward strand.
TGAAAAACAATTTACCAAAGCCATTGAGAAAGTAGGTACCATTGTAGAAAATCCAGACTTGTATATGTATTTAACAGGATACCAAAATCTAAAATTAATTGCCAATTTATATCCAAGTATAAAAGAGGAACGTATCCAAGAAGTCGTAAAACAAGTAGGATTAGAAAATCGTATTCATGACAAGGTATCTAAATACTCTTTAGGAATGAGACAAAGATTAGGTATTGCACAAGCCATTTTGCATAGACCAAACTTATTAATTTTGGATGAACCTACTAATGGACTTGACCCAGAAGGTATGAAGGAAATGAGAGAATTATTACAAATGTTAGCTCATAAAGAACATATGGCGATTTTTATATCTAGTCATAATTTAGCAGAGCTAGAGAATTTTTGTAATAAAATATGTATTATCAAAAATGGTATGGTTGTAGAAACAAGTCATATCGATGAAGTAAAGAAACAAACTATGCAACATACTTATTTAGTAGAAGTAAATGACATCTCTTTAGTAAAACCTATCTTACCAGAAATCATTATGATAGATGAAAAACATTTTTCTATAGAAATAGAGGACAAAGAACTTGTACCACAGATGGTAAAAACATTAGTAGAACAAAATATTCGAATTTATAGTATGAAGGAAAAAGAAATCTCCTTAGAAGATGCCTTCTTAAAAAAGACAGGAGGTAATATCATTGATTAAATTAATTCAAAATGAACTAACTAAAATTTTTAAAAAGAAAAACATTTATATTTTATTAATAGTGGCATTAGCCTTTATTATATTTTTTAATTATATGAATGCTACACATAGTAATAACAATTCATCTTATATGCATTATTCTCAAAATTATATGGATTCTATCAGAAAAAGAGTTGCTAAATTAGACCCGAATAAGCCAGAAGATATTACAGAATATATAGAAATGAAAGCAATGGCTGACCTTTTCGACCTAATGGATAAATATGATGAGTCTGCTTGGCAATTACCCATTATAGAGCAGAAAGCGACTGGTTATTTAAGAAGCATTTATATTTATAGCTATGGTGCAGAAAAAAATGAAGAATCCAAATTAATAGCACAAAAGAATTATCAAGATTTTATAGCTAAATTAGAACATAATGATTGGCATTATTTTGTAGAAGAGGAATTAAAAGATATAGAAGCACAAATACAAGAACAAAAGGAACTAAAAGTAACTACAGTTGATAGAGTCTTGTTAGAAAATATAGATTCACAAATTCAAAATTTAGAATTACAAAAGCAAGTGTTAGATTGGAGATTAGAAAAACAAATTCCTTATGGTTATAATCAAAGGAATCAATATTTAAGTCAATATCAATCTGCACAAAGTCAATGCTATTCTTTTGAAAAACAAGACAATTTAAGTTACGATGAACAACAGCAACAACAAAGTGCTATGAAAGCCGCTAGTCTAGCAAAATATCACATAGAACATGACACGATAGATGACAAAGATAAACAATTTCAAGATGGTATGATTACGATTTTCTCTAGTTATGAACTTTTCATTATCATTATGATTGTTATGATTGCAGGTACGATTGTTAGTGAAGAATTTAATAAAGGTACTATAAAATTATTATTGGTAAGACCATATAGTAGAACTAAGATTTTAGTGGCTAAGCTCCTTACTGCTATGATTATTTTAGCATTGACTATTTTAATAATTATTTTAATGCAAGTAGTTGTTGGAGGAATTGCCTTTGGATTTGATGGTATACAAACCACTATTGCAGAATATGATTTTAACTTAAGCCAAGTAGTTACCTTCCCATTATGGCAATATGTTGGTATTTTATTACTTGCTAAATTACCTTTGTATTTGTTAATTTTAATGATTGCCTTTGCTATTAGTACTATCTTTACAAATTCGCCATTAGCGATTGTTATTTCTTTACTAGGCTATATGTCTACTAATATCATTAATAGCTTGGCACAAGCTTATCATATTGATATTTTAAAATATTTCATTACTATGAATTGGAATATTGAACAATATCTGTTTGGAGCACTTCCACCTTTTGAAGGTATGACCTTTACTTTTTCTATCATCGTTTGTATCCTTTATTTTGTGGTTATGCTAATTCCAACGATTATCTTCTTTAAAAAGAAGAATATTAAAAATATATAATCTATGAACTTATATATTCAAACTATTGTATAAAGTTCCTTTAAAAGATAGTCATTTTTGGCTATCTTTTTTTCTATGTATTCTTATATACAAAATTTTATTTTTTCTAACCATTCAAATAGCAAAATTTACATAATTTCATATGATAGTATATGACCACATAGGAAGGAGGGAACAACACCTTGAAATTAAAAGATGTAAAAGTAGGTTTTTGCTTAACTGGTTCTTTTTGTACATTTGAAAAAACGTTAGAGCAGATGAAAAAGATAGCACAAGAGGGTGCAGATATTATACCCATCATGTCTTTTCATGCTTATGAACTAGATACTAAATTCGGAGATGCTCAGAAATTTATAGAGGCTATTAAAGACATTACTGGCAAAGAAGAAATTATCCATACTATCCAGGGAGCAGAGCCTATTGGACCAAAACAAATGACTGATATTTTATTAATAGCGCCTTGTACTCGGAAATACGCTTGCTAAACTAGCCAACGGTATTACAGATACGCCAGCTACTATGGCTACTAAATCACATTTAAGAAATAATCGACCTGTCGTGTTAGCTATTTCTACGAATGATGGGTTATCTGGAAGTGCAGAAAATATAGGAAAACTTTTAAATCGTAATCAGTATTTTTTTGTACCATTTAATCAAGATAATCCTATCACTAAGCCACGTTCTTTAGTTTTTCATCCAGAATTGATTGTAAAGACATTAGAAAGCGCTTTAGATATAGAACAAATACAACCTATTTTATCTATATAGATTGCAAAAATCGATAAAATCGGTAAAAAAATACATTGCTTTTCCTTTTAGAATATGGTAGACTTTAATTACCAAACAAAAAGGAGGGTGCAATAAAATGAAACCAAAAACAATTTATAGTATCGTAGCGGTCATTATCGTTATCATTGCTATTATAGCTGTTGTTTGTTTTGTATTACCAAAACCAAATATAACGATAGATTTAGCACAGCTAAATAGTACCATTTCTGAAAAGGACCCATTCCATCAAATGGCAATGATGGATATAACAGCTGAGACATTAACAACTGTTTATCAAGTAGAAGCACAGGATATAGAAGAAGTCATGGGAAAAATGCCTATGATGAATGTGCAAGCAAGTATGTATTTAGTTGTAAAAGCTAAAGAAGGTAAGGTAGACACTGTTAAAGAACAAATTGAGAAAATTGGTACTACAGAAGAGCAAAAATGGGAACACTATCTACCAGCACAATATGAACTTGTTAAGAATAGAAAAATAGGTGTAACTGGTGATTATATCTATTTGGTAATTAGTGAAAATGCTGAAGAAATTGTAACATTAATAAAATAAAAAAGGAAAATTAGAAGCTTTTATCTATTACTTAGGTAAAGGCTTCTGATTTCTAAAATAACATAGGAGAACATAAAAATGGTATTTAGCAGTATTGTATTTTTATATATCTTTTTACCCATCTTGTTACTAATTTATTTTGTAGTACCTAAAAAATATAAGAATGCCATTATGATTTTGGCAAGTCTTTTATTTTTTGCTTGGGGAGAAATTCGATATATTTTTATCATGTTATTATTAGCTGTAATGGATTTTTGGTGTGGTAACAAGATTAACACCTATAAAGATTCTAAAAGCAAAAGGCGTTTTTATTTATGGTTAGATATTCTTGTAAATTTAGCCATCTTATTTTTCTTTAAATATGCAGACTTCATCATTGCTAATATAAATCAATTAACAGGATTATCCATTCCATTATTACATATTCCTCTACCTATTGGTGTTTCCTTTAATACTTTTCAATCCTTATCCTATATCATAGACGTATATAGAGGAACTGTCCCTTGTGAAAAGAGTTTTTATAATTATCTTACTTATACCACTTTATTCCCGCAAATTATTGCAGGTCCAATTGTACGTTATGAGACTGTAGATGAAGAATTGGTAGACAAGAAAATTAGTATCGATAATTTTTCTTTGGGAATGAAACGTTTCATCATTGGTTTAGGTAAGAAAGTTTTAATTGCCAATCAGGTAGGTGCTTTATGGCATGTGATAGAAACGGCCAATTATGTAGAACTTTCTCCACTATTTTGTTGGACAAGTCTTCTTGCTTTTGCTTTGCAGATTTATTTTGATTTTAGTGGTTATTCTGATATGGCCATTGGCTTAGCACAAATCTTTGGGATGCAGTTTGATGAAAATTTCCGTTATCCCTATGTAGCCAAAAGCATTACTGATTTTTGGAGAAGATGGCATATCACGTTAAGTAGCTGGTTTAAAGATTACATATATATACCATTAGGAGGTAACCGAAAAGGTTTAGCTAAACAAATCAGAAATATTCTCATTGTATGGTTTTTAACAGGTGCTTGGCATGGTGCTTCTTGGAACTTTATTTTATGGGGTGTTTATTTTGGTGTTATTCTCATTTTTGAAAAACTATTTTTATTAAAATGGTTACAAAAATTACCTAGTATTTTTCAACATTTGTATGCTATCTTTCTTATTCTCATTAGTTGGGTTATCTTTGCTTTTGAAGATATTTCACAAGGCTTTATCTTCTTACAAAATATGTTTTCTTTTATACCCAATACAACAGAAGCGTACTACTATTTGCAGAATTACTGGATGATATTGGTCATTGGAGTATTATGCGCATTACCTTGCTGGAAAATATGGAAAGATAAAATGGATAAGAAGCAAAAAAACTGGTGGAATATACTTACCACTTGTGGATATCTAGCTATCTTTTTACTATCAACTGCTAGTCTAGTTAGTGATAGTTTTAATCCATTTTTATATTTTAGATTTTAGGAAAGAGGGGAGAAGCTTTATGAAAAAAAATCATTTATTTTTTATTTGTTTTCTATCTGTTTGGTTGTTTTTAATCCTAGCCAACTTCTTCTATCCTAAAATGACTTTTTCAGAAAAAGAAAATAGATATCTTTCTACACTTCCTTCCTTTCACATACAAGCTTTAGTAAATGGAAGTTATGCTACCAATTTAGATACTTACATTAATGACCATTTTATTTACAGAGATATATGGCTTACTTGTAAATCTACTTTAGAAAGATTACTAGGAAAGACTGAAAATAATGGTGTTTATATAGGTAAAGATGGTTATCTATTTGAAAAGTTTACTTATACGAAGGAACATACTAAAAATTTAGAAACGGCAGTAACGATTATGGAACAATTTGCACAAGATTGCCAACTTCCTACCTATTTTGCTTTTATTCCTAATTCTATTTATCTAAACCAAGATAAGTTACCGAATTTTGTAAAAGTGGCTAATCAAGAAGAAATTATTAAGCAAACCTATGCTAACTGTCAAAGAGTAATACCGGTTCCTACTGTAGATATTTTAAAGGCACATAAGCAAGAAAACCTTTATTTTAAAACAGACCATCATATGACCAGTACCGGAGCTTACTATGTATATATGGCTTTTCGTCAAACAATTCATGCGCCATATACACCTTTAGAAACATATATACCAACAATGGTTTCTAATCAATTTTTAGGCACTTTTGATTCAAAGGCGCAAGTACTAGGTCAAATACCAGATGAAATCATAACCTATCAAAATCCTATTATTGAAAAAGGCATATATGATGGGGAAGAGCATAATTTTATTTACCAAGATAATTATCTAAATACCAAAGACCAATACTAAAAATCAAGAACGACTATTAATTATTAAAGATTCCTATGCGCATAATCTTGCACAATTTTTATGTGATGATTATGAAGAATTACACTTTATTGACCCGCGTTATTATAAAGCCTCTATTAGCGAGTATGCCAAAGAAAATCATATTACACAAGTATTATTTTTATATAATGTAGCGAATCTGATAGAAGATACAGGCATTCGTCAAGTTCAATAATACCAAATTTTATAGCACATATCCATGGAAGTCTATGGATATGTTTTTTTGTGAAATAAAGCAAACATTTTTTTGATATTTCTATTGACAAAGAATAAATGTTCGTTTATAATACAGATAGTCAAACAAAAACATGTTCGCAAAAAATAAGGAGGTATTTTTATGAAAATTGTTAATATAAAAAAATTTATGATGAGCATATTGCTTATGTTAGGATTAGTTATTGGTATTTTATTCTTAATTAGTAACAATAGTTTTTCTCATGAAGAATTAACTAAAAAAGAAATTCACATTGCACAAGGGGATACTTTATGGACAATTGCTAGAACCCAGCAAGAGGAAAATCCTTATTATAGTCAAATGGATATAAGGGAAATTATTTATGAAATTAAACAATTGAACCATTTTGATGGTAGTCCTAATTTAAAGGTAGGGGAAACTTTACTTATCTATGGAAAATAATTTTTATTTCCTATAAAAAGAAATATAGAAGTTACATTTGGGTAATCTCAAATAGGTACTCTATATTTCTTTTATCAGTCATATTTTATTCATCTGCTAATGGATTTTTTTCTACAGCTTCTCTTACTTGCTCATTACTAACATGTGTATAGATTTCTGTTGTAGCAATACTTTCATGACCTAATAATTCTTGTAAGGCTCTAATATCCACATTTCCATATTGATACATAAGAGTTGCTGCTGTATGTCTTAGCTTATGGGTAGAATACTTTTTCGTATCTAGTCCTGCTTTTCTTAATTCTTTATCTACTGTATATTGCACAGTTCTATTACTAATTCTTTCTCGTCTTTCACTTAAAAATAAAGCATCTCTAGAATTATAGTGAATTCCTTCTTTAGGACGTACTTTCAAATATTCTTCTATGGCTTTCATGCAGGCTTTATTTAAATAAATTACTCTTTCTTTATTTCCTTTACCAATTACATTTAATTTGCATTCTCCAAAATCAATATCCTTTATATTAATACTAACTAATTCAGATAGACGCATACCACAATTTAAAAAGAGCGTAATAATAGCATAATCTCTTTGTGCATTACGATTATCTTTATCTTCTTGTGAAGTAATTTGCAGTAACCTCTTACTATCTTCTAAAGATAAGTATTTTGGAATACGTTTATCTTGTTTTGGCGTTTCTAGGTTCTGAGCAGGGTTGACTTCTATTAAATCTGTTTTTTGGGCTAAGTATTGAAAAAAAATACGAATTGTTGAAACTTTTCTAGCACGTGTAGCAGCTTTACTTCTATTTTCTATTGTTAAATAAGCTAAAAAAGCATGGATATCATTTAAAGTAATTTGCTTTAATAGGGAAGTAGGGAAGTCCTTTATCGTAATATTTTCCAATTGAGTCTCTTTGGTAAGGGAAAAGTGCATTTTCATAAATTTTAGGAACATAGATAAGTCATAATTATATTCTTTTATGGAATTGGGGGATTTATTTAAAATGGTAATAGAATAATCTAAAAAGGCATTCACAAATTCTGGATTGTTTTCTCTTTTAATCATCTTTTTCATCTCTTTCTATTTTTTAATATGGTGTTATTTTATCATAAAATTGAATTTGGTACAATGTTTTGTGCAAAGTTAGTCTATTTAAGGCAAAAAGATAGAGAAAATAAGTTATAAAGCTATAGTTAAATAAATTTTAAGACTTTTTCCATTTACTTTCATTTTTTAATATGATATAAAGCAATAAGATTAAATTTGAAAGAGCAGGAATATCTATTGAAAATAAAGATTACAGTAAAGAAGATTTAAAAAGATGTGAAATAAAGATAGTAGAATATATAATGAGCCATAGTTCAAAAAATAATGAAATAGTGAATATGACAAAAAATAGTAAAAAGTATAAAAAAATACTTTGAATTGAAGTAATATAGACTTTACTTTTTATGTAAATTGTGGTAAAATATAGAAAGCAATTCTGCTTATACATAAAAAGCTCAATTAGCATTTTTAAGAAAGGAAGATAAGAATATGGCTGAAGGAAACTTCTTTACAAGACTCTTTGGACTTGATAATGCTAACTCTGATGTCGGACATGAAAGTCGGGCAGAGAATATAGCAGAAACTGATATAACAGAGTCTACGGGGACAACACTGCAAGATGCAGTAAATTTTGTAGCTGAATTGCAGAGCTATTATTATAATGATATCTGCAAGATGCAATCAGATTTAGTAGTACAAACATTAACCGCTAGTGAAGAAAGATTTATCAATAAAAAGATTAAGCAAGATCAGGTGGCTCTTTCGCAAATAGATGAAATTCTTGATTTAGTAAAACAAAACGAGAAGGAATATCAGTCTATTTGGAGAAAATCTGTTTACAGCTTTTATGATGAAATTGAAAAATCTAAACTAGCAGTAGTTCAAACAAAGGTCTTTACAATATTAACAAGATTATGTGCAATTAATACTAAACAGGAATTAAAAACCATTATTCTTAATCGGATTGATAAATATAAGGAGGCGTGGTGCATTTCAGAAGAAATTAAAATTCCAGAAAATTTTAATGTAATCTTAGTTGATGGAAGTGATGACACAGAAAGTTATCAGTTTGGAAAGTTTTACAAGACTGTTAATGCAAATGACAGTGATATTGTATTGAGTTCTAAGCAATTAGACAAAATCAGATTATTAGATTTTGAATTTGAAGAGGAAATTTCCACAGATAAAGTATGGGTGTATGTTTCTAATGTAACAAGGTTTCAACTAAATTTTATGAGGAGAACTGGTATCATTGGTAATACTTGGGAAAAAGATTCTGAAGATTATTTAAAGTTTGATATTGTAGAGACGAAAGACTTAGTACAATATTTAAAAGGAATATTGCAAATAGTATTTACTAAAAATGCTTATGCAGTTATTTCTATTGTAGTTCCAACAAATGATATGAGGAGAGCAGTAGGACCTATTGAAGATAATGGGGAAAAAGTAGTAATCTGCAAAAAGTATCGGTTTTATTTAAAAGAAAGAAGTGGCTTATATAAGAATAGCTTATTGACAGTAAGAGTCGGTAGAAAAAATATTCCGGAAAAGTTACAATTTCTATCTTATCTAAAATTCAAAAGTATTTATTTTTGAGTTTAAATCAAGGCTATGTGAATTAACATTCATGTAGCCTTGTTCCTTTGACTGACAGTAGAATCTGAATATTTATTGGCATTTTATGACTGTAATTATGATATGTGAATTCTTCTCCATTATCTATTTGTATCTCTTTATTAAGCATTTTATCCATTTTATCTCTTCGTCTGTATGTTCAGCTGGATGTTTACTGTATGGTCTGTGTGATTTATCCTTTAAACTTTCTTTTGTTCCATCATATTTTTTATTCCATCTCCAAAGAGAGCATCTTGATATATGGTATTTTCTACATGCATATCCAATATCTCCACTATTTCTATGAGTTTTTACTGCATTTTCTCTTGTTTTTAACTCATGGGGTAGATATCTTTTACTATTTTGTGATATACTATTATTCATAAGTGATTCAACTCCTTTCGTATAATTTGTTTTCGCAAATTCAATTATACTACTTGAATCACTTTTTTGCTATTTAAATACTACGGTCTTTTTCAGAAAAGATTACAAGTCTTTTTTAATAAAGATTACCAGCAATGAGGAATAAAAATAATTCGCAATAAAAAGGAAGAAAAGAAAGAACTCTAATGATATAATAAATAAAATTTGTATCAAAGGAGTTTTTTTATGAACAGAAGAGAAAGAAGAAAAATAAAAAAAGAAATAAAT
>CATXTS010000013.1 GCA_958402495.1 uncultured Clostridiaceae bacterium
AGAAACCATATTAAAGGATATTATTTGTCAGGTAGGTAGAACAGGAGTAATTACGCCCATGGCTATTTTAGAGCCTGTGAAAGTGGCAGGTTCTACCATTTCTAAAACAACTTTACACAATGAAGATTTTATTAAAGAAAAAGATTTAAAAATAGGTGATACAGTAGTCATTCAAAAACAAGGAGATGTTATTCCAGAAGTCATTGCTGTTGTAAAAGAAAAAAGAACAGGCGAGGAAAAGGCATTTTCTATGCCAACCAAATGTCCTGTTTGTGGAGCTCCAGCAGTAAGAGAAGAAGGGGAAGCGGCTACACGTTGTATTGGTATTGAATGTCCTGCACAAACCTTAAGAAGTATAGTACATTTTGCTTCTAAAGAGGCTATGGATATTGATGGATTAGGGTATAAGATTATTGAACAATTCATTGAAAAAGGACTAATTCATAATATTGCAGATATCTATACTTTACAACTAGAAGATATAGCATCTTTAAAGAAAAATGGAAAGAAATTTGCAAGTAATTTGGTGGAGGCAATTGATAGAAGTAAACAGGAGGACCTTTTTAAAGTAATTAATGCTTTGGGAATTAAACAAGTAGGTATAAAAGCTGCTAAAGTCCTAGCTAAAAGATATAAAACAATGGATAATTTAGCAGAAGCTAGCTTAGAAAGCCTAGTAGAAGTAGAGGATATTGGAGAAATTACAGCCAACCATATTTATAACTTTTTTAGACAAGCACAAACAAAAGATTTATTGCAAAAATTGAAACAAAGTGGTGTGAATATGGAAGCAAAACAAGACCAAGCAGCAGATGATAGATTTGCAGGAAAAACCTTTGTATTAACGGGTTCTTTAACAAAATACACCAGAAATGAAGCTAGTGATTTTATTGAAAAGTTTGGAGGAAAAACGTCTTCTTCGGTATCGAAAAAAACAGATTATGTATTGGCTGGAGAAGATGCAGGTTCTAAATTAACAAAGGCTCAAAGTTTAGGGGTTACTGTTTTAACAGAGGAAGAATTTGAAAAAATGTTACAATAGTGCTATAATAGGAAAAAATCATTAAGAGATAGACTAGAAGTAGATACAGAAAAGTTAAAACCAATAATATAGGAGAACACATGGAAGATAAAAATTATACATTTAAGAGATTTGAAAAAGAATTAGATGAAGGCTATCAAATGTACTACACATATGTTAGAAATCGATATCTATTATTTAAAACAACAGAGAATTGTTATACACAAAAGTTATTAAGTATGCATGAGAAAAATCCACAGCCAGTGATGGCTATGTTAACGAAGAAAAGAGTAAAAGAAATGTTTCCTTTTATGGAAGATATTGAATATAAAGTAAGAGGAATTGATTAGGCATTCTAAATTAAAGAATTAAAAAGCATACTAAAAAATGAAGCAAACAAAAATGAAGCATTTTTGTTTGCTTCATTTTTTTATTTATACTCTAATGTTCTTGTGGCTCTACATAAACGGTTTTATAATTTGTATAAATAACCATACCTGGTTTACTACCAGAAGGCTTTTTTACATGTTTTACAAAACAATAATCAACAGGAACATGGGAAGATAATTTAGCTTTACTATGAAAAGCAGTAATTTGAGCACAAGTATAAATAGTATCTTGATCAATAGGTGTAGTCGTACTATTACATTTTAATAAAGCATGACTACCACGAATATCTTTAGTATGGAACCATAAATCTTCATTTTTTCCTAATTTAGTGGTTAAATAATCATTCTGCTTATTATTTTTTCCAACATAGAAATCAAAACCATTTACTTGATAAACTAGTGGTTCATAAGTATCTTGTGTTTTTCGTTTATCCACTTTATTCTTTTTTACAGAAACTTCTTTTTTATTTGGTTTTAGTAAAATATTTTCAGAGATTTCATGGTAAATATCATCTATTTCAGAAATTTGTGTAACGCTTTCTAATTCATAAACAACACTTTCTAAATAATCAAGTTCCTTTTGGGCTTCTTTTTTTTGCGTAGAAACAATAGCAAGTGTATTTTTTAATTTGTTGTATTTTTTAAAGTATTTCTTAGCATTGTAAGAAGGAGAAATAGTAGCGTCTAAAGGAATGGTAATGGGTTGGTTATTATGATAATAGTCTTCTAAAGTAATAGATTCTAAACGTGTATGGTTATCTGTGCGATAAAGATTACTGGTTAATAATTCACCATAAATGCGATAAGTATCCATATTTTCACATTCTTGTAATTTTTGTTGAATATGATAAATCTTTTTATTCACTTTTTTTAGAGCTGCTAGGACAAAACGTAATAAATCATTACGGTATTGTTTTAATAAGTCATCTGCTTGTTTTAAATGGTAAAAATCATCTAAAAAGAAATTGGTTTGTAAGATGTTGGTATTCGTATGTGGGTGAAGCTGAATGGTATAATCTGTTCCATTTTGAACAAGACTACAAGAAACAGCAGAAGTACCAAGTTTAGAGAGAATATCTTTTATATAAGTATATAATTTTTCTAAATCTATATTTGTATATTGACTATCTGATATTTGTAATGTGTCTAGACAAACTTTAATAAAGGTTGGACTTATACCAGTAAAATGTTCGCAAAATTGTTTAGAAAGCAAAAAATTCGGCGCGAAACTAGCTTGAAAGTTAGGATAAGTAATGGTTAAAAAATCTTGCTTATCAGAATTGGGTTCTACATAAGGACGCGCTGGTAAGATATCACGGTAAGAGCCAGTACTCTGGTCTAAATGTCTAATGCTATCTATAATACGATGGTTTTCATTTAATAAAAGGATATTACTATGTTTGCCCATAAGTTCAATGATTAATGTTTTATGAGTCTTATCATTTAGTTCATTAAAACCTTCTAAAGAGATAGTAACAATTCTTTCTAAACCATCCATAGAAATATTGGTGATACGATAACCTATTAGATGTTTTCTTAAAACCATACAAAAATTAGGAGCATTAGTTGGATTTGGTTTACTATGTGTGGTTAAATGTAAACGATAGTAATTAGATGAAATATCTATATCTAAAGCATAATTATGACCATTGGCATAAATGCCTATCAAGATTTCATTTTTATTAGGTTCATAGATTTTATTAATTTTCCCATTTAATAAACAGGATTGTAATTCTGTTACAATTTGCTTAGTAACAATGCCGTCAAAAGCCATGTTTAATTCCTCTTTTCTGATTAAATTTTTGGTAGAGCGTGTCAGTTTTCTATTTATATAAAGAATATTATAGTATAAACTAAAAAAAATAGCAACAAAAAATGAATTGGCTATTGACATGACAGGGATTACTGGCTTATAATAGGTCCATAGCAATCAGCAGGAGGTAGACTTAAGTTATATGAATGAGAGCAATGTATATTATTCTGTGAATAACCGAGATTTCCAAAATAGGAGTGATGAAGATTTAATAGAACTTATTAAATCAGGGGACAAGCTTGCTCTTGAGTTCCTAATTGGGAAGTATAAGGAATTGGTCAATATGAAGATTGGCAAATATTATATTATAGGAGCAGAAAAGGAAGACATTATGCAAGAAGGACTGATAGGCTTATTTAAGGCAATTAAAAGTTACAGTCCAGATAAACAAAATTCGTTTAAAACATTTGCGAACCTATGCATAGAAAGACAATTAATTACAGCTATCAAATCTTCAAATAGACAGAAACATATTCCACTTAATTCTTACCTTTCTTTAAATACAGCAGCTTATGAGGAAGATGAAGATACTACATTACTAGATACATTTGATTCTCATCAAGTAGAAGACCCTTTAGATACAATTACCAAAAAAGAATATTATCAGATGCTAGAAACGGCGATTGATAAATCTTTAAGTGATTTTGAAAAACAAGTATTAAATCGATATATACAAGGTGAAAGTTATGTGCAAATTGCTCAAAAGCTGGATACACCTGTAAAATCCATTGATAATGCTATTCAAAGAATACGCAAAAAAGCAACTAAAAACATGGAGGAAACTTAAAAAATAATCTCCTCCTATGCATATGCTTTCATAGCTCAGTCGGTAGAGTGCTACCTTGGTAAGGTAGAGGTCACGGGTTCGATTCCCGTTGAAAGCTCCAATATTACGAAATGACAAAATTTCAAAAGTAAATTGAATTTTGTCATTTTTTCTATGATAGAAAATTTCTATTTTGTAGAAGAAATTATGATGAACATCGTACCCAAGTTTTTAGTTAAAATTCAGGACAATTCTAGACATATTTTGCGATTTATAAAAAATAGCATACTATGGAATGCAAGATACTATGCTTATGACTTGCAAAATGGATATAAGCAGTATATAATAGAACTGCTAAATTAGTTAGAGGGAGCGTTAGAAATTAAGGAAAGGAAGATAAAAAGATGAAAATAGGAATTGTAGGACTTCCTAATGTAGGAAAAAGTACGTTATTTAATAGTATTACAAATGCAGGGGCAGAATGTGCCAATTATCCATTTTGTACGATTGAACCTAATGTAGGAGTAGTACCTGTTCCAGATGAGAGACTAGAAGTTTTAACACAAATGTATCATCCAGAAAAAACAACCCATGCCATTATTGAATTTGTGGATATCGCAGGATTGGTAAAAGGTGCTAGTAAAGGAGAAGGGTTAGGAAATAAATTTTTATCTCATATTCGTGAAGTAGATGCCATTGCACATGTAGTTAGATGTTTTGAAGATTCTAATATTGTGCATGTAGATGGAAATATAGACCCATTAAGAGATATAGAAACGATTAACTTAGAGTTAATTTTCTCAGAAATGGAATTAGTAGATAAGAGATTAGAGGCTGCTAAGAAAAGATTAAAGGCAGATAAGAAGTATCAAGCAGAAATAGAAGTCTTAGAAAAAATAAAAATGGTATTAGAACAGGGAAAATGTGTTAGAACATTAGAACTAACGGAAGAAGAAAAAGAGCCAATTAAAGATTTATATTTATTAACAGCTAAGCCAGTATTATACATTGCCAATGTATCAGAAAGTCAATTAGAGGATGCCAAAAGTGATGCAATGGTCCAAAAAGTGGAAGCCTATGCTAAGACAGAAAATGCAAAAGTAATACCACTTTGTGTAAAGATAGAAGAAGAACTATCTATGCTAGAAGGGGAAGATAAAAAAGAAATGCTAGAGGCTTTGGGACTAGAAGAATCTGGACTAGACAAGGTAGTACAGACAAGTTATGATTTGTTAGGATTAATGTCTTTTCTAACGGCAGGAGAGCCGGAAGTAAGAGCGTGGACGATTAAGAAAGGGACAAAAGCACCGCAAGCAGCTGGAAAGATTCACTCAGACATAGAAAGAGGTTTTATTCGTGCGGAAATTGTTTCGTATGAAGATTTAGTAAGAGAAGGCTCTATGGTAGCGGCAAAAGAAAAGGGGTTAGTTCGTTCAGAAGGCAAAGAATATATTATGCAAGATGGAGATATTGTATTATTTAGATTTAATGTTTAATAGAAAAAAGGTAGGCTTCCAGGCCTACCTTTTTTCTTTAGTTTTTAAATCTTATTTTCGGAAGAGCATATTCTTCCAATGCCTTTTCGAAGGTTCTATATTCATTAATACCTTCATTGGAAGATAACAACTGATTAAGGAATCTTTCAGGGAGTATATATTGGTTATCACCAATACTATAATTCTCCATAAAAGGAATCGTTTTTAGCTGTTTATTTATTTGTACATGAATCTGGGAAAATCTTTGATTAGATTCATGGCCTTTTAAATGGGAGTAGCTAAATTTATCTACCCATATGGAGAGACCAAAACCATTGTTACAAACAACATTACAAAGCTTTTTTTGCACTAAAAGTGCAATGAGTTCCCGAGCTGTCATGCCATTTCTCCTTTCAAATATTCGTTATGTGAATTATATCACATTTCTTCTAAAAAGCAACTAAAATAAAAGAAAGAAAATTTTAGAAAAATAAATGGTATATAGGACAAAATAGACAAATAGAATGGAAATAAAAGAAGAATAGGAGGTAAGGATGGAAATTAATAAAAATAAAATTTTACAATTTAGAAGAATATCCATTCTTTTTTGTATATTATTGGGAACAATTTTACATTTTACTTATGCCTGGTCAAATGAAAATAGTATAGTAGCAGCCTTTAGTGCTGTAAATGAAAGCGTGTGGGAACATCTAAAATTAGTATTTTTTCCAATGCTCATTATGAGTATAGTTGGCTTTGTATGGATAGGAAAGCATATTCCTAACTATTGGTGTATTAGATTTTTCAGTATAGTAATAGCAATCAGTTTTATAACTGTTTTTTTCTATACTTATACAGGAATAATTGGTCAAAACTTTGCTGTCTTAGATATTGGTAGTTTTGTAATAGCTATTATTTTAGCAGAGTACTATACCTACTATCAGATGATAAAACAGACTTCTAAAACTTGTCATAGGGGAATCGCTATAACGTTATTAACTATTTTATTTTTGGCTTTTGTTTGCTTTACATATCAAACACCAAGAATTCCGTATTTTATGGACCCTATTACAAATGACTATGGAATACATATAAATAAGGGGTAGAAAAATAGAACAGTTTTATAAATTTTCTTTTTGTATTTCTAGTATTTCATTTTACTTTAAAATCAAAAAAACAGAAAATATATTTAAACTATTTTCTGTTTTTTAGATTTGGTTATGATTTTATCAACTAAATATTACAATCATTGTTTTCTGGACAACATTTTGTAGTGCAATTTGTCATATAATATTTCTTTTCTGCAAGTTTATCTTGAACACCACGTAAAGCTTCACCAAATCTTTGGAAGTGAACAACTTCTCTTTGACGTAAGAAACGAAGTGGGTCTAATACGTCTGGGTCATCTTTACATAAATCGATTAATTTTTCATAGGTTGCTCTAGCTTTTTGCTCAGCAGCTAAATCTTCTTGTAAATTAGCAATAGGGTCTCCTTTTGCAGCAATATAGGCAGCTGTAAATGGAACACCAGCAGCAGAAGAAGGATAAACATCGACACCATGGTCGGTATAGTAAGCACCTAAACCTGCTTTTTCAATTTCTTCTGGGCAAACCCCATCTGTTAATTGGTGTACAATCGTACCAACCATTTCCAAGTGAGCAAGTTCTTCTGTACCAATATCATTTAGAACAGCTTTTGCATTTTGGTCAGGCATACCAAATCTTTGTGATAAATATCTTAAAGAAGCGGCAAGTTCTCCATCTGGACCACCATATTGGCTGATAATGAATTTTGCAAGTCTTGGATTTGGACATTTGATATGAATTGGATATTGTAATACTTTATTATAAGTCCACATTAGAAATTCCCCCTTTCCCATGGCCATGGTTCTTCAATCCATCTCCATTTATTACATGGGAAGTTAATGGTAAGAGGACCATAGACTCTTTGATATTTATCTTTTAAATCTTTTAATTTTTTAGCATACTCTTTGTGTAAACAAAGGGCTTTTTCATCATCTACATGTGTGTCTAAATATTCTGCAAGTTCTACAATAGCAAAACTTAAACATCTAATTTGTTGTAACATTTCGTCACGTGCCATTACTTTTTCTTCACAATCATCTTGTTTGATATTGGTAAATTGATAAGAATAAGTTGGAATTCTTGGCATTGGCTCTGGCTGACCACAACAATTGCAACTATTAGCGGTCATATTATAGCCGGCAGACAATGGCATTGGTGTTTGGGTGCCTGGATTAGAAGTCATCATGTTATCCGCATGATTCATAGGACAACCACAATTACAACCACAATTTCTATCATCATTTTCATAGTTTAACATTTGTTACATCCCTCCCCAACAGTATTCATTGCTTTAATAAAAGCATTTTCTTCAACAGATTGACCTGGTGCATAAGGACTAACTAGTTCAGGGAATATCGTTCCCATTTTTAGACCAACACAAGGTGTAAAGGTTTTATCCATATATTGAATAGGAACATAGCTTTGTGCATACATAGGATTAGTAGGAAATACACTTTCACCCATATCAAAACCACACTCACAAGCATCGTCTGCTGTTGCAGTTGCTGTATGAAAATCCGCTGTTGTTCCACAATCGTTGCAAGCAGTTTCAATTACTTTTTGATTGTAATGTTTTTGACAGCAACAATTTTTATATCTACAATTATACATATTCTGATTCCTCCTTGTTATATTGTATACTACATTATATGTACTTCTGTAGAAAAGGTGCAGTAAATGACGAAAAATGACGCAAATTATGTAAATAAAAATAGGCATTTTTATGGACAAACTAGAATAATTATTATATAATAAAGAACGCAAAGGAAGTGAAAAGGCATGAAGAATCCTTTTAAGGAAATATATCGTAGGACATTTAATAGAAGTGTAAGAACACAAGGTGAGCAAGATACTATTCTAAAACCAGAAGAAGTTACCAAAAAAGAGTTTTTAAAAGAAAGAACAAAAGTAGAACAAACACCAGAACAAAAGGCTTATCAATATGTAATAGGTCTAAAACAAGATGCAAACTATAAAGATAGTGCTAAACATCTATTCTTGGGCATTAACGATTATATTCGTCAGAATTACCCAGGAATGCAGTTCGATACTCCTAAAATGAGGGAAAAGTCACCTAAAAGTTGTAGAGGAAAAATTAAGCGTTTGGAAATTGAAAGATTAGCCAAACTATATGCCATAGAAGGGATTAACCAAGAACAACAAAAAGAATTTTTAGAAATTGTTAAAGAATTAGCAGGACAAGATGAAGTGGGAGAAATAGTAGGAAGTGTAGAGAATTTATTACAAAAAGAGATGGAACAAATAGATATTCAAAAAACAGTAGAAGAGATTGTTCAACGTAAAATGAATGCACACTCTAAAACCGCATTATTACGTATCTTAAAAACAAAGATAGAAAATAGTGATTTAGAAAATAAGCAAGAATGGCTAGAACGTTTAGAAGCAGAATATGGAGAACCAGCAGCTATTCAATATGACGATTCAGAGAAAAATTTATTGCGTTCAGA
Organism: uncultured Clostridiaceae bacterium; assembly: GCA_958402495.1. Lineage (GTDB taxonomy): Bacteria > Bacillota > Clostridia > TANB77 > CAG-508 > UMGS1663. The sequence goes on from CATXTS010000013.1 coordinate 9,020, forward strand.
AAATATGGAAGAAATTAAACATAATCCTACAGAAATTGAAAGAATTCGCAATCCAGAAGAATATCTAAAGGTAAAAGATATTATGGCTATGCGTTTTGTATTTACCGATTTTCCAGAAAACTATATTTCAGACAATGAACAAATAAATACTTATTTAGAAAAAGCAAAAAGTGCAAAAACGAATGAAGAATCTATGTTATGGAAAGATAAAGCTTTAATTGAATTTGAAAAAGAGTTTGCTAGAGATTTGTTAAATCATACAGAATTATTGCAAAGTTTAGGGTTTGAACCTATGCCTAATGCATACAAACATAAAAATAAGGCTAATGGCTATGTAGCAGACCATCTTAAATTACGTTCTACTCATAATCCAGAACACATTGTGGAAGTACAATTTCGTACTATCTATAGGGAAGAATTAGCTAGATGTGGAGAAGCAGCTCATGATCAAAGACCAGGAAAAGCTAGGAAAAAACCTAGTGTGCAAGGGAAAAGTAGAAAAGCTTTTATGGAAGAAATTATGGATATGATTCCCAAATATACCATTATTGCAGATGGACAATTACAAGATTGTAGCATGTATGTAAATACTATCTCATTTTTACAAGATTATATCAAGGAAGAAGATTTAAAAATGTTACAGACAATCAAGGAAGAAGAGGAAAGGTGCAGAGTATAAAATGGAAAGAAGATTTACAGAAATAGACGAAGCATTTATTTGCGAAAATTGCGGTAAAACAGTTGAAAAATTAGGTTATTCTTGTCGAGATCATTGCCCATTTTGTTTACATTCTAAACATGTAGATGATTTCCCAGGTGATAGAGCACAAAGTTGCCATGGCGATTTACAGCCAATTGGGTTAGAGATAAATTCCAAAAAGGGGTATGTGATTGTTTATAAATGCAAGTCTTGTGGTAAAATAAAAAAGAATAAAGCAGCTAAAGATGATGATATGGATTTATTAATTGCATTAAGTGCTAAACATAATTAAAAGGAGAACACTGTTGAGTATTCTCCTTTTACTATTTATATATGGTTATACTTCTCTATATAAATTACCATTTGTAAAATGATTACCTTCTATTTTACCCTTAGAAAGAATAGTTTGTATAAGATGATTGATTTCGTCAATGGATTCTTCCAAAATATCCATTCGAATAGAATCTACAGAAAAATCGCTTGGGTCAATGGATAAAATCTTACTATTATAAATGGTGCTAACGGTCTGTATACTATCTGGAAGGATAGGAAAGGTATAGCCTAATCTATCTTTTAAAGCATATGAACAATTTTTTTCTTGACATTTGGTACCACAAGTTGGATAACAATGATTTGTTTTTCCTAGAAAACAGTAGTTAGTAGACATGAGAGGAATTCTACCATAAACGATAAGTTCTCTTTGCATAGAAGAATCTTTGCAAAGGTCTAGAATCGTTTGTCTACTTAATTCAGGGGAAATAGTTATTTTATGAATACCAAGCTGTTTTAAAACTTGTTCTGTTTTATGATTGTAGACATTTAAGGTGTAATTTCCAATATAGGTATAGGCATCACCATAATAATTTTTCATTTCTTGTAGGAAAATACCGCTGGCAATATTCGATAAGACAAATCCTTTGATATGATATTGAGCGATGCTAGTTTCTATCACATTAGATAAAATATTCTTATAATTGGATTTAACAATGGTTGGTAAATAGATATAAGTAGTAAAATGTTTACAAAGTGTGTTTAAAATAAGTTCATATTTTTTCTGGCTAAAGAATTTTAGAGGAATATATAAACTATCGACATTTTGTAATACGGTATAATCCGCATCTTCTTGTAAGGTATTTAATAGTAAAGAGATACTTTTAGGAGAAGTAGGTTTACTTACTGAGCGTGTAGGTCTATTTACTTCTGCTATAGTAGGAACTTTGCTTCTTCCAATTCTACTACGAATGACTTTTTCTACTTCTTGTAGGGCAGTTCTACGTAATTCATTTAAGACACTAATAGAAGGCAAGAAAAGATTTGGTTCTAAGTCGACAGTAATATTGTCAAAAGTAAAAATACTTTCGGTTGTTTTATTTAATTGCATTTCGATACGTTCTTGGGTGATTGGCTTAGAGGTCGCCTCTACAGGTACGGTTTCTGATTGGATACAGGCATGGATGTCTTGGAATAATGGGTCTGGTTGTTTATGAAGGGTAGAGACTTCTAAGACAATTGGCTTTCCTTTTTCCATTTGGATATGAGCATTTAACTTAATTTTTCTATGTTCTCCTTGGTAAGAGTATTTTGCAAAATTGGATAATTGCTTACTACTAATTTTATAGACTCTATCTCCAATATGAATATTACCTTTCATTCGACCAACTTCAATACGTTCTTTTTCCTCTATAGTAGGAACATTTCTTCCTTTTACCATTAGTTCAGAAACGGTATATTTGGTAGTTTCTTTTTCAAATTGAATGGTATCGCCAATGGCTAGTGATTCAGTTGCATTAATGAAAACATGACTTTTATTGGTTTTTATATTAGAAACATTTCCTAAGTATAAACCCATATGGTTTTGCTTTTCTGGAAAGACTAAATCTTTATTTGCATCACCACTTAAATGCCCATCAGAAAAACCACCACGATTAAAGACCAAGGCTAGTTTTTGTTTATCTTCCTCCTCTACTTGATAAGGTTTGGAAGAAAGGGCTAAGTCAATATATTTACGATAAATTCTAGTAACCGTAGCAACATATTCTGGAGATTTCATGCGACCTTCTATTTTGAAACACATAACTCCTGCTTCTATTAGGGCAGGAATAAAAGAAAGTCCACATAAATCACGAGTACTTAATAAATAACCATGATTTACGATTTTTTCATTTTTAGCTTTGTTTTGTATTAAATCATAAGGAAGACGACAAGGTTGCGCACATTTTCCTCTGTTTCCAGAACGCCCGCCAACCATACTAGAAAATAAACATTGACCAGAGTAGGAAATACATAAGGCTCCATGGATAAAAGTTTCTATTTCTATGGAGGTATTATGACAAATATGTTCGATTTCTGGCAAGGATAGTTCTCTAGATAAAACAGCTCTTTTAAAGCCTAACTTTTCAACTTCTGAAGCACCTTCTAAGTTATGGATGGTCATTTGCGTGCTGGCATGAATAGGTAAGTCTGGAAAATGAGAGATAAGGTAGCTTGCTAGCCCTAAATCTTGTACAATAATGGCATCAATGCCATAGGCATAGGCTGCTGTGGCTAAAGAGACTGCTTGCTCAAATTCATCTTCTTTAATTAAGGTGTTTAAGGTTAAATGGGTATGTACACCTCTTAATTTTGCGTAGGTAATGGCTTCTTGCAAATGTTCTAAGTCAAAGTTAGCAGCAGAGGCTCTAGCACTAAAACTAGAGGCACCAAAATATACACTGTCTGCGCCATTTTGGACGGCAGCTTTTAAACATTCAAAATCCCCAACAGGAGATAGTAATTCTATTTTCTTCATATTTGATTCCTTTTCTTATACTTTTTTTTTGCCTTTATTGTAACACAAAAATAAAAATTTGCATACTATATCCTATAAAAGAAAAAAAGGGAGGTAGAAAACATGCAAGAAGAAGTAAGAAATTGTGGATGTGGATGCGGAAACAATGGTGGATTTTTAAATGGCTTATTCGGAGGATGTGGTTGTGGAGATAGTGAAATATTATTCTTCATTATTATATTCTTATTACTTTTCACAAACTGCGGATGTGGCTGTGGAAGAGGCTGTAACTAGTGATACATGATAATGGAATAAAATTCCAAAAAAATGATAAAAACATATGTACAAATATGTAAAATTATGGTAAAATAAATACTATGCCTAAATGAGGTATAGTATTTATTTGTTCAAAAGAAAAGGAGAGACACAAAATGAAGAAAGAAGTTCGGAAATTTTATGGAGCAACTGTTGTTAGGCGAGTAGAAGGTTCTAATGCTTTCATAAAAATAGAAGGGGACTGGTTAGTTGCCTATGAAAAGGTCGAAATAAAAGGTAGAAAAGAATCTTTTTATGGTGCTAACTGGGAGACTTGTTTTAGTGACCCAAGAATTCCCATAAAAGATGCCATTGGTTTTTGCATTAGAGAATGCATGGCATCAACAGTCTATATTAGCGAGACTGATGTAAAAAAGATAGAATCTCGCTATGGTAGAGGAATTCGTTTAGAAAAAGAAATGGCGAAACCTAAAAAAGGGAACGTCGTTCAGGAATGTGTGTTTAAAGTTAAGAATATGTTTGCATAATTTGAAACATATTTGATTGCAAGGTAAGAAGCGGGATGAAAATTCCTGCTTTTTTCTTGCTTATTTTTCTAATGTTACTGTAATATTACATTTATGAAATATTCTTAAAATTGGTTGACGAGAAAAAAGGGGAATGATATAATTTTTTTGAATTAAAATGTCAGAAAAACACAAAAAATACAAATGAAGGTAAGCAAGGAAAACTCAGGGAGGAATGAAAGTGAAAAATATACAAATGAATCTGATACGAAGTCATAAAATCTATTCATTAATAGTGATGGGACTTATCATCACGATTCTTTCTTATTTATTTTTAAATCTAATACAACAAAACACAGCTTATGCAGCACAGACAAGAGAAACCTATTCTAGTAAGATTAATAATTATCCAGGATATAAGACATTAATTGATAATTTAAAGGCAAAGCATCCAAATTGGAATTTTACCATTTTATATACAGGATTAGATTGGGACCAAGTCATAAAAAATGAAACGACAGCTAGGCATGGCAGAAGTTTAGTAACTGCTAGCAAGCCAAGTAGTTGGTTTTGCTCAGTTTGTGGAAATAAGCCTTATGATAATGGCTCTTGGAGATGTGCTTCAGAAGCAGCGGTAGCTTATTATATGGACCCTAGAAATGCTTTAAATGAAGATTATGTTTTTCAATTTGAATCGTTATCCTATAATGGAGATGTTCAAAATATAGATGGTGTTAGACAAATTTTAAAAGATGTGTATTATATGCAAGGAGACAGCATTACTTATACCAAAACAGATGGTAGTAAGGCAACAATTAGTAAATCTTATGCACAAGTCATAATGGAAGCAGCACAAGAGGCAAAGATTAGTCCTTATCATTTAGCGGCTAGAATTAGACAAGAACAAGGTACAGGTAATTCTCCTAGTGCACTTGCTTCTGGTACGTATACTGGTTTTGTAGGATATTATAATTTCTTAAACATAAAAGCAGGTGGAGGTAGTACTGCAGAAATCATTAGTAATGGTTTGACTTATGCAAAAAATAATGGACTAACAGATCCTGAAAAATCGATTAAAGCAGGTGCTAAGTTTTTAGCTAAGGATTATATTACAACAGGACAAGATACTTTATATTTACAAAAGTATGATGTAGATGATTCAGATGGTTCTTTATATTATTTTCAATATATGCAAAATATTGCAGCTGCAAAATCAGAAGGAAATTCTGTAAAACAATCTTATCAAAAGATGGGAATGTTAGATGGAAAAATAGATTTTATTATTCCAGTATTTGAAAATATGCCAGAGACGCCATGTTCAGAACCAGGAACAGAAGGGATTGTTACACAAAACATCAAAGTAAAGGGTAGCAATGTATATATAAGAGAAGGAAAGAGTACTTCTTCTGGAATTTTGGCAACTGTCAATACAGGGGATATATTACTAAGAATTGAGACTGCTACCAATACTACAGAAGGGTATTATTGGGATAAAGTAGTCTTACCAGATGGTAGAAAAGGCTATATGGTGCGTAATTATATTGTAGAAATTAGTAATATAACCAATTGTAATGATGCCGTTATGGCCAATACTTCTGTAAATTTAAGAAATGGACCAGGAACTTCTGGTACAACGGTAATTACGACTTTAGTTAAAGGACAGATGTTAACGAGGATTGAAAAAGATAAATATAATTTAGATGGCTATGTATGGGATAGGGTAGTTTTAGCAGATGGTAGAAATGGCTATATTGCACAAAATTATATTGATTTAGTAGATAATTCCGGTGGTGGAACAAGTACTGGCGAATTGATTAAAGTTATTTGTAATTCTGGTTTAAAGGTAAGAGAGCAACCTGGAACAGATAAAAGAGTGGTTACTTATTTAGATAAGAATGATACTTTAACGAGAGTACAAAAAAATGTATCTAATGTAAATGGTTATAACTGGGATAAAATTGTTACGGCAGATGGTATGGAAGGATATATTGCTAGTGGTAATGCTAATGAAACGTATATAGAAGTAGTTAGCTCTGGCGGTAATTCTGGTGGTGGTTCAGAAGGTAAAAATGATGACTTTAAGATACAAGATACGCAGTTGATTACAGAACCAAATACAACAGTGGAGACAATTAAGGAGAAATATAGTGATAAGACCATTATTGTTAAAAAGCCAGATGGTACAGTAGTAACAACAGGAAATATAGGGACTGGTTATACTGTGACGATAGATAAAAACAGTTATGTAGTGGTTAAAATTGGTGATTTAGATGGAAATGGAATAATTGATTCAAGGGATTCTCTAAGAATATTGAAATATTCTGTAGGAACTTATGATTTGAAGGATGAATTTGCAATAGCAGCGGATATTAATAAAGATAATAGCATAGATGCTAGGGATTCTTTAAGAATTCTAAAATATAGTGTTGGAAATTTTACTATAAGTATATAAAGAAAGGAAAAGTGTAATATGAAAAAGAGTGTTTATAGAATAGTTATTTTATTAATTATTTTGCTTTGGGGATTACAAACAATTTCTAACGCAACAATAGTTTCTACAGACAAACAAGTAAATGGAGGAGAAAATGTAACTATAACAGTTACATCAAAGCAAGCACTAGGTGCATATACTTTAAAATTAACAGATACAGCAGGATTGACGTTATTATCAGCTAGTGGAGGAGAAATAAGTAGTGATAATAAAACTATAACAAATTCTTCAAATTCTGGAATGACAACATTGGGTTCATATACCTTTAAAACTCCGGAAGTAAATGCTTCTACAAAATATAATATTAAGTTTTCAATTACAGGTATGGAAACAACAGATTTACAAAGTGTACCTGATGAATCTAATACAGCAACGGTTACTGTTAAAGCAAAAGAGACAACGCCACCTGATAATAATAACAATGGAGGTGGAAATAACAATAACTCGAATGGAAATAATAATAAACCTGTAGATGAAACACCTACTTTTACAAGTGTAAATGAAACGGTATATGCAACAGGTGATATTAATGTTAGAAAAAGTTATAGTACTAGTAGTAGCATAGTAGGAACTCTTAAAAAAGGAGAAGCTGTTACTAGAACTGGTAAAGGTAGCAATGGTTGGAGTAAAGTGAGTTATAAAGGAACAACAGCTTATATTAGTTCTTCTCTATTAACAACAACAAAACCAGAAGAGGAGAAAAAATCTTCTAATGCTGCTTTAAAAAGTTTAAAAGTAGACCAAGAAGGTTTGACGCCAGAATTTAGTAAAGATATTGAAAATTATGTGTTAAATGTACCTTCTACTGTAGAAAATTTAAAAGTTACAGCAGAACCAGAAGATGCAAAAGCAACGGTTAAGATTATTGGAAATGAAGGATTAAAAGAGGGAGATAATAAAGTTACCATTACAGTAACAGCAGAAGATGGTTCTATTAAGACTTATTTATTAACGGTTACAAAAGGGGTAGAAAATACACAAACTTTAGGATTACAATCTTTAACAATTAAGGGGATAGATTTTACAGATGTCTTTAAACCAGACGTATATGAATATACAATTGAAGTTAAAGAAGACATTACTAAATTAGAAATAGAAGCCGTAGCAAATGAGGAAAATGCAACTGTAGAAATTACAGGAAATGAAGATTTAGAAGATGGCGAAAATGTTATTACCATTTTAGTAAAATCAGCAGATGGAGAAAATGTAGTTACCTATCAAATTACAGTTAATAAAGCGAAACAAACAGAAGCGGTAGCAGAAACAACAAATAAAATAGATATTGTTCTAATTGTGGTGATTGTAGCTGCTGTATTGTTAGTTATTCTAATTATCGTTTTATTCATTAGACTCCGTAAACAAATGCAGATGGATGATGATGGCTATTATCCAGATGACGAAGAAGAAAATACTAATTGGACAACATCAAATTTTGAAGAAGATAACAAAAATGCTTATTTTGAAGATAATAAGATAAATCAAGATATACATATGAATGATGATGATGACGATAATGATGATGATAGACCAAGACGTGGAAGAGGTAAACATTTTTAGAAAATAGTAAAATAAGGTTTCAGAGATTTTCTTTGAAATCTTATTTTTTGCTCTTAAAAACATTGACAGAAAAAAAGAAACCTTATATAATAGAAAAGCGGATACGCTATTGTAGCTCAGTTGGTAGAGCAACAGATTCGTAACCTGTAGGTCGGCAGTTCGATTCTGCCCAATAGCTCCATTTCAAAACAACTTATGAACTGTAAAGGTTTGTAGGTTGTTTTTTTGTTCCCTTTCTAGGAAAGAGGACATTTTTCTGCTTGAATTTAATTTATTACAAGAACTTGAACCAGATGCTAAAATATCAGAATTGCTTAAAGATTATACATATACAATATCTATTCAGACTATGAAAGTCAAATTTAACAAAGTAGAGAGAATTTTGCATTTAATACACTAAAATATAGATAATTTTATATAAAAATATTATTTTACAATATAAAGTGGTAAAACTTAAAAGGTTATTAATTTAGTAAACTTCTTCTATAACTCTAGTAATACTACTGATGCTGTAAGATTAGTTTTGCTTTATATACGATATAGACTGAATAGTAACTTAATAGTATAAATTTTAAAATTAAAAATTGTAAAAACATTGACAATACAGAACAAATGTTTAAAATATATAGAGATGAAAAAGGATGTGAAGCTATGGAAGAAAATAAATTAGCAATTCAAAATGAATTGACTGTCGAAGATATAAAAAATTTAATATACACAATAAAAGGTAAACAAATAATGATAGATAGTGATGTAGCAATGTTGTATCATTATGAAACTAAAAATGTGAATAAAGCAGTTTTGTTGATTTTTTAGACAGAAGTGAAAAAGAAGAATTAGATGTGATATAATTAAGGAAAGAAAAAAGAGTCTACCATTTTGTGATAAACTCTATTAACCAATTAATATTATAAAAAAGTTATGTTATAGTTGCATAATAATTAAAAGCATCATCCATTGAAATTGTTATATTTTTTTTAAAAACTTCTTCTTTATCTTTAATACCAGTTAGTTTTATTTGTGTATTATCCTTTACATTAAAGTAAATGGTAGTATGGTCGTATAAGTCATAGTTATTATTCAGATTTTTTACTTCACCTATATCACGATTCCAAACACTCATAGAACCATTGATTACTTCAACACGAATGTAATCAATATTATCCATTTCGAACATAATAGGATATCCTGGTACACTTGACACAGCCATATTGTATTTTTTTAAAATTATTTTAACATTATCCCTTAATTCAGTTTGTTCTATTCTATTATCTTCTGATATAGTATAGGCATATACTTTTACAGTACCTATATCATTTTTTAAATCAATTTGATTATGATTCGTAGAAATTCCTAAAAACAAAATGAACACTATACAAATTGGTATAAAAGCATATTTTATTACTTTTTGTATCTTGACATTTTCTTTTCTTTTAAATTTAAGAAGTATCTGCTCTTTTAAATTGTTACTATCAAATTCTTCCTCAAATACCTTTTTAATTACTTGTTTATTAGACATTTTAATTCCTCCTGTTCTTCATAATAGAATCAAGTTCTTTTAGTGTTCTATACAAATAATGTTTTACATTTGATTCACTAATATTAAGCTCTTTTGAAATGTTTTTAATGGTCATATCCGCATAGTAATATAAATAGAAAATTTTAGAAATAATTACTTTTTTCTTTTTTAAATAATTCCAAATAAATTCTAAATCTTCTTTTTGGATGAGTTCCTCTTGTAAATCTATATCATCTGGAATACTATCTAACAATTCAATTTCTTCGCTTTTAGAAAATATAGATATTATTTTTGCCTTGTAATTAAATCTATAATATTCATTCACTTTATTTTTAGCAATACCAAGAATATATGCATTTCCTTTATCAAAAGTAGATTTTTTATCTAAAATTTTTAATAACTCTACATATACATTTTGTACGATATCTTTTACATCTTCTATATTAGAACAATTACATATAACGTATTTTAGAACTTGTTGATAAGATTCATTATATAATTTATCAAATATATTCAAGGTCTCCTGTTTAATCATTTTTGCTCACCTCACTATTATAGTTGGAATTTCATAGAAAAAAGTTCCATTTATTATTCTAATTTTTTATTTTTGATGAATTTGATGGTTTAATTTTGAGAATAATTATATCATTTAATGCTAAGATAATCTATAATTCCAATAAAAACTAATGATACTTTAATGTATATAGTCGTATTAAAAAACAGATAAAACATAAATAGGAACGAGAGAGACAAAATAAAAAATGTCTAAAGGATATACACAATTTGGAAAATATATGTTATACTAATAACGTCTATCAGTAAAAAAGTTCTTATTTAGAGTACTTTTGCTATAGAACTATACAAAAAACGAGGAGAAAATATGAGTTTTTTTGATAAATTAAAAGCAGGTTTAAGTAAAACCAAATCATCTTTTGATGATAAAATGAATAGTATTTTTAGTGGATTTCGTAAGGTAGATGAAGATTTGCTAGAAGAATTAGAAGATGCCCTTATTATGTCAGATGTAGGTGTAGATACTTCTGTTAAAATAATTGGAAATTTAAGAGAGCGTATAAAGAAAGAGAAAATAGAAGAAGAAACGCAAGTAAAACAAGCATTAAAAGAAGAAATACAGGACATATTAGATAAAACAGATGTCAGTTTAAAACTAGAGACTAACCCTTCTATTATTCTAGTTGTAGGAGTTAATGGTGTAGGAAAAACAACTTCTATTGGAAAAATTGCTAATCGCCTACAAAAAGATGGAAAAAAAGTAGTCGTAGCTGCAGCAGATACATTTAGAGCAGCTGCTGTAGAACAATTAGAAATTTGGGCTAATAGAGCTGGTTGTGACATTGTTAAAAAAGAAGAGGGAACAGACCCTGCTTCTGTTGTTTATGATGCGATTGCTTTAACCAAACAAAAACAAGCAGATGTTTTAATTTGTGATACAGCTGGTAGACTACATAATAAGAAATATCTAATGGATGAGTTAGTAAAAATTAAAAAAGTAATTGATAAAGAATTGCCAGAGGCTTCTAAAGAGGTTTTAATGGTATTAGATGCGACAACTGGACAAAATGCGATTTCTCAAGTAAAAGCTTTCAAAGAGACAGTAGATATAACCGGTCTTATTTTAACAAAATTAGATGGAACAGCTAAGGGAGGCGTGGTGATAGGCATTGTAGAAGAAAATGCAATTCCGATTAAATTTATTGGTGTAGGGGAACAAATTGATGATATGGAAATTTTCAATAGTCAAGATTTTGTAAATGCCCTAATGGATACCTAAACTAAAAGAAAGGAGCTCTTAAATGAAAGAAGAAAAAGAAAATCAGTCAGCAGAAAGTAAGCGTATATCACAAGAGACACCAGCATCAGACGAAAAAACGAATGAAGAAACAAAAGTGAAAACAACAGACAAACCAAAAAAGAAAACTAGATTTTTTATTGTACTATTTTTTGCAATAATTGCCATTATCATTGCTTATATTTTATTTAGAGGTACATATCTAGAAACATTAGAGTTAGGTGAAAACTATGTACAATCTTTTTGGCAAAATGTGAGATATAAGAGCACCACTTTATGTATAAACTTTGTTGTCATTTATGGTTTAGTCTATATGACTAATAACAAAATAAAAAAAGGATTAAAAGCATTTTTCGAGCAAGAAAATAAGCCAATGCCTAAGCTCCTAAATAAATCTATAGCTTTTATTATGGCTACGGTGATTAGTGCACTTACATCTGGTTTTATCATGCAAAAAGCATTACTATGTTTTAATGCTTCTCAATTTGGAATAACAGACCCTATTTTTAACTTAGATATTGGTTATTTTATGTTCCAGAAACCATTTATAGAATTAGTGATTATGTACTTGATGGTAGCTACAGTGATTTTAACCATATACACGGTTGCTTATTATATAATTACCTTTAATATGTTTTTTGATGGTGTAGATAGAAAAACATTAAAGAATAGTCATTTAGTTAAACAACTAACGAATGCCGTTATGCTATTAGCTATTTTATTAGCTACTTATGTTTTCTTCCAATCTCAAAATATTGGAACTGATAAATTTTTGACCTTAAAAGAAGATACTAGCAGTTATGCGCTATATGGAGCAGGTTTTACAGATGTAACTATAAAATTATGGGGCTATCGATTATTATCTTTAGTCATCATTATTTCTGTCTATTTTGGTATAAAAGCTTTTAAAGAAGGAAAAACGAAAAAACTTATTTTATCAGTAGGTGTTGTACCAGCTTATTTAGTCGCTATGTTTTTAGTATTAGTGGTATTTCAAGCCATGTTTGTTAGTGGTAATGAACTAGATAAAGAGAAACAATATATCGCAGACAATATTAAATACACCAAAAATGCCTATGGTATTAATGCAGAAGAAGTAGCTATTAATGAATCAGAACCAATTACTACCCAAGTAATTAGTCAGAGCAGTGAAGTCGTAAATAATATTGCTATTGTAGGCAGTGATATTGTTCTAAAGGATTTAAAAGGTAGTCAGACAGCCAAAGGCTATTATTCTTATAGAAATACGACGATAGGGGAATATATGGTTAATGGAAAGAAGAAATTAGTCTATCTTTCTCCAAGGGAAATTGTTAGTAGTAATGGGACATATAATAACAAAACTTATGAATACACACATGGCTATGGAGCCATTGTTACCTCTGCTACTTCTACTAAGGAAAATGGTAATTTAGACCATTTACAAAAAGGATTTGAAAAAACAGATGAAGCCATTACCATTACCCAACCACGTATTTATTTTGGTATGCAAACTAATGATACAGTAGTTACCAATTGTAAAGATAAAAAAGAATTTGACTATCCCATCTTAGATTCTAGTCATGCAGAAAATGCAGAAAACACGTATACAGGAACAGCAGGTCTATCCTTAAATTTTATAGATAGAATGATATTAGCTATAAAAGAAGGAGATTTAAAGTTAGCTTTCTCTGGTAATGTAACTAATGAAAGCAAAATTATTACCAATCGAAACATCATCAAAAGAGCACAGACAGTTATGCCATATTTGACTTATGATGAAAATCCTTATTTAGTAGTCAATGATGAAGGACGATTGGTATGGGTATTAGATGCTTATACTACCTCTAATAGCTATCCATATGCACAAAAAACAGTTATTCAACAAACACCTACTACAAAATTAGAGTTAAACTATATTCGAAATTCTGTGAAAGTATTAATAGATGCGTATGATGGAACGATTCAATTTTATATCACGGATAGAACAGACCCTATTGCTATGGCTTATCGTAACATCTACCCAGAATTGTTTGAGGACTTAGAAACTTCTATACCAGCAGATATTAGTGAACACTTAATTTATCCTGAATTTTTATATAACATTCAAGCAGAGATTGTAGCTAGATATCATAATGTACAACCAGACGTTTTATATAGAGGAGATGATATCTGGGAAATAGCTACGCATAATACAGGAAAAGTACTTACAAAAACCGGAACAGAATTTGCGCCATATTACACGATGGTAAAAACCATCAATGAAGAAAAAGCAGAGTTAGGATTAGTACTACCCTATACGCCACAAGACAAACAAAATTTAATATCCTATTTAGTAGGTACTTATGACACCAGTGGAAATGGAAAATTAACGATTTACAAATACCAAGCAGATAGTAACATTTTAGGACCAATGCAACTAGATACCCAGATAGAACAAGACGAAAGAATAGCAAAAGAAGTTGAAAGCTTAAATGTCAATGGAACCAAAATTACGAAAAACATGATAATTGTTCCTATTAATAATACACTGTTATATGTAGAACCTATCTATCAACAATATATTAACGAAGCAGATGCGTTACCAATTCTAAAAAAAGTAATTGTCGCATCTGGTAATAAAGTAGCGATAGGAGATAACTTAAAAACAGCTTTAAACAATTTAGTATCTCAATATGCAGTAGACATAGAAGTAGAAAATACAGATACGATAGAAGACCTAATCAATACCATTATCAAAGCAAATGGAAATTTAGACACTTCTGTAAACAGTAGTGATTGGGAAATGATAGGAAAAGATATCAAAAAATTACAAGAATTAATTAATAAGTTAAGAACATTGGTAGAACAAGAAAAGAAAAACAAAAATGAGATGACTAATCAAATGAACACCAATGCAATGGTGGCTGGAAATAGTGAAAACACCAATGTAAATACGAGTAATCTAGTGGAGTAAATCAATAAACGTAAGGCAAACGAGGGAAAGAAAGAGAATAGAGTAAAACAAGAAGACAACAAAGAAATCGAATGAAAAGAAACAAAAATAATAAAGAAATTCGTATAAAAAATGCATAAATAATACACCCTAAGAATAGGGTGTATTATTATGGAAAATAAAAAAGAAAAGAATTTAAAAAAGCAAGAAAACAAAAAAAGTAAAGATAGAGAAAAAAACGATTACCAAAGATATGCTATAAAAGAAATAAATAAAGAAGAAAGTAAAGAAAGAAGTAAAAAAGAAAGTAAAGAAGAAAAAGAAACCTTTCTTATCAAAAAAATAGATGAACTAAATCAATCACTAACCGAAACTAACCTATTAGATGTTTTAGAACTATTAGGAAAGAAAAGAAGGATGTTATGGTTAAACCTAATAGCAGGTATCTCTAGGGGAATAGGTATAGGAATAGGCGTTACCATTATAACGGCTATACTAGTCATCTTATTACAAAAAATCGTTACACTAAATATACCAGTTATAGGAGAATATATAGCAGACATTGTAGAAATTGTCCAAAAAAGTAGGTAGTGTCCATTGGGACCAGGTCCACATGGACAGTTTTGTCCATAGGGGACAGAGATTAGAAAAAAATTGGATTCGTATATTTTTTACTTGCTTTTTAATAGAGAAAATTATATAATAGCCATGTATTAAAATGACAGGAGGTTGCTACATGAATTTAGCTAATAAATTAACGATTTTTAGAATTATATTGGTTCCTATTATGATTGTAATACCGTTTCTTCCTATAGAGGGAACGTGGCTTGGTATTCCAATTAGTGCATGGATTATAGATTTGATTTTTGTGATAGCGTCTATCACAGATAAGTTGGATGGCTATATTGCTCGTTCTAGAAAGCAAGTAACCAATTTTGGTAAGTTTTTAGATCCAATTGCGGATAAAGTTTTAGTAATTTCGGCTATGGTTATGTTAGTGGAGATGGCAAAATTACCTGCTTGGATTCCTTGTATTATTATTTTTAGAGAGTTCATAGTTTCTGGATATCGTTTAATTGCTGTTGAAAATGGTGGTAAAGTAATTGCTGCTAGTATATGGGGAAAATTAAAAACGGTTACGCAAATGCTGGCTATTACGATTGCTTTTTTAGATACTCATGCATTTGGTGCTGTTTTCCAAGGGGGAATAACAGGCTTAGAATTTGCTATAAATATTGTAACAACAGGCTTAATGCTTATTTCTGTAATAGCAACAATTTTTTCTGGTTGGGATTACATAAAAAATGGTAAAGATTTGCTAAAAGATAGATAAGAAAATGAAGAGTAAAAAAAAGAAAAGCGTATTTATATTTTTGGTATAAACGCTTTTTCCTTTTGTCTTAAAATACTAATGGCTAGAGACTGGAAAAGATAGAAAGATGGCTTGACAAAAGCAGTAATAAAAGATAAAATTGTCCTAGTCATTTATACAAAAAATAAGAAAAAAGAGGTAAAAAATGAGAGAAGAGACGCAAACAGAAGTGGTAGATATTTTACTTGCTACATATAATACGAATATTCATTTCTTAAAAATACAATTAGATAGTATTCTAAATCAGACATATACCAATATACATCTTATTATAAGTGATGACGCTTCTACAAAAAAAGAAGTTAAAAAAGTGTTACAAGCTTA
>CATXTS010000014.1 GCA_958402495.1 uncultured Clostridiaceae bacterium
ATCATAAATTCTATCATTGGTTTGTCTTTCAACTAATCGAGAGCCAAACATTCTTCCCATATAATGATAAAACTTTTCATATTTGTTGTTCATTTTTATTACCATTTTTTTCTCCCCTTATTTTACATTTGTTCATGTATCTAAAAATTCGTCTCCTGACTCTATTACCTTAATTAAATATTTATCATCTGTTCTAGTCGTTTTATTTAATAAATTATCCCATTTATGGATTAATCTTTTTAATTCCTTATCATCTGATTTTGTCTGTGCAAAGGATAGCCTGCGCAAATAGAAATCATTTTTTTCTATAGCTCTGGCAATTCTTCTCCAAGAGATTGCTTTTTTTTGATTTTCTAATTTACATTCTGCTATTTCCGGTATTTGATGGATATCTACTCCATATTTATTTTTATACCATATCATGAATTTCTTGATTTTTCTATAGTAATGCATCATTAAATCTCTATTATAAATACCTATACTTTCTAATAAAAAGACTGTGTATTCTTGCCAAGACATAAAAGATGGCTTACTAGATTTAATATTTCCTAATGCTGTGGTTTTACAATAAATATTTCCAAAGTTTACCCCATTTACACGGTTTAATACTTTTCCCCAAGTATCATATTCTAATGCTTTAAATTGATTTAAGCCATTTCTTTGGTCATCTCCATAAGGCTGACAAAGTCTTTGCTCATAAATACTAAGACCATTTTTATACATTAATTCATAAATATAATTAAATTTTAAGTCTAACTTGCTAACTGCTCCCCATATATCATCTACTTTCCAGTCATAAATAGGATAGAAGTTATAAACTTCTATATGTTTGTCATTTACTTTTAACTTTGTCGTCCAGTTATAATCCTTTAATGTAACTTTTCTATCTTGAAAGGCAATGGTTCTAAAACGATTTAAACTTTCATCTGTTCTAATGCCAATTCCACAAGCTACTTTTCCCTGATACTTTTTTTGATACCAATCTGCAAATTGAACTATGAATTCTTCAAATTCTTCCCCTTTTCGAAACCAACTAAAAGGACAATTTCCGATATGAATAGCATCGGCTGGTATATCACGTACCCATAAATTCTTACTTTCTTCTTCCCAACAAATCCATTTTGGTTGTAAAACAGAAACAGCATTTCTTAACGCCATGGGTAACGCAATATGGTAAAAATCCCTGATTTGTGATAGCGTTTTTAATTCTTCAATATGTTCAATGGTTCTAGCATATTGTGCTTCTAAATCTATAAATAATACATCAAATTGTTTTCCCATTTTTTTAGCTACTATATTGGCTAGTTGTACCATAACAGAACTATCTTTTCCCCCACTTACACTAAAATATACATTATCAAATTCTTGAAATATAATTTCTAATCTTTCAAAAGCTGCATCTAATACATTTTTTTCTAGATATTTTTTTGCCATAATTTCTCCTTCTTGATGTTGGTGATTATTCACTTATATTTTCCATACTATGTAAACACATTAGCTTTATTATAACATATATTTTCCAAAAGTGGTAAATTTTTCAAAAAAAATAATGGAATTTCCAGTTTCTATAAAATAAAATGGATAATTTTTCCTTTCTTTTTTCCGAGTATATAGGGCTTTATTACATATTTTGTAATCTATGTATATTACCAAAGTGATAATTCTTATTTTTTACTTTTCCTCCTTTCTTTTTATTTTTTAATAGGTATGAATCATATTCACACCTATTAAAAAGAAGCCACCAATGGTAGCTTCTACTGTTCTTTTTCATATATAATTAGTGTTCTTTCTTTGCCTTCTATTTGTGAGTTCATAGGGTTTTCAAGTAATTTCTGAATGCTTTCTTTTGTCTCGAAGAAAGGTTCATATCCATCTGAATAGGCACATATGTATTTTACGTTAGTTAAATCTACTTGATAGGTGTCTACAAAGTATAATGCTTCTTTTTCTCCACTGATAGCTCCAAAGGAAACTTCTTTGCCATTTTCTATTTTGTGTGGTTTGTTACGATAATCTCTTCTAACCATAATTCTACAATTGGCATCATTCCAATCAAATCCATATTTTTGTGTATATTCTTCTAAAAATTCTTCAAAACGTTTGTGATTATTGATAGTCGTAAAGACAATTTGATAGTTTTCATCTAATAATGTAATATGACAATCACCAATAGAAAAGGCATATAGTTGATTATTCACGATTCTTCCGCCTACCGCTTCACAGCAGTAATAATCTTCTTTTACATAATCTATAATTCTGTCTTTGTTTAACTCATCTACTGCGTCATTAGCCACCTCTATTGCTTTTCTAATTTCTTCTTTATCCATTTCGTTTTCTGCTTTGTTTTGAATTTGTTCAACAAAAGTATCAGCTGTTACTCTTGCAGCTTCATAAGCGCCACTAGGATTTGGATAACTTTCCACCCATTTAATAGTTTCTTCTTTGGTCTTAGGATAGGGTACTGCTTGTCCATAAATGTTGTCTCTCGTTACGCCATCTGCTACGCAAAAACTATTTTCTTCTACTTGATAGGCATCTTCTGCTACAGGTGTTAGTCCATATTTTGTGAAAATGCTATTATCGAACATATTGGCAAATTTTAGTTTGAACATGTTATTATCCCTCCTATTTTATTTCTTGGTATTCTTTATCATGTTGTGAAATATTTTGATACATTTCTGCATCTGGTCTAGACATATCTTCTTTGACTTGTTTTGGCAGATAACTTCTAATATCACGAACAATTTCACAGTAGTTAATGGCATCATCATACTTTTCTTGTATAATTTTTTCTACAATCATTTGTTGTGCTCTTTGGCAAGCTGGTACCTTTAAGCTTTCGCTTAAGCAGTAAAACCAGCGCATTTCTTTTAGCACTTCTACTTTTTCTTCATAACTTAGTACTTCTGAATCGATAAATTTATATAACATGTATGACATGTTTTTAGCATAAGTGTAACGGTAGAATGCTAATTGGCCTTTTTCTTTAAATTCTTCATAAATCGCTTTATAAGCTATATTAATTCCTTCAAAATAGCCTTTTGAACGCATATGAGAAACAGATGCTCCTTTATGACTATCGATTTGTCTATAGCAATACATAATATGTGGTATATAATACGCTGTTTTTGAATTTAAGAAACATCCATTAACAAAGTAAGCATCTTCTGCTGGTACCCCTTCTAGAAATTGTATATGGTGTTTTTGTACAAAGTCTCTTCTATAGATTTTATTACAAGAAGAACCATTTAACACGAAGAAGGATTTTGTATAGTCTCTAATATCTAATCGAAATTCTTGATATTTTTGTGTATTAAAGATTGGTTTCTCCCATAGAGTTCCGTCTTCATCGGTATTGATATAGTTGGCTATTATAAAGTCTGCTTGTTTATTTTGGATGGTATCATACAACACTTGTATAGCATCTTCTGGGTAAAAATCATCAGCATCTGCAAACATTAAGTACTTTCCATTTGCTAGTTGCATACCCTTATTTCTGGCAGTTCCTGCAATTTTATGATTCTTGTCCAATTTTACAGAAATGAAATTTTCATATTTTGCGGCATAGGTATCCATTACGTCTCTACTATTGTCTGTTGAACAATCGTCTACCATAATCACTTCTATTTTGTGATAGTCAAATGTTTGGTGAATAATGGATTCTAATAAATCCCCTAAATACTTTCCTGCATTATAAACTGGTATGGTAATTGTAATTTCATACATGTGTTTTGCCTCCTTTTTATCTGCCACATAGTATATCATATACTGTAAAATTTTTCAAATAAATAAAATGAATATTTTCTTAATTCTCTTTGTATTAAAGAGATATACCTATAAGATATATCTCTTCACTATAACTTTTCTATTAAAATGATTCATTTTTATCCTCTAAACGTTTACATTCTTCTTTTGGAGCTATACAGTTTTGTGGATTTTTAAAGCTAAGATACCAACTCATGCCATTTCTATCGGTTTGATTTTGTTTATTTCTTTGTTCTAATTCATCATATGTTTTAGGCATCGATAAAATTACTGGTTCATTAGGTACCCAATTAGCTGGTGTAGAAGCTTTGTTTTCATCTGCCGTTTGCAATGCTTCTATCATTCTTAAAATCTCTGGTATACACCTTCCAATATTCATTGGATAAACTAAAACTGCTCTTATAACCCCTTTATCATCTATAACAAATACATTTCTGACAGTTTCTGTGTTGCTTACATCATTTGAAATCATTCCATATTTTCTGGCAATGGTTCCATTTCTATCGGCTATTATTGGAAAAGGTATTCTAACACCTGTTTTACAATAAATGTCATATGCCCAGGCTAGATGAGAACTATTACTATCTACACTAAGACCTATTAAACAGGTATTTTTTTGTTCAAAGTATGTACTTGCTTTGCTAAAGGCTATCATTTCTGTTGTGCACACAGGAGTAAAATCTCCTGGATGTGAAAATAGAACTACCCATTTTCCTTTATATTGATTTAAACAAATAGGTCCCATTGTTGTATCTGCCTCAAAATCAGGAGCATGCATTCCTATTTTTACATTACCATTCATCATTATCTCATAATCCATACAAAATAAAATCTCCTTTCTTATTTTGTATTATCCTATGCGATAGAATTGGTTTTTGTGTTCTTTTTTTAGATTTATATTTTTTTATTTCATAAAACTTTATCCCTAGTCAATTCACTATACAACTTTTGTCATTTTCTTTTTTAGTTAAACAAAATAGACCCGTCCCCTATTGTTTAAGTCTGACATAACCTAGTTCTTCCCAACGGTTGTAGGCTAGGTTTAGTTTAAATAGTAGGGTTGGCTTGGCGCCTGCTCTGTTTTTGTCGACTACACAGGCATAATATCTGACGTCTGGGTCTTCGTATTTTTCTAGTTCATAGAATTTAGTGTCTACTTCTTTTAGGGAGTATTCGTAGTCTTGATAGGTTTCTCGGTTGATTTGTTTAATTAGGCATAAGGTATCTAGTACTTCTTTTACGGTTCTACTAACGGCTAAATCGTTAATGTTTAAGTTGACAGGTAGTGTGTTACTTTCTGCTAATTGTAGTGTTGAACAAATGTATAAGTTGAAACTTTGTGCTAAATTAGATAGGATAGTGGCTGTTTTCTTTAGTTCTTCTCCATTTCCTATATTGGCTGTGTCTGTTTTTAGGGTATCATAAAAAATGTATTCAATTTGTTCTTTGTAGTAGTAGTTCATAATGACTTTTTTTAGTTCATCATTCGTATGGTCTGTAATGTTAATAAAGTATATGGCGTTTTTCATTTGTTCATTGACCCATTGCGTAGCGGCTATGGTTTGGTTAAATTCTGTGGAGATATTACTTAATCTTTTTATGAAGTCTTTTTGCTTTTCATCTTTTTTCTTGATTATAAATCCTTTTTCATCGACTTCTACTTTTTGGCCTTTGTCTGGTCTAAACTTAAATTCTAATAATTCTCCTTCTGTTTTTTTGATTACTTGTCCATGGATTTTTTGGATTTCTGGGTCGTTTAATATGGTGGTAATTAAACATAGTTTCATTTTTTCTTCTGACATTTCATTCGAGATAATCAGTACTTTCTTTTTGTGTACAAAGGCTACATAGCTTGCTAGATTGACTGTGAATCTACTTTTTCCTGAGTTAGATGGCATGGCAAAGGCCATGGTTTCTCCTTTTCTAATACCTTTAAATACACTACTTAATATAGGGAATGGTAGTGCTAGTCCATTGGTTAGGTTGTTATCTCCTTCTTCTAGAAAGCGTGTTAAATCTTCATTTAGGATGGCTTGTTTGAATTTGTCTGTTACACTGACTTGGTTAACTGCATTTTTGACTTCTTCTAATGTCATTTGGTGATATAGTTTATATTGGGTGATTTCTACAATTTTGTCTTGTAAACTTTTAATAGGCATTTGAATATAAAATTTGCGTAAGGCAAATAGTTTCGTTAGTTCTACATAGACATCTTCTATATCTGGTTCTTCTTCTATGACGTTGTTTTTTAGTTGTTTTTTTAAGGCTTCACTTTCTTCTGTACTTTTAGCAAAATTGAATTTGTTTTTAGCAATTTCTGGTGCATAGGCTTGTCCTTCTGTAAATAAGATACTTTTATAGATGTTTAATAGGTTGTCATCTTCAAAAAAGCTATCTTCATATAATATGTAGTATTTAGTGATTAATTTTGGGTCCTCTAATAATAAACCTATATAATCTTCTTCTAATTCTGGATTACTAAGTTCTTCTGGATATTTCCCTTCTTCTTCTTGACTTTCTTCGTTCCTTGCTTGTGATTCTTTTCGTATTTGTTTCATTTTCTTGTCTACTTTTGTTTCTTCTCCATTTTCTGATGCTGGTTGACTTAGATTTTTCATTTTTTCTAGAGCAGTTAGATAGTCTCCTTCATCTAATAGGTCTTGTATTTCTCCAATTTCAACTCTATTTTCTTCAGTTCCTGGCATTTTGTCTAGAATTTCATATAGTTTATCAATGCTTTCTTGTTTCATTTTTCTTCTTCTCCTTGTTTTTTTATTTTGGTAATCTAGGGGTAAATATTCTGACATAGTAGGGTTGTATGTCTTTTAATACATCACATACATAGATGATGTTACCATCTTTTCCGGTTACTTTAATATTCGGAAATGTTTTTAATATCTTTTCATCTGTAAACCAGTGGTCTACTATATGTTTGATAGTTGGATGCTGGTAGAGTTTTTCATAATCTATCATATAGTTATCTACATTTTGTAATTCTAATTGGTAATTTTGTACTAGTCTTGTAAAGAACATTTTTAGAGCTACTCCAGTTATCATAGAGTCTATCATAAGTAATATAACACTAATAATTGCTATCGTTTTTATTGTTTTGGGGGTGAAGCGGTCTATAAAATGGTCTACTTTTGGATGAATAGATGTCATTAGATAAATCGCTAAAATCCCCCAGGCTAGTGAAAACCATACACAGATTCTGCCATTTAGGTTAAAGGGCATGGTAGAATAATCCCACCATTTTATATGATACACATATTCTCCTACTAAACTAACGATATATTCTACTACAGAACCTATGAAAAAGCCTCCAAAGAATAAGGTATAGTTGTTTTTCTTGAAGTATTGTAAGCCTATTATCATGACAATAGCGCCTAGTCCATAGATTCCACAAAAGGGACCATATAAAAAGCTTTTTCTGCTTTCTATAACCCCTTTGGTTAACATTCCAAAGACTGTTTCTATCATAAATCCTAATATACTATAGATGACAAAATACCAAATCAGTTTAGAGAGTGTAATTCCAAATATAGTGAATTTTTCTGTATCTTGGTGGATTTCCTTTTCTTTGTTTTGCGCTTCTTTTGCTACTTTGCTTTTTTCATACTTTTCTGTTTTCTTTGTTTTTTCTAATACTTCTTCCATTTGTTTATTCCTATCTATATTTATGATTTTTTCTAGTCTTAGTTTATCATACTGTCGTTTTTTGTCAAGAAATTTGCTGTTGCTTTTTTACTTATATTACATTTTTATTTTCACTATTATATGAAAAGAGATATAAAAACGGTTTTATGTTCTTATATCTCTTCTTTCTATTTCTTTAAAATTTCTTTTATTTTGTATTTTAATCTAGTTGTTATGTTTTTTATTTTAAAAGTCATTGTATATTTTCCATATTTTTTTATTATAGATTCAAATTCCTTTTCTCTATATTCTTTCCAAAAAGCCTCTCTTTGCGTGTATTTATTTTCTATTGGATGCTTTAATTGTGGATTTTTAATACTTGCTTCTTCTATTGTCTTTTGTATCGTTTCAATTCTTGCTTGTATATTTTCAAAAATTTCTTTTCCTTTGGTAGTGTTCATCATGACTAGAGAAACACCCTTTTTATCTGCAAATTCTGGATTTAGTTCATGAATTCCCCAAAAATCTGCTAATGTGATATCTGATGGTCTTTGTGTGCTTGTGTATTGGCAGTTATAACAACAAGGTCTTAAGGCTAAATTTGTATAAAATATATTTTTCCATGCCTGGGATAATACACTTTTATCATCTGTCTTTTTATTTGCGTATACTGCTTTTTCATTATGTCCCCATCCCCTACTTTTATCCCTATTATAATAACCTACTATTTTAGACTGTTTCTTCTTTTCACAAAATGCAACATATTCTTTAAATAATTGGTTACTTGGTGTTCCATGGCAGACAATATCGACTAGTAATAAATTTTGTTTATCTATATTTCCCAAAAAGCGGTTCAATCCTGCCACTTGGCAAGGGGTTCCTGAAAATAAAACTTTCCTTTGCTCTTTTAAATCTATCTTTACCATTTGAAAAGTATCTTGTAAATTGCTTTGTACATATTTTGAGCCTCTACAGGCTTTTAGTTCTTCTTCTGTCTGAACTCTTGTATGAACAGCATTAAATTTCTCATTAAATTTCACACCATATACAATACCATTTTGTTCCAATATATAGTGCGCTAATTCTGTAAACATTCCTCCTGAGGAACTTGCCATTCTTGTAGAATCATCTTTACTTTTTGCAGCATATACTAAAGGATTCTCTAATCTATGATTGATGGAATATCCTCTTTGAAAGGCACATATTTTCTGGCAAGCACCACACTGTATACATTTACTTTCGTCAATTACAGGATATAAAAAACCTTCTTCGTCTTCTTGCATGGTGATTGCTTTTGTAGGACAAATATTTTTACAAGCTGTACATCCACAGCAATCTGCTTTTTCTTTATAAACTTGCATATTCCTTCTTCTTTCTTTATCTTTTCATTGCTTCCTTTAAAAAATGTATAGAAGCCTTTCTTTCTTCTTGTATATGAGATTTTGCTTTATCAAAGTCGATTTTATCTTTTATATTTATGTCTTCTATGGTAGCGATACATCTATTTTCTAAATGTGTTAATTTTAAAATATTTTCTATTCTAGAATTTACCCCTTTTGCTGCAACTGTATAGAATTTCTTTTCTAATAAAATAGAAAATATGGTTCCATGAAAAGAATTAGTTACAACAAATTCTGCTTGATCTATTAGTCCTATAAATTCTTCTGGTCCTATATCGGCAATTTGTTTATGTCCTATTTTTAAAATTTTCTTTTCATAACAAAGTTCTAATATTGGCATATCCAGTGTTTTGGCTATTTTTTTCGCCATTTGTAATAAAATTTTGTTTTCTGCTAGTGTATATACTAAAATGTAATGGTCATAAGGTACTGCTTTTTCTATTTTTCGGTATTTATCTATATCTATTAATAAGGTAGGATCTATTACTTTATAGATAGTTTTATCTGTAAACTGTTTTGCATATTCTTGCAAAGCTTCTTCTCTTACAGAAAGATAATCAAATTGTTTTACATATTCTTCAAACTTTTTTTCTTCTATTTCTGGTAATTTTTTAATTCCCATACTAGCTGCATAAGCAATCTTAGTCGCTTTTGTTTGAAAATTAGCAAAATAAACTTTATCTAATCCTCCCGTTAAATTAGGGTTCCAGATTTGGTCACTTCCACAGATAATAAAGTCAAGGTCTAATTTTTCTATTTCCTCTGCTTCATAAATTTTGGGTTTGTCTTGCACTATTTGTTGTATAAATCTATTGAACTTTTCATATTTTCTTTTATAGGCTAAATAGCGATATGGCATCTGTAGCAAAGACATCCCATATTTAATTGCTGATTTAAAGTGATGTACTTGGATAGTTGGTAAAGCCTTTGGAGGATATTGTTTTTCTATATTTTTATTAATATAATTAATAACTTCTACTTGATAACCTTGTTCTTCTATATATTCTTTTAATGCATATAATTGCATTTGTGCACCCCAATTATGTGCATTTTGAAAAGTTAATATACCTACTTTTTGCTTGTCCATTTTCTTTCCCTCTCTATTCTTCCTATACTTTTTTATTCTAATTTCAATTTCGATTTTACGATATGGATAAGTTCTCCTTTTTCCTTTTTATTTAATAAAAGAATAAAATTCATTACCAACCCTAATATTCCAAAAGCTATACATGCACCGATTAATGACATCCAACCATTTATAAGAATGATTGGTTTTAAAACAAAAAATACGCCTATCATGATAACCGTCGTCATGATATATCTCATGATTAATGGATAAAAAGTGGTATATTTTATTCTAAGGCACTTGGCTGTATAGATTGGCACAAAAATAAAGTTAAATAGTAAAGTTGTAATGGCACTAACCCCTGCTACAGCATATATACCAATGGATGTTGTTTGAATAATCAAATAGACAACTATCACATTAAAAATACCTATGATAACTCTAAAAATTGCATCTAATTTTATTTTATTGGTTATTGTATAAATATAATACATAGGGGTGATTACACCAGATAAGATAACACCTTGTACTGTCAATATGGTTAATATGTATAGTAAAAAGCTATCTTCTGTTGGCTGCCATAATTTATAAAAGGCTTGTCCAAAGACAATGATAAAAGCAAATGGTATATTGGTAAACATACCAGATATTTTCATAGATGTTTTTAAACTTTCTACTAATTTTCTAATTTGCCTTTTTGCATAATATTTTATTAATTGTGGCTGAAAAATAGAAGATATTGTAGATAATATACTACCAAATGTTGTACTAATTGTTTTTACAATAGCTAGTTGTCCCATAGAGGTTGGACTAATCATTAAATTACAAATGATTAAATCTAGTCCATCTGTTAGTAATTGTCCTAATCTAGTGATGGTATTCCAAATTCCAGAAGCAATTAAGACCTTTATTTTCTTTAAAGAAAAGTATTCTTTTCTAACTTTAATTCGTGGTAATAGTTTTTTTGTAAAATAGATATCGACTACTAAAATAAAAATAGAACTTACTAAAGCTGCTAATCCTACGTAAAAAACAGATGGCTTTAAGCAAGAAAATGTAGCTATAAGGATGCCTACACGTATAATGTAAGATTGTATAGTTTTAATGGAAGATAAATATAATTTATTGGTTGCAAATGTAGAAATACTATATACAGAGTCGATAATAGTTACAAAAAAGTTCAAAAATACCAAAGAAAATAAAAGTTTTACATCTTTTAAAATTTCTATTGGCACATTTAGTATGTTTTCTAAATAATAAATCATACATATAGCCGGTATGATTAAAACTAAAATAATCACTATATTGGCTATTAAAACTGAGTTAAAATAACTATTGGCTTCTTTTTCATTATTCTTATGTATTTCGATTGTAATAAATCTAGAAGCCATGGAGTTTAAAGCAATCGTCAATATCGTTGCATAATTTACAAAGTTATTAGCTAAAGAAACAAATCCATAAGCCTCTGTTCCTAATGTTTTTGTTAAATAAGGGGCTAATAGAAAGTTGATACCCAAGTTTATAACAAAACATAATAAGGTAGCTGCCATATTAATGGCTAATTGCTTTCTATCACTTAATTTATTTTCTCCACTTACTATTTGTTTTATGTTCATTTTTTCCCTTTCTGCTATCACTTCTAGGATATATGATAGTTTTCATTTTGTTCTTGCCCATTTATATTTTCTAATACCTTACAAAATTGTTGATAATAGGCTTCTTTACTAAATTGTTTTGCTCTTTCATACCCCTGCATTTTCATTTGATTATACTTTTGGCTATTCGTTTTCAAATCTATTATTTCTTTAGCTATATTCTCTATTAATTGGTTGTCTCTTTGTATAATGTTGGTAGCCGTCTGATTGACATATTCTATCATTCCGCCAGAATTCGTTACGATTAATGGGGTTTTTGTAATCATGGCTTCTATACATACTAAACCGTGCGGCTTCTTCCCATAAAGAAGGTACTACCATTATATCTGCAGATTTATAATACTTATATAGCTGTGCATTATCCACATAGCCTGTAAATTGGATTCTTTGTTTATCTTGTTTTGCCATTTTTTTGATTTCTTTCAAATATGCACTATTCTGACCGATTGCAAAATTGGGACTTCCAACAATTAATAATTTAACCGTTTTATCTACTATTTGTTGCATGGCTTGTACTAATTCTTTTACGCCTTTTACTTGTGTAATTCTTCCACAATACAAGACTACAAAGTCTTCTTTGTTTAAATGATAGTTTTCTCTTATTTTTTGTCTTTCTTCTTCTGCTATTTCTTTATCAAATTTAGAAAGGTCAATTCCATTCATTAAAACTTTGACATCTTTTTCTTGTTTATCCGTAGAAGTTTTAAGCCACTGTTTTTTTACAAAATCACTAATGGCTATTATCGTTCCAAAACAAGCATCTATTTGTTCCTCTGCTAGTCTATGATAATGTATATGAGCAATCAGCTGTTCTTTTTCATATTGGCTATGTTTTAATAATTGGTTAAAACATCTTTCTTCTGATCCTTCTGCTAAAATATAGTCAAAACTATGTTCTTTTATTATTTCAAACGCTTTTTTATAATAATATGGTACTATATTATCATTTTTTGTAATTTTTCGCATAGCTCTTTTTATAAAATCTAGACTATTTCCTAGTTTTGTTTTTTTAATATAGATAAAGTTGGTAGAAGGATATTGTTTGCTCATCTTTTCTGCATCTTTATCATAAATAGAAATAACGGTTAACTTTAATTTTTTTTCTTTTTCATTACAAGCTACTAAATTAGTAATTAAAGTTTCAATTGCACCACCTTTTACATTTGGTATGGGCAATATTAGCGGTGCAAATAGACAAATGTTTTTTACTTTTTCATTCATTTCTTATTCTTCCTTTTTTAATAAATACCTTGCACATAAGTTAGGAAATCGACTGGCTAATTTCAACTTTAACTTTACTTTTTTTCCCATTTTTTCATTATCAAGAATTTTTTTACTTACTTCTCTAAATTCGGTTAATAACTGTTTTTCTAATGTTTTTTCTCCAATGTATTTTTTTACATTGGCATAGGCTTTTATTAATTCATGGCTATATTTTATATAGGTCAATCTGTATAAATCCTCTTCTTCCCTTTCCTTAAAAAAAGTTAATCTTTCTTTTAAGGCGGTTAATATATCTAATCTTTTTTTTGTATACGCTTTTTTGGTAATACTGTTTGGAGTTTGATAATAGGCATATAGTATTTCATCTGTAACAACCACTTTTTGTGTTTTATATAATAGTTGATAAGTGGTTGCCTCATCTTCATGAATTCTTCCTTTTGGATATATAACCCCTTCCCATAAACTTTTTAAATACAATTTATTCCAAGCAACGACTTCTATTTCAGTTTTTGGATTATACATTTGATATAATAATTCTTTTCCAGTATATACTTGCACATTTGGTTTACTTGATAAAACTTCTGGTTCTAAACTATATACTTTTTGATAATGGCAAATGGCTATTTCTGCTTGGTAGTTTTTACATAACTGATATAAGTTTTCTATATAATTTGGCATGACATAATCGTCAGCATCTATAAAAGCAATATAGGTACCTTTTGCTATTTCTATACCTGCATTTCTAGCATCACTCAACCCACCATTTGATTTATGAATGACTTGTATACGCACATCTTTTTTGGCATATGCATCACATATCTTACCACAGTTATCAGGAGAGCCATCTTCTACCAATATAATTTCTATTTGTTTATAGGTCTGCTTTCTTATAGAATCAATACATCTTTCTAGATAGGCTTCCACTTTATAGATGGGAACGACTATACTAATTAGTTCATTTTCCATGAGAATCCTCTCTTACTTTTCTAACATGTTTTTATTTTTTTATATAGGATAGTTCATGAAAGTCACTTAAAATAAGTCCATATAGTGCCCAATTAATCGGACTTGGGAAATGACTTCCTGTGAATTGGTATATCACTAAAAATACAAATAATCCCCATTTTAATAAAGATTTGCTTTTGATGCAGGCTTTTAACAACATAGTTAATAAAATGCCTAAATACACAATACCAAATAGACCAGTTTCTATCCAGAAATAGATAAAAGAATTGACAACAACCGTAACTAAATTTAAGTCTGCATATCTAGAAATAAAAGATTCTGTATTAATATTTCCAAATCCACATCCTACTAAAGAATATTCGCTTAAGCTCCTTCTAAATATTTCAAAACTAACCCCTACTCTGTAATTATTAGAACTATCTTGTCCTGTTAGGGTGTCTATCACTCTCATAGCTATGGGGTTTTCTATAACCACTAAAAGAATACAAATGATGATAAATATGACAAAACCGATAGCATATACAATTGCCTTTTTCTTCGTTGGTTTATAAAAGAATTCAAAGGCAAGCATGGCAATAACTGCAGCTATTAATACGCAAATAGCACCCATTGGTTTTGCAAAATATAAAGTTAATACATTAGTGGCTATATAGAATAAGAGTATTTTCCTATCTTTCATAGTTTTAGAAATTAATAGAAATCCTAATAAAACAATGATAATGATAGAAATATGAAAGCCTAATTCACTTGGTTCCAAGTAAAAAAGTCTTAATCTCGTTTTAGAATATCCATTAATAACATCATTTAATCTCCATAAGAAAGAGCTTTTTCCTATGGTAATAGCCACTAGCGTAAAAAATAAATTTATCCATGTAAAATATTTAGCAATCTTAAGAAAATTAATTTTCTGAAAGTTATCCTTTACATACAACATAACGGCTATACATATCGCAATTTTTATAACATTTACTACTAATTTTAAAATAGATAATTCTTTTAATATGACAATTTGAAATAAGGCATATAAAAATAAGGGTATCACATAAGTTAAATACTTTTTTATTTTATCCTTATTTTTTATATTTTTAAAAAGATAAAAAATCCCCACTAAATAAAAAGGATCTAAATTTCCTCCTAAAGTAGATTGATATTTTTCTGATATAAATTTCGCACTTTGCTTAAAAAACAATACGATTGCCACGAGAATTTCTTTTATGTCTTGTTTTACTTTCTGCAATCTTTTTCTCCTCCTTTTTCTGCATCTTCGTATAAAGCTTTTATTTGTTTTGCATGTTCTTCTACATTAAAAATCAAGTTTTTCTCTTCTAATATGTTCTGATTCCATTCTTCTATTTTAGATGGATTTTCTATTATTTCCTCTAATTTCTTTTCTAACTCTTTTCCATTTGAAAAGATATAACCCGTTCTATTTTGTTTTACTAAGTAAGAGGCTCCTACATTTTCTGATAATATCACTGGCGTTCCATGTGCTAAAGCCTCTAGTACCACAAATCCAAAAGTTTCCTTCCATAGACTGGGTACTATTAACACATCCATATTTTCAAATACAGCCTCTATTTGTGAATAGCTGTATGGCTCTTGTATACACATATAGTCTTCTGTTTGATTTGGCTGAAAATACAAATTTAATTTCCACTTTTCTTTGTTTGGTATTTTATCTAAAATTTGTTTTAAGAAATAATAGCCTTTTTCTTGACTTTGTGCTCCTAAATAAGCAAATTGAATAGGCGCTCTTGTACGTTTTTTTATTCTTTTGTCTTCAATCTGTTCATGTGTAATAGGAATTACTTTTCCTGCCTTTATTTTTATATGGCTATAAAATGTTTCCATGGTCATTTGGCTATTAAAGTGGAAAATATCTACCATAGCAAATAAATGATTATAATAATTTTTCAAAGGTGCATAATCTATAGTGGCTTTACAGGTGTTTACTACTTCTTGCTTATCTTTAGAGATTTTTGCTTTCTGCTGCTTTCTTAATAATTTTATAGCTTTTGTATCTTTTCCCACTTTATATAAATGACTTTGTAATAGTAGTATCTTTTGGGAGCTTAATGCATTTTGACAACATTTGCTACATGCTTCATTACAATATCCTTTACAAATTTCATTTTTCATATTATAAAGACTTACTTTTGGGCAAAGTCCGAAATAGTCATGTGTTGTATATATAATTCTTATATGTTTCTTCTTGGCTTCTTCTATAAATTCCTTTGGTAATCCCATCCAAGTATGAATATGTATCACATCTGGACCTATTGTTTCTAAAAATTTTTTATAAATTTCTTTATTTTTCTCTTGCGTATAGGCATTTATATCTATAATTCCTTCTAATAAAGGTACTGGCATGGGATTGATTAGTTCATAGATATGAATATTGTCTAATTTTTTATTGGGGACAATTTTGTCTTTTTTATGGATTACCCCTATTTTTCCTGGGTAGAGTAAATAGACTTCATCTGCTTGTCTAGTCTGTTCCTTCATTAAATCTACACTGTATTTAGTTAAACCGCCTGACCTATAGGGCGGAATTCCTAAACTATAATGTAATATCTTCATTCTTTAATCCATTCCTTCTCATTATTTTCACTTTAAAGAAAATGACTTCTTGTTTTACCTATGAAAGAAATAACTTTTCATAGGCTTCTATAATTTTGTTCCAACTGTACTCTTCTTCTATTCTTTTGGTAGATTGTTTATCCAATTGTTCTATTTCCTCGCCTGTCATGTTATCACACTTTTCTATTAATTGTGATAGGTTTCCTTCTTGTTTATTCCAGTAACAAGCTGATGTTTGTCCAACTTCTTGATTAAATCCTACCTCTAATAGCAAATTTAATTTTGTAGAAGCTAATGCTTCTAATAAAGATGGATTGGTTCCTCCTACTTCATGACCATGTATATAGCCATATGCTTGTTCTCTGATTATCTTTAATAATTGTGTATCATATACCGTTCCTACAAACTTGATTCTTTTATCTGCTTCAAAGTTTAATTTTTCTTGTAAGGTTCTATAAAATTTATTTTTTTCCACATTAGTAATCACAACTAAATCTTTTTTAGTTGTGGATTTCATAAATTCACGTATCATTGTCTCATAATTGTTCTCTGGTACAAATCTTCCTACAATTACATAATAGTTTTGTGGTTTTATATCATACTTTTTCATCCAGTTTATTACTTTTTCATTTTCCTTTGCTAAAGTACTTTTGGCAACGTCTGACCCATATGCAATAAATGTGGTTTTGGGACTATATGACTTATAATCTTCTTTTATATAGTTTTCAATGTTTACAGAATCACAAATTAGTAAATCTGCATGTTTAACCATTAATTTTTCTGAGAATTTCCAATATTTTTTTATAAAGGTATTCCATTTGGCTCTTTTCCATTCATGTCCATCTGGATTTATATATAATTTGATTCCCATTTTTTTCATTTTCTTTTTGTAATGTCCTATAAAAGGCCCTATACGGCAGGCAAGTATATATATAATAGCATTTTGTATTTGATGTTCTTTTATATATTTGATACTTTGTTTTAAAGCCATTAAATCATAATATACAGCCTTAGCTGGTCCAATATTGGGAACTGGTATTTTAAAACAAGTTGCCTGATTATAGATAAATGTCTCTTTCCCTTTTCCTAGGCAGGCTACATGATAAGTGATTTCTGCTTGTTGCTTTCTTGCTGTTAAATTCTCTACAAATGTTTCGAATCCTCCATATTTTGCTGGAATTCCTTTTGAGCCAATAATAAATATATGTGTTTGCATGTTATAGTGCCCCTTCTTTTTTGAAAATTTTTGTGAACGTTTTGATAAGAATTTTTATATCAAACCATAAATTCTTATCCTGGATATAAGCCAAGTCCATGGTCGTTCTTTCTTCAAAGTCTACGTCGCTTCTTCCATTTACTTGCCAATACCCCGTTAAACCTGGTTTACAGGTAATGATGGTATCATAGGCTTGTCCCATATCTTTTTGCTCTCTTGGTAAATAAGGTCTTGGTCCTACAAGACTCATTTCTCCTTTTAGGATATTGATAAATTGTGGAAATTCATCAATACTCACCTTTCTGATAAATTTGCCTATTTTTGTGATACGTGGGTCATATTTTAATTTCTTATATTTTCTATATTCTTGTCTTGCCTCTTCATTTTCTGCTAAGTATTTGGCTAAAATATCATCTGCACCGACTATCATAGACCTATACTTATACATTTTAAATAATTTTCCGTCTTTTCCTATTCTTTGTTGGGTATAAAAAACAGGTCCATTTTCTTTGGCAATCGCGTTAGCTAAATAAACCACTAAGGTAATAGGTGCCAAGCAAATTATACCTACTATTCCCCCTATAATATCCATTCCTCTTTTGATACCAGCATATAGTTTGTTTTCTTGTGCTAATTTTTTGGTATGTTTAACAATTTGAGAAGTTACTAAAATATTTTCTGATAAAACAGCATTATCATTTGCAATATTTGGGCTCATACAATCTCCTCCGATTTCCTGTGTTTATTATATAATTTATGTATCCCGCTTGTCAATTCTTTTTGTCGTATTTTCTACTTTATTGCGGTAATACAATCCATTCGTTTCCATAATGTTACAAAATGTAGAAAAAAAGAAAGCTTATTTTTAAGCTTTCTTATAGTATTATTTAGTTTAGCGATAACCTGTCTTCTTTACAATTTTGTCACTAATTTCCTGTACCGTTTTAGTTGGTTCATATTTTTCTTCCCCAAATAATTCTTTATGTAATTTCGTTACATTTTCTTCTAAAGTAACTGGTACCCCATACCATCTATCCAAAGTAATTCCCTTTGTCTCATATGGCCAACCAATACTATTGGTTACTTTATAACTCATCATATCTGGTAACATAGCGATAATATCTGCTGCTTTTATATTGGTATATACCTTTGGAAGAATATCATCTAAGAAACTATTAATTTCACCAATACTCTTTGTTTTTATTTTTTGTAACATAGCAGTTAATACATCTCTCATACGTTCTGTTCTTTTGTAATCTCCACCGGCTGTATAACGAATTCTAGAATATGCTACCGCTTGAATACCATCTAAAGTTTGTGTTCCTGTTTTCGTTATATGTTTAGATTTAATTCCTGTTACCTTCGAGGTTTCGTCAATATAATTGTTAATATAATTGATTTCTGACTGTTCGATTTTAATGCTAACGCCTCCTAAGGCATTGACAGCTTCTGCCACTAAATCAAAGTTAACCGTTACAAATTCTTTTATATTTAAATCTAAGTTGGTATTTAGTGTGCTAATGGCTAAGGGAGCTTCTCCATAAGAATACGCATGTGTTACTTTATCTAGCCCATGTCCTTCTATTTGTAAATAGGTATCACGATATACTGATAATAATCTAACTTCTTTTGTCTTGTTATTGATACTAGCAATGATGATACAATCACTTCGATTGCCTTTTCCCAAATTATCATCTCTACTGTCTACTCCAAATAGCGCAATATTACGATAGCCTGATAGGTTTTGAGCAACTTCTTTTGAAATATCTAAATCATCTTCATTTATAGTAACTTGTTGCATTTTTCCTAATTTGTCTGTCATATACCAATAAGCACCACCTACTACACCACCTAGAATGATAATCAATATAAGCATAATGACACCAAATATTTTTAGTCCTTTATGTTTTTTTTGTTTTGGTTTTCTATTACGCATAGGTGCTTGTTCTTCTTGTCTTTCTTCATAATTTCTTCTTTTCGGTCTGTTCTGTCTACTATCCGCTGCATGTTTTGCTCCCATTATTTTTCCTCCTTTGATTCTTTTCTTATACTTTTGACCAGAACCAATCCAAGCTATTGTCTATACTTTTCTTTTTATTTGCTTTCGTTTCCATATCGTCAATCCATAAATAACAAAAAAATGAAATTAATATAAACGCAAAGTCTACTGCTATGCTAAACGCTATGGTTGCAGTTAACCCTTCAATCGTGCTATCTATAAAATAGAATTCAATAGCATGTCCTACTAATAAAGTTAGGAAAACTAATAACATAATACAAGGGAAAATGCTCTTCTTCGTTTCCTTTCCTAATAAGATTACTAGAACAAATAATACTAGTGCTAGTAAAACAGATACGGGATTTGTAAAATTAATTAATGGCGTCATTTGTGTGCCTCCTTCATATTTTTTTCTTTTGCTTTTTTCTTATTCTTTTATTATAACATATTCTTTTTATATTTCAATAACCTATATTTTATTTGCTAAAGAATTTTGTAAACCATTTTTCTTTATAAGTTAAAGGATTCGGTATATCTATGACTTCATCTTGAAGGACTTTTTGTGCATTTACAGTAGATAAGTAGGTATACGCTTCTCCTCCTATCCATTTTTGTATGATATGCATAGCTTCCTCTATTTTTAAATAAATATGATTTGGTCTATGGACATCAGAGCCCAATAAATGAATCATTTGATGTTCTAATAAGATTTTGACAGTTTCTTTGCAGGTTTTTCCATATTGTCCAAGAACGCTTCCATAATTTGCTTGTAATAAGACACCATCCTCTATTAAAGGAATTAGTTTATTGGGGTCTTTTTGTACCCAGCTATATCTTTCAGGATGTGCTATAATAGGAATTTTTCCTGCTGATAAAATTTGGTATACCACTTCTGTTAAATTAACACATTCTGTATTCATTGGTAATTCAAATAATACATAACGCGTTTGGTTCAAAGTACTGGTTTTTTTTGTATCCATTAATGTCATGATATCTGATGTTATATACATTTCATTTCCTGCATAGATTTGTATAGGTATTTTTTCTTTTTCTAATTGCTCTTTTATACGCTCTATCTTTTCTAAAATGGTTGTCATTTCTACTTCATAGTAGTCTTCCATATAATGTGGCGTTAGGATAACATCTGTAAAACCTGCTTTTTGTGCTTCTTTTAACATTTCTATAGAATCTTCTATGGTTTTAGCACCATCGTCTACACCAAAAGCAATATGACTATGTACATCTACCATTGTTTTATTCTTCTCCTTTTTTTAGCTTCTGTCTTTCTTCATCAATATAAGCATTCATCTGTTTTAATAATTCTGCTGGCGTTGGTTCTACTTCTTGCATACGATTTTCTTTTTGTTCTTTAGACATATCTTTTTCAAAATCATAAATCGTAGATTTAGGCGTATTGCCTTCTTTGTTTTGTCTAATAACTTCTTTTGCTTTAGCACGTACAGTTTCTTTGTTATGGTCGATTTTAATTTGTTCTTCTTGCTTACTAATGGTTTCTTTTTTAGTTTTTAAATTACTATTTCCTGAACTACCATAATAATAAGTTGTGTAATACTCTTTTTGTGTTACTGGCATCTTGTTAATCACTACTCCTGCAATTTTTCCACCTACATTTTCAATATCTTTTTTTACCTTTTCTAGGTCATCCATTTTGGTTTCTTTATAGGCTGTTACAATTAAAGTGGTATCTACATATCTAGAAATAATAATAGCATCTGTTACTAAATTACTTGGCGTACCATCATAAATGACTAAGTCACATACTTGCTCTAAAGTGTTCATAGCATTTACCATCTGTTCTGAAACCAATAATTCTGATGGGTTTGGTGGAATGTTTCCTGCTGGTATTAAGTATAGATTTTTGACTTCTGTCTCTCGTATGTAGGATAATACATTGGGATTACTATCTTCTCCGTTAGAGTTAATACCGGATAAGAAATTAGATAGACCTGGTGCAGGTGCCACACCAAATATAGAAAATTGTCTTCCTTTTCTCATATCACAATCCACTAAAATTACTTTTTTACCAGCTTGTGCAAAGGCAACTGCTAAATTAGCCGTAATCCAACTTTTCCCTTCTGATGGTGATGTACTAGTTACTAGTAAAGATTTTAATCCTTTTTTAGTATTCATAAATTGTATATTGGTTCTTAATGTTCTAAAAATTTCTGAAATAGGAGATTTTGGGTCTCTATAGGTTATGACTTCTTTTTTCATTATCTTTTTCCTCCTTTGCTCATTTTCGTAAAGTTAGCATCAAAGTCACATAGTGGAATTGTCGTAAGAACAGATAATCCTATTTTCTTTTCCACATCTTCTTTGTTTTTAACCGATGTGTCTAACATATTAGCTATTAAAGCATAAATAACAGCTATAACCGCTCCTATAAAAGCAAAGATAACTAAGTCTTTTGGGTGATTGACATTGTATGGTGAAGTAGCTACTTCTGCTTTGTCCCATACCTGCACGTTATTAATGTTATATACTCCATTGGCTACTTTTTCTATAAAAATATCTGCTATTTCACTGGCAATTCTTTGTGCCACTTCTGGTTTCACATCTGCTACGGTGATTTTAATTAAGTCTGTATCTTTCACAGCACTAACCGTTATATTGTTCTTCAAATCTGCTTCTGTCTTTTGAATTTTCAAATTACTAATGACTTCACTTAAAATATTTTTACTTTTAATTAATTCTGTATAGGTAGATACTAATTTTTGATTTAAAGTAAGGTCTGTTGTTGTAATGGTATCTCCACTATTATTGCCTGTTGTACTTGTAGAAGATTTTGCTAAAATAATGGTGGTTGCTGATTGATATTTTGGTGTTACAAAAATATAAGAGTAGATAACACCTATGACTACAAAGATAGCCACTATGA
Source organism: uncultured Clostridiaceae bacterium (assembly GCA_958402495.1). Classification (GTDB taxonomy): domain Bacteria; phylum Bacillota; class Clostridia; order TANB77; family CAG-508; genus UMGS1663. Next base: position 22,407 of record CATXTS010000014.1, read on the forward strand.
CTATAATATATAGCCTTCTACTCCAAAATATATTTAGTAATTCTTTTAAATCTAATTCTTCCATGTTTTTCTTTCTTCCTCTCGTTTATTTTCATCTGTCTTATTATATCGAATATCCTATACTTTTGGCAAGTGCTTTTCCTATTTTCTTTCATGTTTTTTAACTATTTTTTTCCAAAGAAAAACTACCTAGAAATATAGTGGTTCCTAGGTAGCTTCTTTTTATTTTTTTACTATTTTAATGGAATAGAACGATAACGAATATAGGCAATTATACCAATTCCTAAAATAACAACAAATCCAAAGACGATTCCAAGTCCACTTCCAGTTTGTGGAATCGTAGTAGCTGCTTGTGTTTTATCTTTTTGGTCTACTTTTACTGGTTCTACGGTTATATTGCTGGTTGTATTGGTTTTGGTAGTTGTATTCGTATTAACAACAACATTTACAGGAATATGATTTGTATTTTGTGTATCCTCATTATTGTTTGGTGTCTGGTTAGCTAATAAGGTATAGGTTATGTTTTGATTTACTGTAGATTCATTGGTTCCATCTGAAATAATTAAATTGCTAATACTTACTTTTGTTGTTTTAGCAGTTGCTCCACTTTTTAGTTTTAAACTAATTTGGGCTATATTGGTATTGGCTTTTGCCTTTTTAGTGGTAGATAGAAATTTGCCTGTAGCAGGTTCATAATCTGGTTCTTCCCAACCATTCAATTCTGTAATCGTTGCACTTTCAAATACATTTTTATCATAATTTAAGGTTCCTTCATAGCCCAAAATACCATCTGCATTATAGTCTCCTAATTTCAAATAAATAGTAACGGTTGTTTGGTTTTTGGCTATTTGCGTACTGCTTGTCTCTACTTTTACATTAAAAGCACTTGCTGCCTTGCTATTGCTTATGAATACGGTTAATAGTATAAGGCTTATTACTACTATACCCATGATTTTGTTTACCATTTGTTTTTTCATTTGTCTTACCTTCTTTCTATTTTGTAATTTCTTTTACAAAATTCATAACATCCATAATGTTAATTTTGCCATCTTTATTTAAATCTGCTGCTAGAGTTTCTATTGTATTTAATTTGCTAGCACCGACTACTGCTCTTTTTACTTTCATTAAATCCGTAATATTGATTCTTCCATCTCCAGATGGGTCTCCTCTAATGATGATGGTATATTGTGTATTTTGCGTTTTTAAAATATCTCCATTTTTTAAAATTTCTTCATCTTTTAGAATCTGGTCGTTTCTGATAATATACGCTTTTCCTAATCCTGTGTTTTGGATACAAGTTTTACTGTTTGTTCCTACCTTTACATCTTTTATATAACCATTTTCTATCGGATAACTAGATGGATGATTATCTGGTTTCTCTTCATCATTTGTATTGTCATTGTTTTCATTGGTAATAGTATTTTCTATTTGGTTTTCTTCTGGTTCTTCAACATCTGGTTTTTCCTCTTCTTTTTCTCTTGTAATGCTAAGTGTTATATAGGTATTTTCCTTATCTTGCATTCTAAAAATTAAATCTTCTTTTTCCAAATCTTTTAAATCTACAATCAGAAAATCCATTTTGTCAGATACTGTATAGGCAATGTTATTATCCATTTTGTATGCTACGTCTTTTGCATAGATTTTACTATGACTATCTTTTAGTTTTTGAAATAGACTAGTTAAATTAATTTGTATTTTTTCGGTATCTATTTCTTTCGTAACAACAACATAGGCACTTTGGTTGTAAATCGTTACTTTTGTTAAATTTTCTAGAGTCTCTATTGGATTTACATCAATGATATGATTGTTGTCTAAATATAAGTATTTTAATTCTGTGCAGTCAGATAGTTTTGTGATATCTGCTAGTTCATTTTTGTTTAGATTTAAATTATATAATTTTGATAAGTTACCAATGGTATCTATGTTTTGAATTTGGTTGTTACTAGCACTTAAAACTTCTAAGTTAGGCATTTTCTCTATTCCATTTAATTTAGTTAACTGGTTATAGTTTACATTTAATTTGATTAAATTCATTTGATTACTTATTTGGCTAATATCTTTAATTTGGTTTCTACTAAGGTCTATATTGGTTAATGTAGCAATGGCAAATATATTGTTCGCATCTTCTATTTTGTTTCCTGCTATAGATATCTCTACTAATTTTTTCAAATTTTGAATGCCTGCTATATTCGTAATTTGATTATTATCCATGTATAGATACTTTAAATTCGTTAAGTTCGTAATTGGTTCTATATTGGTTATTTGGTTGTTTCCAAAATTTATATTTTGTAGATTTTTTAAATTTTGTATGGGTGCTAAGTCTGTAATTTGATTATCACTGGCACTTATTTTTGTTAAACTACTAAATTTAGAAAGAAGGCTTATTTCTGTAATCTGGTTCCAGTCTAAATATATCCATTCTATTGCTTTATCCGCAAATAATTCTAGTCCTGCTAGATTCCTAATATTTTTTCCAGCTAGATTTAGTTGTTTTCCACTTGGCAGACTATCTGCTGTGATGGCATCTATATCAGATAAAAGTATGTTTTGTTTATCTGGTTTGTTTTCTACTTTTCTTATGATTTCTAATATGGCATTTTTTAAGTTTTCATCTTGAAATTGATTAGTAACATCTTTGTCTTCTGCTGCTAAACTACTTATTGGAATCCATAAGCAAAATAAGATAAGAAAACTGATAAATATAGCTATTTTTTTCTTTTGCATCAAAAAAGTTCCCTTCTATATACTATTTCTTCATTGAAATCATATATATTATGGAACTTTTTGTCAAGATATGTTACAAAAATGTCATGAGAATGTTATGTGGTGGTAATATTCCCC
>CATXTS010000015.1 GCA_958402495.1 uncultured Clostridiaceae bacterium
CTATTAATTTTTCAGTGAAATATTTAGAAATGCTTGGGTCTTGTGCTTTTAAGGTCCCGCTTCCACTACAAGGTGCATCTAATAGAATTTGGTCAAAGGAGAAAAACGAATTTAGGCGTCTGGCATCTGTTACCATGACATATACACAACTAGCGCCTTGTTTTTCTAGATTATATTTTAATCTTTCTGCTCTAATTGCCTGCATTTCACAAGCTGTGATATGGGCTTTATTTTGTGATATAGCTGCCATTTGTGTTGTTTTTCCTCCTGGTGCTGCTGCCATATCTAAAATATCCATTTCTGGTTGTGGATTTAATACAATAGGTGGTAACATAGAAGATAGACTTTGTAAGTAGATTTCTCCTTTTTCATACATTTCTAATGCTTGTATTTCTTTTTCTCGTGCATTTTCTATAATAAAAGCTTCTTTACTCCAGGGAACCGATTTTACTTCTATTTTAGCTTCTATTAGTTTTTGATATATTTGCTGTGTATTTGCTTTCAAAGTATTGACACGAAGGGATACTTTTCTTTCTTGCTCATAGCCATCTATGATGTTTTTTAGTATTTCTTTCCCATATTGTTTTTCTAATTTATCTAGTAAAAAAATAGGTATATGGTTTTCCATTTTCATAAACTCCTTATTTTGATTTTTTTATTGTATCATATACTTTCTAAGAATTCTAGGTTTGAGTTGATTTCTTTTAATGTATTTTATATGCTTTTAGTTAATGCACATAGCGAATTTAAACCAGTTTACCAAGTAAATTTTTACATTCCTATTTAAATAGACTACACCCCATCATTTTGAGTGTAGTTTATTTACATTATTTAATTTAAAGCACCTGACATAATTCTAAATTTAGAGGTATTGTTCCAGATTTCTTGTAGTTTACTAAAATTTTCGTTAGGATTTAACATTACGTTAGCTAAATTATCTAACTCTTCATATTCTTCTTCAGATAACTCAAATTTTTTATCTTGTATATATTTAGGCATGTGTAAGAATATAATTTCATCATTCATTAATGCGTGAAAATCATAAAATAATCCTCTTATGGAAGCTTTTAATCCTAAAGTTGGTGGATCAGAAGAATAAAGAATCTTTTCTGGTTTATATTTATTTTGTCTTACTCCTATATAAGCATTTGCACCGAATAAAAATTTATCATAAGGAATGTCATTTAAGTCAAATCCCATTTCATGGTCTGGACAATGTTCATCTGCATCTACTAGTTTCCATCTATGCTCTTTTTCATCAAAATATTCTGTAATCCAATGGTCATAAGCAATTCCATCATAATGTATATATTGAGCAAAACCACTTCTAGCTCTAGCTGGTATTCCTTTTGCCTTTAATATACTGGCTAATACTATAGCTTGACTTCTACATGTAACATGCACTTTGTCTTTTGCTTCTCTTTTTGTGGTATAGTTGGGATTCTTTCTTAATAATTCCGCTATTACACTTTGTGCTGTTGGAAAAATGTCATCCTCATATTCTAATCTGGAAATGGGAACTTTAGTCATATCTCCCCAAAAGCAATCTTTTCTATTTCTAATGTCTTTATCTCTAAAAGCTGTTGGATGAATGATTTGCATTCTTTGTAATAGACACAATTGTTCAATATCATCTGGCAAGTTCTTTGTAAAATCTCGATAATATCCTAAATCTGTATATAAACTTGTTTTTTTATAAAATTCTAATATTTCTTTTTCCAATGATTTTACTTTCCTTCCCCATCATTTATTCGGATTCATTTCATTTTTTACAATTTAAATCCATTCTAAGATTTCATTTCGCTTTTTCCTAGGTCTTGGTTTCGGATTTTCATTTGGATACCCTATAGAAATTGCAGAAATTAACTCCATATCTTCATGACCAACTAATTTAGCAATTTCTTTTTGAGTATATACAATGTCCCTTATCCAAAGTGAACCTAATCTTAGGTCTGTCGCTCTTAAGCAAATATGTTCTATAGCACCCCCTATTGAAAGCGAATCTCCTATCATCCAATTATCTTCATATGCTTTAAGAACTAATATTAGTATAGGCGCTTCTTTCATTATTTTAGCAGTTGCTTTAACACTACTATTAGCATTATATATTTTTCTTTCTAAACTAATTTTAGAATGATTTTCCTTTTCCAACATAATCTCTGCAATTTGATTTTTTATACTACCAGTCACTACTACAAATTTCCAAGGTTGTCTGTTTTTTGCAGATGGAGCTAACCTTGCACAATCTATTAAATCCTCTATTATTTCTTTAGGTATCTGTCTATCTTTATATTTTCGAATACTTCTTCGATTTTTTATGGTTTCTTTCAATTCCATTTTTGCCTCCTAATTTTTACAGGCTTTTATAACTATATCATGTAAGCATTTATTGTTTTCCAATATAATAGTTCTTCTTTCCTTTTTTGACGACGATATAGGTATTTTCAATAAATTGTTCCTCTTGTATAACAGCGGTTATATCATTTACCTTCTCCCCATTAATAGCAATTGCGCCATTCGTAATAAATTCTCTTGCTTCTCTTTTACTAGTAGCAATTCCCATTTGAAGAATCATATCTACCACATTGGTGTTTGGCTCTATTTGTCTAATTTCTTCACTGCTAAATAAATCTTCAATATCTTTTTTAGATAAATCTTGGAATTTATTGCAGAATAGATGGTCTGCTAAAGATACGGCTCTTTCGTATTCTTCTTTTCCATGTAAAAATGTAATGATTTCTCTTGCTAATGCTTTGTGTGCTTCTCTTAATTCTGGTTGTGCCTCATGTTTCTTAGCTAATTCTTCTATTTCTTCTTTTGATAGGAAAGTGTAGATTTTTAAATAATCAATGACCATAGAATCTTCTACATTTACAAAGAATTGGTATAATTGGTAACTAGAGGTTTTGTCTTTATCTAGCCATAATGCATTTCCTTCGCTTTTTCCAAATTTCTTTCCTTGAGAGTCAGTTACTAACGGCATAGTAAAACCGTACACTTCATCTCCTGTTGATTTTCTAATTAAATCTATTCCTGCTGTAATATTACCCCATTGGTCAGAACCTGCACATTGTAAATCAACGTTTTTATGTTCATGTAAGTATTTAAAATCTAGTGCTTGTAATATCATGTATGAAAATTCTGTATAGGTAATTCCTGAATCTAATCTTCTTCTAATAATATCTTTATCTAACATATAGTTTATGTTGAAAAATTTTCCATAATCTCTTAAAAAGTCTAATATACTGATATCTTTAATCCAGTCATAATTATTCACCACTTCAAAGCCAAAAATTTTTTCTACTTGTGCTTTTAGTCCTTCAAAGTTTTTCATAACTTGTTCTTTTGATATCATGGCTCTTTCTGTAGTAGGTCTTGGGTCTCCAATCATACCGGTTCCTCCACCTACTAATAAAATCGGATTATGTCCTGCATCTTTTAATCTTTTAGATATTAAAAAACTAGATAAATGTCCTACATGCAGGCTATCTGCTGTTGGGTCTGTGCCTATATAGAAGGTTAATCCTCCTTGGTTTAATTTTTCTTCTAATTCTGGACTAGAAATGTCTTTAATAAGTCCTCTCCATTTTAAATCTTCTACTAATGTCATTTATTTATACCTCCTTAAAAAAAATCAAAAAGAGCCAAATCTTGCCCTCTTGTAAAAGGACGATTTGACTCGTGGTACCACCTTTATTTACAACAAATTTATATTTTTGTTGCCTCCTTAAAAGCTGTTCGTAGCTTGTACGTTAATTACTTTAAGAATTGTAATTCATCATAACATATACTAGTAATTTTCACCTACCATTACCTCTCTTTTTCTTGTAACTATGTATGACTACTTGGTTTCTTTTTAAAACATAATTAAATTTAGAATAAGCATATTATACTATATAAAATAAGAATTGACAAGCTTTGCCTAAAAGAAATTATATTTTTATCGAATTTGTATCTTTGCCTTTTCATTTTGATAATCTAATTTTATTTTTATTCCTAAAACCGTTTCCACTTCTTCCTTTGTTGCATTATAAGCAATTTCATTTTTCTTTAAATTGGTTTGATTAATAATTGTATAAGTTTTATCTTTATAGGAAAAGGTCCTATTACCAGCTTTTTTAGTAATCGTTACACCGTCTATTTTTTTCAAAAAGATATCTGATAAAGGTAATAAATACTTTCCATTAAAATAAGTCATATAATAACCAAAGCTATCTTTTGATTCTATTTTCTCACCATTCACAAATACAACTAAATTATCTGGTCTCCAATAATTATCGACTATTTCTTTTGGTATATCTTGTCCCTTTTGGTGTTTCATTGCATAATTGACATATCTTCTTATATATTCTTCTTTCATTTGTTGAAAAGAATTGCCAGTGTGATTTTATTTAATATGTCTTTAAAATCTGTCTTCCACTTTTATTTTAGTTAGCACTACCAATATATAATAAACCTGCTAATTTAGACATTGGCATAGATTGTAGCCATACTATACCAGGTCCTGTTAAAGTTGTTAAAAATAAACCTTCTCCACCAAATACAATATTCTTAACCCCTTTTACAGTTTCAATATTTAAATCTACCTGGCTTGTCATCGCAGCTACATAGCCATTATCTATTTTTAGTTTTTCTCCTTGTGCTAATTCTCTTTTTATCACGCTACCATCAATCTCTAAAAATACTTTACCAGGTCCTGTCATTTGTTGCATGATAAAACCTTCTCCTCCAAAAAAACCTGCACCTAATTTCTTTCTAAATTTCATTTTAATGTCTACTGTCTTTTCTGAACATAAAAAAGCTTTTTTCTGTGCAATAATAGTTTCTCCTTCTTGTAAATCGAATTCTAAAATATTACCTGGGAAACAAGAAGAAAAAGCAATTTCTACATCATCTCTTTCTGCTGTATAAATATTCATGAATAAAGATTCCCCCGCAAAGGCTCTTCCAATTCCTTTCATAATACCACCATTAGTTGTGGTTGTCATTTTAATACCATCATCCATCCAGCTCATGCCACCATTTTCGGTAACAATAGATTCTCCTTTTTTTAATTTACAAGTAACCACTGGTAAGTTTTCTCCAATTATTTTTGTTTCCATATGACTACATCCCCCCTCTTCCTTTTTTATTAAATGCTATTTCCAATTATATATCATACAAATAACTAGCTTCTAAATCTGCTTCGTGTGTTAACAAAGCAATTGGATATTTTTTATAGGCTAAACCAATTGTTGTATATAATTCTTTTGGCTCTGTGAAGCCCATATGCCACCTAATAGCATATTTTTCTTCATTTGTTAGCTTAATAAACTCTGAAATCATCATGACTGACTTTTCCCCATGTCCAAAAGGAATGGTATCATCTACTGTATAGTAAGGTACCTTTTCCCAAACACCTAACTCATTTTTTGCATTACGATAATCCACTTTATAAAAATTTGCTTTACAAATATCATGTAATAAAGCAATAATTCTAACAGAATCAGAATCTTCTGTTTTCGTCTTTAAAATCTCATACACCTTCATACTGTGTTCTAAAAGACCACCTTGAAAAGCACCATGAAATCTAGTACTAGCAGGTGCCTCAAAAAAGTCTGAGTTTTTTAAAAATAAAATTAACTGTTCCATGCCTGGTCGATTCGTTTCTTGTAATAATCTTATAAATTCTTCTTTCAATTTTCTTCCTCCTATTTTCTTATTTATTCTATTTTACTATACAGAAGTATTTTCTTGTAAACATATTTCCATCTTTTGATGAATTTCTTGCTTCATCTTCTCTACTGCTTCTTTTCTATTTTCTGCTTCTACTTTTAGCGGATATACTGGTTTTAATACATGGATTTCTATACAAGGTTTTTTCTTCCATTTTCTAAGTCCTTGTGGCTTCACAAAACAATACACGATTGGAATTACTGGTACTTGTTGCTCTACGGCTATATGAAAAGCACCATTTTTAAACTTTCTAAGCTTTGTGGCATATGGCCAAAGCGCTGCTTCTGGATACATATGTATAATCTTTCCTTCTTTTAAAGTCGTTTGTAATGTCTCATAAAAACGCATTTTTGCTTGTACCTGGTTCGGAATTGGAATGGCATGTAACAAACGAATAATTCCATTAACAACAGGTATCTTAAAATTATCTTGTAAAGTTGGAAAATATACTTGTCTTGGTGCTTGTAAAATCGCACTCATTGTACAATCCATAGGATGCACATGATTCGAAACGGTTATCCTAGCACCTTTTATTAACTTCATATTTTCCTTTCCATAAACTTTACACCCATACATCCCTTTATTAAACAGATATACCAAAGGCACAGCAATCCCATATAATACAGTAGAAGCCAACTTAAAAAAAGGATTTTTCGGTATAAATGTATAGTCCTTTTTTATTTCAAACTTTAAAGGAGTCCATAATTTTAAAACATGTGTATCCTCTGGTATCTCTTTTACTTCCATTTTAGTTTCCCCTTTTATTTTCTGCAATTGCTTCTAAAAACATTTCTTCCATTTTCTCCATGCTTTTAGATAAAGTATATTGCTTTGCACTTTGTGCATATTGCTTCTGCATGTTTTCTCTTTCATCCTTATTTTCAATCCAATAATCTATCTTATGTGCTAAATCATCACTATCACCCGCTTCAAACAAACTTCTTTCATCTAAAGCAAACTGTGGTGTCGCAGATTTAGAACTATTGGCAATAATCGGCACATTTCCACAAGCAAAAGCCTCTATACAAGAAATCGCTTCTATCTCCGCATCAGAGGCATGTACATAGACATCTGTCATAGATAAAACCTCTAATAACTCCTCCTGATTCATAAACTGTATAACTGGTGGATTTGATAAATTTTGCGTCTGTTTTAAATAACTATTATATTTAGGACCATTGCCTGCTAAAACTAATTGAATCTGCTTTTCATACTTAGACTTTTTAATTGCCTCAATTAAAACATCCTGCCTCTTTTCATTAGAAAGTCTCCCTACCATCGTTACTACATATTTATCTTTCCACTGTGGTCTTTTCTCTCTTCTTTGATAACTAAAAATATCATCTACCCCATTCGAAATCACATGTAACTTAGCTGTGTACCCATGGCTTTCTAACTCTTTAGCAATAAAACGACTAGGACAATGAATATGTGTAAAACGATTATAAAAGTGGTTTCTTAAATAGGTATATATTTTATCATTTACCTTTGTATTGGTCCCTAATTTTAAAGTATAAGTTACATTCTCAGGTTGCATATGGAAAGCCGTTGTATGAGGCACATGTAAATCCTCTGCAATCTTTAACCCTTGAACAGATAAGGCAAATGGCAAATAAAAATGAACCACATCCACCTCACTAATTGCCTTTGTAAGTACCTCTTTAGAAGGAATTGCAAAAGACATACCTTGAGACTTCACAATGTGAGAAACAACCGGTAGCAACTTTAACTCTTTAACCGTATACTTATTAGCAGCCTCTTTTCCTGTGCTCACAATTGAAACCTTATGCCCCCTCTGCTCTAAGGCCTTAGCAAACCTTCTAGCAGAAATCGTTGTTCCATTATTATCTTGGTCAAACTGGTCAATTACAATTAAAATCTTCATATTTCACCCTTTATCTACCTTTCTTCTACTTTCTTCGACATTATACCATTACTTTATAAAAATGTCCACAGGGACCAGGTCCCAATGGACACTTTTGTCCATTGGGGACATATATGAATTATCAACAAAAAGAGAAGCTTTTAAAACTTCTCTTGATTTTGTATTGCTTTTTTATTAATCTTGTTTATCGTTATTTTTGTCGCCTAATTTTTTACTAATTTCTGTTGTATTTCTACAAATAACTAGTAAGATTAGAGCAAATTCATATACAACTCTTGCCATAACATTTCCTAAAACAAGTGATACTAGGAATGATATGAAACTTGTTCCAATTAGTGCAAAAGAAGATAATGTAATGTAAATGGCTACTACTAAATATGTAATTTTTAGTAATGCTTCTAAAAACATTTTTTTGAATGATAAGAAATCATATAGCCATGCTACAAATCCTGTAAATTTCCCTTCATTTTTCTTACTTAAAAATAAGAAATATACTAAGATGCCTCCTACGATAGCTAATATAAAAGAAACAATTAGCCAAATTGAATTAGAAGCTATGCTACTAGTTAAATAATTTGTTTTATACATATTCTTTTCCTCCCTCTTTTATTTTTCTCCATCCTATCATAATTTCCATTTTTCGTCAATTTTTTCTTCATAATTTCTTCATAATTAATTTCTTTTACTCTATTTGTATGTCTCTTTTATCCATTTATGCTTATCTTAAGAAAAAATATAATAAAACCACTATCTCAAAGATGAGAATAACTGGAAATCCTACTACAAATCTTGGTTTTTGTGTTTTATGCCTAAATATATACATTCCTGCAATACCACCAACGCCACCGCCTAATAATACTAACACAAATAAAGTTTGTTCACTAGTTCTCCATTTTCCTCTTTCTGCTTTTCTTTTATCTAACCACATAGCAAAAAAAGTTATCACATTTATAATAACTAAATAGATTATAAAATTTGGTATAGTTAACACTTGACTTAAATCCAATGCTGGAATTGTGTTTTCAAACATATCTCTTCTCTCTTTTCTTTTTATAAGACTACAAATCCTATCTTATAAATTTCATGATTTCTATTTTTTAAAACTTAGATTTTTCATAATTATAAGGAATACTTGTTCCCACAACTACATCTTCTATCTTATCTATTATTAGCCAATCATCCATATTTCCTTGATGGTCAAAATCCAAAGGGCTAATTTCCTCTACATGATTAAACTCTACTAGGCACAAACATTTTTTATGCCATCTTTCTTTTTGTTTTTCTGTTAGCAATAACTTTTCTTGGTTATCTTCTATGACTTTATTGATTTCTTCCTCTGATAGCTTAACAAAATTTTGAACATCTGTTACAACTGCTTTGGCTATAATCTTTTTAGTTCCTTTCTCCATAAAATAAAGAATTTCATCTTTAAAGACACGACTATGTGGTATTTTCCTTCCAGCAGCTCCCCTAATCACCATTGTTTTACTCTTGTCCAAAATTTTAGATAATTCCTTTGACTTATCGTCACAATAAACTAAATGTACCATCTTTATATTTCTCACTTTCTTCTCTTTTTTACGTCATTATCATAACATAGAATAAAAGAATTAGCAATCATTATTTATATACTATAATCTGTCATATTGCTTCTTATAATCCTATTGTGAGCATTTTCGAGGTAAAATTTGATATTATGTAAATTCTATGATATAATAGATACGCTAGTGGAAAAAATTAGTATCTTTAAAAGGAAGGGACAATTATGTTAGAACAATATAAATGGTTCTCTTTAGATGAAACCAATCAATGGAACCATGATTTTAACGAAGCATTAACAAAAGGAAATAAAGAAACCATTTTGCAATTATTACATAATGGCGGAGAATTGTACTTAGACGAGTACTCTATTTATCATGCCTTTACAAGGTTATCCCATAGGAATACCAATGTAAACATAGATTTAAAAATAAATACAGATACACAAGAAGAAAAAATTTTAGAAGAAATACAACATTGTAAAATTGTAAAAAACTTAGTCCACACTCAGCATAGTATATTTTTAGAAACTACCTTCCATCCCATTGAATGTTTTAAACTATCAGACCGCTTTCCTAACCTGAAAAATACAATAGGAAAATATTTTCCTATTCAGCAATCGAGTTCCACTTCTCAATTTCAGGCAGAATATGTTTCTCAGATGATTGGTGTACCCAATCATGTAGTTAGCGGATATATTTATGGTATCACTAGTAAATCTAAAACTCCATATACTTGGGTAGAATTTAGAAGTAAAAACCAACAAGAATATGTAATTGATTATGAGGCTAATTTAATTTTAAATAAAGAAGGCTACTATTATTTGCGACATGCAGAACCTCTTAAAAAAGTAAGTAATGGAGATATAAAAGGAAAACAAGTTTCTGGATTTTTCTCCTATAATAATCCTTCAAATGAACCTGAAGAATTTTTAGAAGAGAATTCTATCGATTCTATCTCTGATTCAGAAAGGTAAGTTAGGGACGGGGTATATTTGTTTAAACAAATATACCCCGTCCCTAACTGTCCTATCCAAATAAACTCATTTGATTGCTTTGGCTCATACCTTTTAAACAACCTACTTTATCTAGTAGTTCAATTACAGACTTTCCTATCTTAGAACGAATTTTCATGTCGTCTATGGACATAAATTTTCCTTCTTGTTTTGCTGCATCGATTCCTTCTGCTGCTACTGTTCCTAATCCAGGAATACTATTTAGTGGTGGTCTGATGCCTTCTGGTTCCATTCTAAATTTGGTTGCATGTGATTTATATAAGTCAATTGGTAAGAATTTGATTCCTCTTTCATACATTTCCATAACTAATTCTAGAATAGCATACATGTTTTTATCTTTCGTCGTAGCACTGTTTCCTTGCAAGTCTATTTCTTTCATTTTATTTTTGACACGTTCTTCCCCATAGCACATAATATCACTATCAAACTCGTCTGCTCTTATGGTGAAGTAAGCCGTATAATAAGCTTCTGGCTTATGTACTTTAAACCATGCTATACGGAAAGCGTTGGTTACATAAGCTGCTGCATGGGCTTTAGGGAACATGTATTTTATTTTTTCACAAGATTTAATATACCAGTCTGGTACATCGTGTTCTTTCATTAAAGCTACATATTCTGCCCATTTTTGTAGGTCTTTTAGGGCTTTTCCTTTACGAACCGTTTCCATAATTTTGAAGGCTGGGTTTGGTGGAAGCCCCTTTTTGATTAAGTATATCATGATATCATCACGACAACAGATAGATTCATTTAAGGTAACGGTTCCATCTTCTATTAAACTTTGTGCATTTCCTAGCCACACGTCTGTACCATGGGATAGTCCAGATATACGGATTAATTCATCAAAAGTAGTTGGTTTGGTGTCGACTAACATGCCTCTTACAAATTTGGTTCCAAATTCTGGTACACCATAGCTTCCTACTTCTGATTTGATTTGTTCAGGCGTTACACCTAATGCTTTTGTAGAACTAAATATGGACATAGTTTCTTTATCATCTAATGGTACTTTCGTTGGGTCAATGCCTGTTAAATCATACAACATTCTAATCATTGTAGGATCATCATGTCCTAGAATATCTAATTTTAACAAGTTTTGATCAATAGAGTGATAATCAAAGTGTGTCGTAATAATATCAGAATTTGGGTCATCTGCTGGATGCTGAATAGGTGTAAATTCAAAGATTTCTCTTCCTTTTGGTACAACAATGATACCTCCTGGATGTTGTCCTGTCGTTCTTTTAATACCGGTACACCCTTGTGCAACTCTTAATACTTCTGCATTATTGACTGGTACTCCACGTTCTTCATAATATTTTTTTACATAACCAAAAGCTGTCTTATCTGCAACCGTACCTACTGTTCCTGCCTTAAATGTAGTTCCTTTTCCAAAAATAACTTCTGTATAGCGGTGGGCTTTTGCTTGATATTCTCCTGAGAAGTTTAAGTCAATATCTGGTTCTTTATCTCCATTAAAACCCAAGAAAGTTTCAAAGGGAATATCAATTCCATCTTTAATGAGTTTATGACCACATTTTGGACAATCTTTATCTGGTAAGTCAAATCCACATTGGTAGCCATAGTCTGCAAAATCAGAATATTTACAATTTGGACAACGATAATGTGGTGGTAAAGAATTTACTTCTGTAATACCTGTCATGTTGGCTACAAAAGAAGAACCTACAGACCCTCTAGAACCTACTATATAACCATCTTCATTAGATTTCCATACCAGTTTTTGAGCAATAATATACATAACGGAGAATCCATTTTTTATAATAGAATCTAACTCTTTATCTAATCTTTCTTGTACAATTTCTGGTAATGGGTCCCCATATAGTTCATGTGCCTTACTATAGGCTATTTCTTTAATAGTTTCTTCACAATGGTCAATATGTGGTGGGCATTTTTCCGGTGATATAGGACTAATTCTTTCACACATATCTGAAATTTTATTCGTGTTAGTAACTACCACTTCATAAGCTTTATCTTCTCCTAAATATTCAAATTCTTTTAGCATTTCTTCTGTTGTTCGTAAATATAAAGGTGCTTGTTCATCAGCATCATCAAACCCTTGACCTGCCATTAAAATTCTTCTATAAATTTCGTCTTGTGGGTCCATAAAATGCACATCACAAGTAGCTACTACTAGCTTTCCTAGTTTTTCTCCTAGTTCTACAATTTTCTTATTGATATCTTCTAAGGCTTTTATATCTGGTAGTGTTCCATTTCTAACCATAAACATATTATTACCAATTGGCTGGATTTCTAGATAATCATAATCTTTTGCAATTTCTTCTATTTCTTCATCCGATTTACCAGCTACAATAGCACGATATAACTCTCCTGCTTCACAGGCACTACCTAATATAAGACCTTCTGAATATTTTTTATATAGGGATTTCAAAATACGTGGTTTTTTATAAAAATAGTCTAGATGAGAATAAGAAACTAATTTGTATAAATTCTTTAATCCTACATAGTCTTTTGCTAGAATAATCGCATGGTAACTTGGTAATTTTTTGTAGTCTGCTCTTCCTTGCTCTACTTTATCGATATCATCTAATGTTTTAACTCCTTTTTCACGTAACATATCTAACATGACTTTGAAGACTTTTACTGTTGTATCCACATCATCTAAAGCACGATGTGCTACTTCTACAGTAATCCCTAAATTATCTGCTATGATACCTAATTTATATTTCTTAAAGTCTGGGAATAAATCTTTGGCTAGACGTAAGGTATCTATATAGGAGTTTTCTATACTTAATCCTAGTTGTTTAGCATTATATTTTAAAAATCCAATATCAAAATCTGCATTATGGGCAACTAAAACACTATCTCCTATAAAATCCATGATTTTCGGTAATACCTTATCAATGGTTTCTGCATCTTTTACCATTTCATCAGTAATATTGGTCACTTCTACTACTTTTTGTGGAATGGGTTTTTCTGGGTTAACAAAGCATTCAAATTCATCAATAACTTCCCCATTTTTTACTTTCATGATGCCTACTTCTGTGATTTTTTCTGTTCTAAAGGATAACCCTGTCGTTTCTAAGTCTAGTACACAATAAGTGGTATCTAATGGTTGCCCATTAGAAGCAGATACACAACTACTTTTGTCTGGCACTAGATAGGCTTCTACTCCATAGATAATTTTCATATCCGGATTATCGTACCCTAGCATCTTATGTGCATCAGGAAAAGCTTGTACAACACCATGGTCTGTAATAGCAATTGACTTCATTCCCCATTTCATAGCTCTTTTAATCAAGTCTTTGGCTGGTGTGACACCATCCATTTGACTCATTTGGGTATGCATATGTAACTCGACTCTTTTTACTTTGCTGTTATCCATTCTTTGTTCTTTTTTTCTACCTGCTGTTTCTACAATGACATTCGCAATAACTCCTAATTCTTTCGCAAAAGGGTCAAATTGTGCCGTTCCAGATAATTTAACACCTTTAGCAGCAGTTATTCTTCCCATTACCTCTTTGGCTTTTTCTGCTTCTACAAAAGCTTTACATGTAATGGTACTCGTACCATCATACACATCAAACATTAGTAAATGTTTGCCGCTTTTTAATTCTCTAGAATCTGTATGGATAATTTCTCCTTCAATAGCGATTTTTCCGCTTTCTATTGAAAGGTCTGCTACTTTTACTAGGTTTTCTTTTATATTTGGATTTCTACCTAAGATTAATGGCGTTATCTCTTCACTTTTCTCTGGCATTGGTACACTTTGTTCTAATATAACTGACTCTTCCTTTTTCTCTTTTTGGGTATGCGCTTTTTCTTTTTTCGTTTCTTTACTTAGTGCTTCTGCCTCTTTTTGAGCTAATAAAATAGCCTCTTCTTGTACTTTTAATTGATATGCTTGTTGTTTTTGTGCAAAATCTTCCGTAATATCTTCTATGTAACTGACCTTATACACCTTACCATAAATATCTTGTAATACTTGTGATAAAATCTCATCAAACTTTTTAGCTAATAAAAATTCTTTGCCTTTTAATTTTAAAAAAATATTAGCTGCTTTTCCTTCAATCGAAATCGTACTACCAGCTAAAAAAGCCTTAGACATAGGATGTTTCATGGACATATAATCAATAATGTCTGGCCATTCTTTGGTAATGTTATTTTCTATAGTTCCAGCTCCTGGATTTTCACAATTACTAATCGTTTCTTCTGCATTTGGCTCTACTTGTTTGTTTTCTATTTTCATAATAATGGCTTTTAAGGAAAAACGTCCTTCTAAGTATTTTTCAAATTGGTAGATAGCTTTTATTGGAATGAACTCTTCTGAAATTAAAGTGATTTGTAGTGTATCTGTCTTTTTAAATAAATTCATATTCTTGATTTTCGCATCATTTAATGCAAAACTATTTGAATTATAATCTCTAAATATCTCTTTCAATGTTTTTGTAGATGCTATTTCATTCATAGATTATGCCCCCTAAATTCTGACTTTATTCTACTATAATTCCCTTCAAATAGCAATCCATTCTTTAGAAATTTTATTGAAAATATTTTTAAAATATTCGTCTAAATTTGTCGATGAAAAGTTCTTGATTTTATGTTAATTTTATGTTTTAATAAGTTTTAGTTATCTAATTCATTAGATAGGATTTCTTTTATTGATTCTCTTAACGGATTAGCTTTTTCTAAGCTATCTATTTTCCCATTGATTCATTTTTATTTAGGAGGTGATGTTCTTTTCCTTTTCATTTTATCTAAAAAATACGAAAGGAAGATTTTTTGATGAACAATAGACAACTTTTAATTCCAAAGACAGATGTGGTTTTCCACTCTTTGTTTCGTCCGGGAAATGAAGAAATTACTAAAGCCATGATTGCTGCTATTACAAATGAAAACATTCAAGAAATTAATTTACGAGAGGATAGACATTTATTTCAAAAATATCCTGACCAAAAATTAGGCATTCTAGACTTAAATGCTGTACTAGATGAAGGCACTTTATGTAATATAGAAATCCAATTGATTGATAAATCCTATACACTTGAAAGAATATTGTTCTATTGGGGTATCTTATATAGTTCTCAATTATCTAGAGGAAATGCCTATACTAAACTAAAGAAAACTATTTGTATTGCTATATTAGATTATGAATTAAAAGAGTTGAAACGGTGAGAAAAAATTACATACAAAGTGGAATTTAAGGCAACCAGACGAATTTAAGCAATTGACAGATTTAATAGAAATTCATATAATTGAATTACCAAAGATAAAAAAGTGTAAAGAGACCTATCTACAGGATGAACTAGCACAATGGATGCTATTTTTAAATAATCCTAATGACAAGGAGGTAGAAAATATCATGAAACAAAATGAACCTATTAAAGAAGCTATGGTAAAACTAAGAGAAATTAGTGAAGATGATGAATTAAGAAGAGTTGCACTATTAAGACAAAAAGCCATTATGGATGAGAAGGCTATCAAAGAACGTGCTATAGAGGTTGGTTTAGAAGAAGGCATACAAAAAGGCATACAAAAAGGCATACAAAAGGGCATACAAAAGGGCATACAAAAAGGTATACAAGAAGGTATACAAGAAGGTCTCGAAAAAGGAATAGAAAAGGGAATGCAAAAAGAAAAAATAGAAATTGCTAGAAAATTATTAGCCAAACATTTTGATATTTCTACCATTGCAGAAGTAACTGGTTTATCTATAAAGCGTATCCAAAATCTTTCTTCCTCTGATTAATCTTTTTTATTATATGAAAAAAACCATTACTTTATACAGCAATGGTTTTTTCTATTTATACAATAGGTTTTATCCTTTTAGAATATTCTTAGAATATCATTATATGTCACAAAAATTGATAAGGTAATTAGAATCGCAAACCCTAATAATTGAATATTAATCTCTGTCTTTTCACTTAGCTTTTTCCTTCTAATCGCTTCTATCAATAATAAAAGAATCTTTCCTCCATCTAGTGCTGGTATTGGCAATAAATTTGTTACCCCTAACGATAGAGAAATCACTGCTAGAATATATACAAAATCCTGAATACCACTTGTCTTAGCAACTACCTCTGAAATTCCCACTGGTCCCATCAATTGATTGACACTGACATTTCCCGTAACTAACATCTTTAAATTGTCTACTATAGAAAAAGCAAAATCGGTTGTCTCAAACAGTGCATAATAGGCATTCGTAAAAATTGTATTTTCTGCCTTCTTAAAATAAATTCCTAAGTAATAGCTATTGGTTATATCTGGCGTCAGATTCACTTTAACCGTGTTATTTCCTCTTTTTACCTCAAATTCAATTGTCGTCTCTGATGGTGCTTCACTAATTGCTTTTACGATTTCAGATTGATTATGAATTTCTATCCCATTAATTTTTTGTATTTCATCATTTTCTTTTAATCCCTGCTTCTCAGCAGCACTATTTGGCGTTAAGGCAATGATTTTAGTGGAAATTTCTCCACCACTGCTGCCTTTTAGATAAATTCCTGTATTTTTATTTTCTTGTTTTGTAGGTGTTACAGCTATATCTTTCCATTGACCCTCTCTTTTCACAGTAACGGTTAGAGACTCTCCATTAGATTGTTGTAATACTTTATCTAAATCTTCTTTTCTTATGACCGATTTTCCATTTATTTTTACCACTTCATCGTTTGGTAAAAAGCCTGCTTGCTGGGCTGCATATTCTGGAACTGTGCTTTCTATCACTAAAGAAGAATAATTTCCTGTATATGTCATTAATAGAAAATAAACCAATAGTGCAAATAGAATATTGACAATGGCACCTGCAGCAACAATAGCTATTCTTTTAGGAATACTTGCTTCACTAAAAGAACCTTCCTGACTAGACCTTTCTTCTTCCCCTTCCATACTCACAAATCCACCAAGTGGGATTAAACGTAAAGCATATTTCGTAGTTTTTCCTTGTTTCTTCCAGATAGTTGGTCCAAAACCAATAGCAAACTCATTCACTCTTACTTTGCATAATTTGGCTACAAGAAAATGTCCTGTCTCATGTATGAATATTAAAAATCCTAATAGGAATATAATTTTTAAAGCTGTTAAAATAAATGAAATCAATCGTTTCCTCCCTATCTTTTTGGCTTATATCTTACATTTGAATTTATAACAATGTAAATAAAGCATAAGCAAAAGGTGCTAAAAATAATAAACTGTCTATACGGTCTAACATGCCGCCATGACCTGGTATTAAATTACTATAATCTTTAATATCCACAAAACGCTTAATACTAGATGCTGCAAAGTCGCCTATTTGTCCTACCAAACTTAAAATAATACCCGTTCCTGCAATGAACCAATAAGAATATTGCATTCCCCAAAAAGTATTGGCTACATAGGTATATAGGAGCATTAACATTACAGCGCCTATAACACCACCTATACAACCTTCTATAGATTTCTTAGGACTAACCTTACTAAATTTATGTTTTCCAATCGCTTTTCCTACAAAGAAAGCAAAAATATCTGTACCCCATGCTGCAAATAAAGCATACCATATTAAAATGTTACCATTTGGCATTCCATCAATAAATGCAATAAACATCATGAAAAATACTACATAAAAAATACCAAAAAAGGTGTAACAAATATCTTTAAAACTCGTCTTCATATCTGTTGCAATAATTTGCGCAAATAGAATCAATAAAAACGCTGGTGGCAAGGTTGTTACGACCACACGTAAATGTTCTACAGGAATGATATGTACAAAAGCAATACTGATACAACTCACATAACCGAAGCCATCTAACTGGATTACAAATTTTAGAAACCGCATTAAAATATTCATTTAAACTCAAATAGGCAATTACAGCTAAACAAATATCTACTACATACTTATTCCTAATCAATAATACAATTAACACAATAGGAAACCCTAATAGTGCTGAAGTTAATCTTTTCCAATTCATAATTTTCTCCTTATCTTTTTTCATTATTGTGCCCCAAAATTTCTTTTCCTCTTTTGATAGGTTTGTATAGCTTCCTCTAAATCCTGTTCTGTAAAATCTGGCCATTTTTTATCTATAAATAAGAACTCTGTATACACAATTTGCCATGGCAAAAAGTTACTCGTTCTTTTTTCTCCACTTGTACGAATGACTAAATCCGGGTCTGGTTGACCTGCTGTATATAATTGTGATTCTATTGTCTCTTCTGTAATATCTTCTACTGCTAACTTTCCTTGTTTTACTAGACTGGCAATTTGTTTGGTTGCCTTTAGTAGTTCATCTCTTCCACCATAATTAATAGCAATGTTAAAGACAATGCCTGTATTGTCTTTTGTTCTTTCCATACAATTTTGTATACTTTTTTGCATACCTACGGATAATTTACTTAAATCCCCTATGATACGCACTTTTATATTTTCTGTATCTGCTCTTTTACCATAATCATCTAGATAATTTTGCATTAGTAGCATTAAAGCGCCGACTTCTTCCTCCGTCCTCTTCCAGTTTTCTGTAGAAAAGGCATAAACCGTTATATGTTTAATTCCAATTTTGTTAGCATATCTAACAATTTTCTCTAAAGTTTTAGCCCCTTCTTTATGACCTTGTTTTGGTAATAATCCATGTTCTTTAGCCCATCTTCTATTTCCATCCATGATGATAGCAATATGCTTGGGTAAATTTTCTTGTGGTTCCATACATACTCCTTTTATTTTCTTACTTATTTCTTTGTTCTATGTAGATAGCTAAATCTTTTAAGAAATTACCTTTTTCTCCAAAAGTCTTAGCTATTTCGACTGCCTCTTTTGTAAGTTTATCTAACACTTCTTTTGCTTTTTGTAATCCGTATTTTGTTACATAAGTACATTTACCTTTTTCTTTATCATTCCCCACTGGCTTTCCTAAAATCGCTTCATCACCAATTTCTGATAAAATATCATCTTTAATTTGAAAAGTTAATCCTATTTTTTCTGCATATTGGCTTAAAGTTTCCATATCCTCTTGACTTGCGCCACCTAGCAAAGCACCAATACGTACACAAGCAGTTAGTAACGCTCCTGTTTTATTTTGATGGATATACTCTAAATAGGTTTCCCCTATTTGCTTACCTTCCCATTCTGTATCTAAATATTCGCCTAAAAGCATTTTATCCACACTTTTTGTAAATTCTTGAAAAGCCACTAATTTTTCTGCCTGCTTTTCTGATTTTTCTAGTAATGCTTCTGCTAAAACGATATATGCTTGATTAAACAAGCTATCACCTGCGATAATAGCGGTTGATTCATTGAACTTCTTATGATTCGTTAATTTACCATGTCTAAAATCATCATTATCAATAGCTGGAAGGTCATCATGAATTAAAGAGAAATTATGTATCATCTCCATCGCAATCGCAAAAGGCATACACACTTCTATATCTTGTGCAAATAGTTGATAAGTTTGTAACATTAGAATAGGCCTTAATCGTTTTCCACCTGCCATCAAACTATATTCTACGGCTTCATTTAAAACTTTTTCTGGACATTCTTGTCTTTTTAAATGTTTTTCTATCTGCTCATTTACGATTCTTTGGTATTCTTGTATTGTTTGATTAAACTCCATTTTTCCATCCCCTACTATTTTTTATATAGACATGATTTCTTTTTCTTTCTTTTCTAGAATTTGGTCGATTTCCTCAATCTTTTTATCGGTAATCTTTTGGATTTGCTCTTCTGCTACTTTTAAGTCATCCTCTGTAATTTCTGCATTTTTTTGTTGTGCCTTAAACTCATCAATACCATCTCTTCTAATACTTCTGATAGCTACTTTTGTTTCTTCAGCAGTTTTCTTAATTTCCTTTACTAGTTCTTTTCTTCTTTCTTCATTTAGTTCTGGGAAATTCAAACGAATCACTTTTCCATCATTATTGGGTGTAATCCCTATATCTGATGCTAAAATAGCTCTTTCTACTTCTTTTAATACACTCATATCCCATGGTTGAATAACAATTAATCTAGCTTCTGGTACCGAAATACCAGCTACTTGGTTAATGGGTGTTGGTGTTCCATAATAATCGATACTTACTTTATTTAAAATAGCCGGATTTGCTCTTCCTGCTCTTACCTCTGATAAATTTTGTTCAAATACACGAATTGTTTTATTCATTCTTTCTTCTATATAACTATAATCCATTTGATTTTCTCTCCTTTATTTCTATATTCTAATTTTTATTTATTTTCTATTTATTTTTTATACTTACTTTATTAAGACCTAACAATGGTTCCTATAGATTCTCCTTGTACAATTTTTACCATATTTTGTGGTTCTCCGATTCCAAATACGATTAATGGAATATGATTATCTCTACAAAGAGAAGTTGCTGTTGAATCTAATACTTTTAAATCTTTATTCAAAATGTCTAAATAGGTAATCTCATCATATTTTACAGCTGTTTTATCTAATTTTGGATCTGCACTATATACACCATCAATTGTCTTAGCCAGTAAAATCACCTCTGCTTCTACTTCAGCAGCCCTCAATGCAGCAGCTGTATCTGTTGTAAAATAAGGATTTCCCGTTCCACAAGAAAAAATAACGACTCTTCCTCTTTCTAAATGTTTAATCGCTTTTCTTTTAATGTAGGGTTCTGCAATTTGTCTCATTTCGATTGCTGTTTGTAATCTAGTGGATAATCCTCTGGATTCTAAAGCATCTTGCAATGCCAATCCATTCATGGCAGTAGCCAACATTCCCATATAATCTGATGTGGTTCTTTCCATTTGATGTCCATATCTACCTCTCCAGAAATTACCACCACCGATAACTACAGCTACTTGCACCCCTAGTTCTACTACTTTTTTTACTTGGTCACAAATCTTTCCTAATGTTTCTGCATCGACACCTGTTTTTTTATCTCCTGCTAAAGCTTCTCCACTTAGCTTTAAAAGGATACGTTTATATTTTATATCAGGCACTAAAAACACGCTCCTTACCTCTTTATTTCTATGGTTTCTATTCTATCACATACTGCTACAAAAAAGAAACAGTTTATGAAGATTTTTTTAATTTTTTTCTAACATATTTTTATTTCATTTGGCTCATACTATATACATAAACAAAGTGAGGTGGTAGAAGAATGAATCAGATATTAGATAAAAAAAGCACACAGTTGCAAGCTACTTCTGCCAATGTTTCTTCTCCTTCTAAAAAAAAGTTTTTATTTATTTTTTTTATTTCTATTAGTATATGCATCCTTTGTTTTTTTATTTATGTTTCTATGAAATATCATTTATGGGAAAAGGAAAAAATCTCTCAAAGTTTAGTAGAACAATTTTCCATTACTACACTTTATGCCAATAGCACTTCAGATGGTATTGCTACGCCACTATCTACTATTTCTTCTAGTAATTCTTCAGAGCCTTTTGTGATTGGTCTAATAGAGATTGAAAGAATTAAGTTGCTATACCCGATTTTGTCTAATACTACTGAGGAATTATTAAAAATAGCCCCTTGTCGTTATGCTGGTCCTATGCCTAATCAAGTTCGGTAACCTTTGTATTGCTGGCCATAATTACGTAGATAATAAATTATTTAGCAAAGTGCATCTTCTAAAAACTGGTGATATTATACACATTTATGATTTACAAGGGCAAATGCTTTCTTATATGGTATATGATACGACTGAAGTGGCTGTTCATAATACGAATTGTACAAGCCAAGAAACTCATGGAGAAAAAGAAATTACCTTAATTACTTGTAATAATGTAAAAGGTACAAGAGTAATTGTAAAAGCAAAAGAAAATAGATGATTTCATCTATTTTCCCTTTTATCTTATATTTCTATGTTTTCTTACTTTTCTATTCTATTTAATGTTATAGTCTTTTATTCTCTTATAAGCATAAATAGCAATAATCGCAGATACTGCAATTAGTAAAAAGATTGCATAATCACTTGCATCACCTGTTTGTGGTAATGTATTGGTGTTTGTATTTACATAGTTACTACTAGCCGTATTCGTGGTTGGTGCTACTGTATTGGTAGTTACATTTGTCTGTTGTTGTGTATTTGTTGTTGTGTTTGTGTTCGGATTGGTTGTAATGTTGATTTGTAGTGGATTATCCGATGTTCCTGTTGCCAATACTTTGCTTGTAAAAGTAAGTGCTAAGATAAGTAGTAATACTATTAAAACTATTTTTGTTGATTTTAAATTTTTCATATTTTTTCTCCTTTTTTCTAATGAGATTTCTATTAGTATTTATATTTCTACTTTTTTTATGCACGAAATACAAATTTAATTGCTATAATTAGTGTAACGCTTTTTGTAAGTTTCGTCAACTTTTTTTATCATTTTTATTATGACATTTTCGTTTCTAATTCATTACATTTTCGTTACATGTCTAATTACAATTCACTAAAACCTATTCTTCGTCCTTCTTAGCTGGTTCTTCTTTAACATTTTCTACTACTTCTTCTTTAACGGTATCTACCACTTCTTCTACTACTGTTTGTGCTGTTTCAACAATAGGAGCTTCTTCTGGAGCAGCTTCTACAGCAATTTCTTCTTTGACTGTAATTTCTTTGTTTTCAATTCTAGCACCTAAGTTTTCTTTTGTCTTAGCAGATTTTCCTACTCTATCTCTTAAATAGAATAATTTAGCACGTCTAGCTTTACCTACTCTGACAACCTCCACTTTTTCTACCATTGGTGAATGAATTAAAAATGTTTTTTCTACGCCTACACCATAAGCAACTCTTCTAACTGTAAATGTAGCGTTAACACCGCCACCTTGTTTTTTTATAACGATTCCTTCGAATACTTGGATTCTTTCTCTGTTACCTTCTTTAATTCTTTGGTGTACTTTAATAGTATCACCAACATGAAGGTCTGGAATCTTATTTTTCAATTGTTCATGTTCGATTGATTTGATAATATCCATTGATATTCTCCTTTCTTAATTTTCGTCTTTTTCTTTTTATTCTTATTTTTCTAGTTTTTGTAATAAATCTGGTCTTTTCTGTTTTGTAATTGCTATTGATTGATTTTCTCTCCATTTGCGGATATTTTCATGATGACCTGACTTCAGAACCTCTGGAACTTCTCTGCCTAAGAAAATTTCTGGTCTTGTATACTGTGGATATTCTAAAAGGTTACTACTAAAGGATTCTTCCTTAATAGATTCTTCTGTTAGCACACCTTCTACATAACGACTGATACTATCCATCAATACCATAGCTGGTAATTCTCCACCTGTTAAAACATAATCGCCTATGGAAATTTCTAATGGATTTAGTTCTTCTATAACTCTTTGGTCAATGCCTTCATAATGTCCACAAAGTAAGATTAATTGTTGTTCCTTACTAAGTTCTTCTACCATTTGTTGGTCTAAGGTTTTTCCTTGTGGTGTTAAATAAATAAGTTTTGCCTGTTCTTTTCCTGGAACAGATTGATACGCATCATAAACTATATCTGGTCTAATTACCATACCAGCTCCACCACCATAAGGAGTATCATCTACTTTTTTGTGCTTATCTTTTGAAAAGTCTCGCATATTGATTAAATTCATTTGAATTTTATGGCTTTCCATAGCCCTTCCTAAAATACTTTGCCTCATTGGCTCAAACATTTCTGGAAATAATGTAAGCACATCAAACTGCATGTCTTTTTCACTCCTTTTTAGTTGTTAGTCTTCTCTTAGTCCTTTTAATAGATGAACGGTAATTCTTCCTTGCTCTAAATCAATATCTTTTAGTACTTCCGGAATGCTTGGTAATAAAATTTGTTTTCCAAGTTCATTTTTGACAACATATACATCCTTACTACCAGTTGGAAAAATATCTTCTACTAGTCCTAGTCTTTCTCCTTCATCAGAATACACCTCTAAGCCTAATAAATCTGCAATAAAGTAAGTATCTTTGGGTAATTTTTTAGCATCTTTTCTATCAATCTCTAAATAAAGACCTTTTAGTTTTTCTGCTGCATTCATATCTTCTATGCCCTTTAATTTTAATAAGACCATATCTTTATGATAGCTTACCTTTTCAATTTCTACTTTTTGCTTGTTTTCTTTTTGACAAATATAAACCGTTTTTAATTCTTCAAATCGTTTTATATCATCTGTAAATGGTTTTACTTTTACTAGCCCCTTTACACCAAAAGTATTTACAATTTGTCCTACTTCGAAATAATTTTGCATATAGATTCCTCATTTTTACTTTTCTATAAATTCTACCATTACCTTTTTATGTTCTTTTCCGGCAAGTGCCTTCATCATAGTTCTAATGGCTTTTGCCACTCTTCCTTGTTTACCGATGACTCTTCCCATATCTATCGCTGCTACTTTTACTTCAAAAGAGATTTCTTTTTCAGAATCTTTTTGTATAATTTCCATAGCCTCTTTATCTTCGATTAAGTTTAGAATCATCATTTCTAGTATTTCTTTCATTTCTGGTTCCTCCTTAAAGACGGTCCCTCTTATTTTGCTTTTTCAATTAAAGCTTTTACTGTATCTGTTGGTTTTGCACCATTTTTAATCCAGTTTGCTACTTTTTCTTGATCAATCACAATGGTAGATGGTTTTGTCATTGGATCATATGTTCCAATTTGTTCAATAATTTTACCATCTCTTGATGTTCTAGAATCTGCAACAACTATATGATAAAATGGAGCTTTTTTAGCACCTACTCTTTTTAATCTGATTTTTACCATTCTTTTCACCTCCTGCAAATATCTTTTTTATTAACATAAAAAATTAATAACTTAACTATATTTTGAATTACATTTTGAAATTTTTCAAATCATTTGGATTGATATTTTTCATCATGTTCTTCATTCCTTTGCCATTTTGCATTTTCTTCATCATTTTTTGCGTCATTTCAAAGGATTTCATAAATTGGTTAATTTGTTGTTTTGTCGTATCACTACCTTTGGCA
>CATXTS010000016.1 GCA_958402495.1 uncultured Clostridiaceae bacterium
TATACCGATTCCACAGGCTTAAATAATTATAATAGTATACCAGAATATTGGAGATTTCCATTTCCATCTTAATATATAAATAAAAAAGAAAGGCATTCTAATTTTAGAATGTCTTTGACTTTTAGCATTTCATTAATTTAAAAGAAATGAAACAATATATTGTAATTTTTATATAAGAAGTCTGACAATAGTATATTGATAAAATATAAAAAATTACAAAAGCTAAACAAAATATAATATTTGCAAAAGGAGTGGTTTCCTAATATTCAATGTAATTAGAAAAATTCTTTTACATATAGGCAAAAGAATAGCTAGGAAAAGTACTGAGAATGAAGGATAGAAGCATTGCAATTTTTAGTAATTCATTAAAATACCTTGACAGTTGACGAGAATAAAGATAAAATAGAATAGGAGACAAAATATATTCTAAAAATAAAAATTAGAGTGATATATATTTATGTACATTGAAAATGAAATAAGAAAGAGGTGTATAATTATGGAAATCATAATTAATATCGCCGTTTTTCTAATCTCAGCCGTTATTTTCACATTTGTAGGAATTACGATTCGTAAGAAAATAGCAGAATCCAAAATGAAAAGTGCAGAAAATGAAGCTAAAAGAATTATTGAACTAGCAAATAAAGAAGCAGAAAATAAGAAAAAAGAGGAAATCTTTAAGGCAAAAGAAGAAATCATGAATGCTAGAAAAGAATTGGATGAAGAGATTAGAGAAAGAAGAAGCGATATACAAGGGCAAGAAAGACGTCTAATTCAAAAAGAGGAAAATCTTGAAAAACGTATGGACCAATTGGAAAGAAAAGAAAAAGAATTGGCAACAAAATTAGAAGAGGCACAAAGTAAAAAAGAACAATTGGATGCTTTATATGGCAAAGAAATGAATGAATTACAACGTATTTCAAATTTATCTGTAGAACAGGCTAAAACACAATTATTACAAGAAGTAGAAAAACAGTTAACCAATGAAAAGGCAGCTTTAATTAAGGAATTAGACCAAAAAGCAAAGGAAACAGCCGATAAGAATGCAAAAGAAGTGATTGGTTATGCCATTCAAAAATGTGCAGCAGACCATACTTCTGAAACAACGGTATCGATTGTATCCCTTCCAAATGATGATATGAAAGGTAGAATTATTGGTAGAGAAGGTAGAAATATTAAAACCTTAGAAACGCTAACAGGCATTGACTTAATTATCGATGATACGCCAGAAGCGGTTGTTATTTCTGGTTTTGACCCATTAAGAAGAGAAGTCGCTAAAATTGCTCTTGAAAAATTAATTGATGATGGAAGAATTCATCCAGCTAAAATTGAAGAGATGGTTGAAAAAGCAAAAGAAGAATTAGAAACCACCATCAAAGAAGAGGGCGAAAGAGCTGCTATGGAAGCTGGTGTAATAGGACTTCATCCAGATATTATAAAACTATTAGGTAAACTAAAATATAGGACAAGCTATGGACAAAATGTATTAAACCATTCTATAGAAGTATCTAACTTAGCTAGAATTATGGCAGAAGAATTAGGATTAGACCCTAAAGTAGCTAGAAGAGCAGGTTTATTACATGATATTGGAAAAGCATTAGACCACGATATGGAAGGTACACACGTAGAAATCGGTGTAGAAGTATTAAAGAAATTTAAAGAAAATGATATAGTTATCAATGCAGTTGAAGCACACCATGGCGATGTAGAGCCAAAATCAATAGAAGCTGTTTTAGTACAAGCGGCAGATGCTATTTCTGCATCTAGACCAGGTGCTAGAAGAGAAACATTAGAAGCCTATATCAAGAGACTTGAAAAACTAGAAGAAATTGCAGATTCCTTCGAAGGTGTAGACAAATCCTTTGCTATCCAAGCAGGACGTGAAGTAAGAATTGTAGTAAAACCTGAGAAAATCTCTGATAGTCAAATGACTTTGATGGCTAGAGATGTAGCTAAAAAAGTAGAAGAAGAAATGGATTATCCAGGACAAATTAAAGTGAATATTATTAGAGAAACAAGAGTTATAGAATATGCAAAATAAAAAAGAAAAAAGAAATTAATTTAGAAATAAATTAGTTTCTTTTTTTTGCTCTTCTTTGGAAATTTGCTTTTTTTTAAAACTATGTTAAAATAAGAGAAGCTAGAATAAAATAGAAGAAAAATAGGTATGAAGAAAACCTTAAAATTTTCTAAAAAACCTTTATCTTTTTACAAATATATAATATAATAAGCGCATAAATTTATGCCAAGGAGGAATTTTTTAAATGAGTAAAAATAGTGGCAAAAGATCAAAGAAGGTTACTACAAAGAAAAAAGAAATAGATAAGACAAAACCATATAAGATTGAAGCAAGTAAAAAATCCAAAAAGAATAAAGAAACAGACGAACAAACTAAAGTAATCAAAAACGGAGAAGTTGTAAAAAAAGGCAAAAAGGGAAAAGTAAAAAAACATAAAGTTTTAAAAAGAGTTATTTTAGCTATCTTTATCCTTCTTTTCATACTAGGTATCGTCGCAGCAGGAATTGTCGCTGGAATCTTCTTTAGTGATAAATATAAAATGACAGCAGAAGATTTAACCATTAATAAAATGAATTCTACCGTAAAAGATGCAGATGGTAATGTTATTGCAACACTTGCCGGTGAAGAAAATAGAAAACCAATTGGACTAGAGGAAATGCCAACCTATTTACCAAAAGCATTTATTGCAATTGAAGATAAACGTTTCTATGACCATGGCGCTGTCGATTTAGGAAGAACAGCGTATGCTGCGGTTACCTATGTTTTAAAAGGTGGAAAAGGTGCTTCTTTTGGAGGAAGTACCATAACCCAACAATTAATCAAAAATTTATATGATGATGATGACCGTTCTGGATTTGCGGGAATTGAGAGAAAAATTAGAGAGATGGCACGTGCTTACAATTTAGAGAAAGTAGCATCTAAAGACCAAATATTAGAGACTTACTTAAACTATATCTATTTTGGTGGCTATAAAGATGGTGTCGATGTTATGGGCGTAGAGGTGGCATCAGAATATTATTTCTCAAAATCTGCTAAAGACTTAACCGTAGCACAAGCAGCATTTTTAGCGGGTATCAATAATACACCAAACAGTTATTATCCATTTGACCCAGAAGAAGACCATACAGAATTAATTCAGAAAAGGACCAAAACTGTTATTGGGGAATTAAAAAGCCAAGGGTATATTTCAGAAGAAGAATATAATACTGCTATTGCAGAAGTAGAAGCAGGTCTTGCTTTCAAAAAAGGAAATGTAAGTAATGCAAGTACTTATTCTTATCATACAGCAGCTGCTATTGAACAAGTCATTAAAGATTTAATGGCACAAGAAGAAGATTTATCTTATAAAGCGGCAAGAGCAAGAGTATATAGTAATGGATATGTAATTCATACGACACAAAAAACAGAAATCCAGAATAGAATGGAAGAAGAATATGCAAAATCTAAATACATTAAAAGTGGAAAGCAAAAAGATAAAGCTGGAAATTTAATTAATAGCCATACCCAATCAGCTATGGTTATCATTGACCATACCACAGGGCAAGTAGTAGGAACCATGGGCGGACTAGGAACGGATGTGAATGCTTTAGGCTTAAATAGAGCAACCCAAGGAACCAAACAAACTGGTTCTTCTATGAAACCATTAGCAGCTGTAGCACCCGGACTAGAGAAGGGTATTATTACAGCAGGAACGGTTTATGATGATTCTGCAACAGATTTTGGAGGAGGGTATAAACCACATAACTCTGGAAGTTTTAAAGGTTTAATGACCGTTAGACAAGGTATTGAAGTTTCTTCTAACATTGTAAATTTAAAAATTATGAGAGAATTAGGACCAGATAATGGTGTCGCTTTCTTAAAGAAACTAGGTATTACAGTAGATAGTAATTATAAACCAGATATTACATTAGCTTTGGGAACCATGAATGTGAGTCCATTAGAAATGGCTGCTGCTTATGCTGCTATTGCTAATGATGGTGAATATATTACGCCAATTTTCTATACCAAAGTAGAAGACAATAGTGGAGAAGTAGTAGTAGAAGCAAAACAAGAAAAAACTAGAGTCATGTCTTCTGCTAATGCTTACCTTATGAAATCTATCTTGACATCACCAGTTACCGGAAATGGAGGAACGGCTACCTTATGTAGAATTTCTGGTATGGATGTAGGAGCAAAAACTGGTTCTACCGATAGTTATGCGGATAGATGGCTTTGTGGATTTACACCATATTATACAGCAGCTACTTGGTTTGGCTTTGATATTACAGAAAATCCAGTATTTAGTGGAAACCAAGCAGCTAATATCTGGGCAGCCATTATGAGAGATGTACATAAATCTTTACCAAATAAACGATTCGAAAAACCAAGTAATGTAGTAGGGGCTAAAATTTGTTTAGATTCTGGTTGTGTAGCAACAGCTTCTTGTACAAGAACTACCACAGAATATTTTGTAAAAGGAACGGTTCCAGATGCCTGTGAAGGTCATAAGAAATTAAAAATCTGTAAAGATACAGGAAAAATTGCAAATGAATATTGTACCAATACAGAAGAAAAAACATTCTTAGTAAAACCAGAAAAAGAAAATAAAAAATTATGGACGACATCTGATGGTGGAAAGTATGATATTCCAAAGGAAACTTGTACAGAACATAAAAAGCCAGAAGTAGAGCAAATAGAAGTAATTAATGTAGTTGGAAAGAAATTAGCAGATGCGAAAAAGGCATTAGAAGACAAGGGACTAAAAGTAGCTATCAAATATGATACCGATAAAAATAAGGCAGATGGAATTGTACTAAAACAAAGTACAAAAGCCGGTGATAAAGTAGATAAGGGAAGTACCATTACTTTAACGATTAATAAAAAAGAAGATAGTTCTAAGAATAATACCGTTAACAACAATACGACTAATCAAAATACAACCAATACTAATACAGCAGGTGGTGGTACACAAACTAATACCAATGATGATAATACATAAAAA
This sequence comes from uncultured Clostridiaceae bacterium, assembly GCA_958402495.1. Lineage (GTDB taxonomy): Bacteria > Bacillota > Clostridia > TANB77 > CAG-508 > UMGS1663. Next base: position 4,998 of record CATXTS010000016.1, read on the forward strand.
GAAAAATTCTAAGAAAAATGGGAGAAACATCAATTTCCCCATTTTTCTACAGATGGATTAGAAAGGAAGAAGCAATGTCATTAAAATTATATAATACATTAACCAGACAAAAAGAAGACTTTAAACCACTACAGGACCATGAGGTACGTATGTATTCTTGTGGACCAACTGTTTACAGTTATGCGCATATAGGTAATTTTAGAGCATATGTGTTTATGGATAATTTAAGAAGAGTATTAAGATATAATGGCTATACACTAAAACATGTTATGAATATTACAGATGTAGGACATTTAGAGTCTGATGCAGATGAAGGGGAAGACAAGATGGAAAAGGCTGCTAGAAAAGAAAATAAAGACCCTTATGAAATTGCTAGTTATTATACAGCTATATTTTTTAGAGATATGGGAAGACTATGTATAGAAACGCCAGAAGTCATTGCCAAAGCAACTGACCATATTGCCGATATGTTAGAGTTTGTAAAAACATTAGTTGCCAAAGATTTTGCTTATGAAACTTCTAAAGGCATTTATTTTGATATTTCAAAATTAGACCGCTATCCTATATTATCTAATCGTAAATTAGATGACCAAATAGCAGGTGCTAGAGTGGATGTGGATCCAGAAAAGAGAAATCCTTACGATTTTGCTTTATGGATTAAGGCACCAGAAAATCACATTATGAAATGGGAAAGCCCTTGGGGATTATCCTATCCAGGTTGGCACATTGAATGTTCAGCTATGGGAAGAAAATATTTAGGTGATGAATTTGATATTCATACAGGTGGTGTAGACCATATACCCACTCATCATGAAAATGAAATTGCACAAAGTAAAGGTTGTACAGGAAAGATTCCAGCCAAAACTTGGATGCATGTAGAATTCTTACAAGTGGATGGCGGAAAAATGTCTAAGAGTTTAGGAAATGTTTATACATTAGATCAATTACAAGAAAAGGGTATAGAACCATTAGCCTATAAATTATTTTGCTATACGGCACATTATAGAACCAAATTAAACTTTACTTTTGAAAGTGCACTTTCTGCACAAAAGGCTTTAAATCGACTAAGAGAAGGATATCTAAAGCAAGAAGAGGGAAAAGAGGAAGTATCAGAAGACGTATTAAAAGATTATCAAAATCGATTTGAGGAAGCGATTAATGATGATTTAAATATGCCATTAGCTATGGGAATTGTTTGGGAAGTGGTACGTAATGAAATCAAATCAAAACAATTTGCTCAATTATTGTTACAATTTGATGAGGTGTTAGGACTAGACTTAAAAGATGCTCAAAAACAATTAATAGAACATACATCTGTAGAATTACCAACAGAGATTCAAAGTTTATTAGAACAAAGAAAACAAGCAAGAGAAAATAAAGATTGGGCTATGTCTGACCAAATTAGAGATACCTTAAAAGAAAAAGGTTATCTGGTAAAAGATACCAAAGAAGGTATGTGTATAGAAAAAGTATAAGCATGTGAATAAATTTAGACAAACTAGGAAAAATAAGGAGAGCAAAAGATGACAAAGATAGAAGAAACATCATTTTTTAAGAAATTAATCATCAGTATAAAAGATTTTGAAAGATATCCAGAACTGGCTGCTCAAAAAGTAACTAGTGTGCTATTGTATATTGTCAAATTAATGGCCATATTTACAATAGTAGCCACTAGCTTATCTGTCTATAAAATTGCTAATCAAATACAAGATGTCGTTACGTATTTTAAAGAGGAAATTCCGAATCTAAGCTTGCATAATCATGTACTACAAGTAGATTCGGAAGAACCGATTATCGTAGAAAACCAGGATGCTATTATACAAAAAGTGATTTTAGACACAAGAGTGCTAAATCAAAAACAAATAGAAGACTATCAAAATCAAATACAAGCAAGTGAAAATGGAATCATTTTCTTAAAAGAAAAAGTGTTATTGAAAACAACGATAACGACAGGTGTGATTACGTATTCTTATGAAGAACTAGGAAATCAATATGGAATTGTGGACTTGGACAAGCAAACCATTATTAATTATTTTTCAGGTTCTAATTTAGCTATGTTAATGGTAGGTTTCTTTATTATTAATTATCTATATGCCTTTATTCTATACTTAATTAGCGTATTTATGGATGCTATACTGCTAGCTATTTTAGGCTATATGACAGCAATTCTTTTACGATTGCGTTTGAAATTTAGTGCTATGTGCCATATGGCTGTACATAGTTTAACTCTGCCAATTTTATTAAATTTAGGTTATATGATTATACAAACCTTTACAGGTTTCCAAATCAAATATTTCGAAGCTATGTATGTTGGGGTAGCTTATATCTATATCATTGCTGCAATTTTAATGATTAAATCGGATGTGATGAAAAAACAACAAGAATTAGCTAAAATTATTGAAGAACAAGAAAAAGTAAAAGAAGAGATGGAAAGACAAAAAGAGGAAGAGCAAAGACGTAAAGAGGAACAAAGAAAAGAAGAAGAAAAAAGAAAGCAAGAAGAAGAGGAAAAACAAGAAAAGAAAAAGACAAAAGATAGGAAAGAAAAACCAGAAGATACACCACAAGGGGAACATGCTTAAGACCAAACCACTTGGAAAAGGAAAAATAAAAGAGGATGAAAGAAAAGCGCAGAAAGGAAAGAGAACATGGACAAGGATAATCGTGATAAAAACGAAAAAGAAGAAAAAAAGAAGAAACAATTGTCAATAGTCATTGGTATTTTATCAATAGTGCTAATTCTATTAATAGGAATTTCAATTTACTTCTTAGCATTTGATAAAAGCATAGAAGAACAAAAAATTGCGTATACGGACTTAATCAAAAAGATTTCGGATAATGAAGTAGAAAAAGTAGAAATGCGTGTAGGTAGTACGACTGTAAAGGTAAAACTAAAGGATGAAGAAAAAGAAAAGACAGGTATTGTACCAAATACACAAGCTTTTATAGAGTTAATACAAGATAAAGTAGCACAAGGAAATGCCATAGAATTAATTCAAAACCCACAAAACATGGTTGTAACGATTTCACAGACGCTATTTTCTTTATTACCAACTATTTTGCTAATTGCCTTATTTATTTTAGTCTTTAAAATGCAAGGATTAGGAGAAAAAGGAAAAGTATATGATGCAGATGCTACAAAAGAGAAGATTAAATTTGACGATGTAGCCGGACTAGATGAAGAAAAGCAAGAAATGATAGAGATTGTACAATTCTTGAAAGAACCTCAAAAATTTTACGAGATGGGTGCTAAAATTCCAAGAGGGGTTTTACTATATGGAAAACCTGGAACAGGTAAAACATTAATTGCTAAGGCTATTGCTGGAGAAGCCGGTGTTCCTTTTATTTCTATGAGTGGTTCTGAGTTTATAGAAATGTTTGCAGGCCTTGGTGCTTCCCGTGTTAGAAAATTATTTGAAAAGGCTAGAAAAGTAGCTCCTTGTATTGTATTTATTGATGAAATTGATGCCATTGGTTCCAGAAGAAGCTCTGGAAATGGAGCAGAGTCTGAAAATAATCAGACACTAAATCAATTGTTGGTAGAAATGGATGGGTTTGATACAGAAGAAACCATTATTGTGTTAGCCGCAACGAATAGACCTGAAATGTTGGATAAGGCATTATTAAGACCAGGTCGATTTGATAGACAAATTACCATTTCTGTACCAGACTTAAGAGGTAGAGAAGAAATTTTAAAAATTCATGCTAAGGATAAAAAATTTGCAGAAGATGTGAAATTAAGAAGCATTGCAGAAGATACAGCAGGATTTACAGGAGCAGAATTAGCTAACATCTTAAATGAAGCTGCTATCATTGCTACTGTAAATAAACATGAGGCGATTGACCATACAGATTTAGAAGAAGCAGTTAAAAAAGTAACGGTAGGTCTTCAAAAAACCAGTAGAGTGATTTCTGAAAAAGATAAAAAGTTAACTGCTTATCATGAAGCAGGACATGCAATTGTTAGTCGTTATTTAGAAAGCCAAGAGCCAGTTAAGGAAATTTCTATTATTCCTAGAGGTATGGCTGGTGGTTATACGATGTATAAAACCAATGAAGATAAAAATTATATTTCCAAAACAGAAATGAAGGAACGTTTAGTAGGATTATTAGGGGGAAGAGCAGCTGAGAAGATTGCTTTAGATGATATCTCTACGGGAGCTAGTAATGATATCGAAGTAGCTACTAAAATTGCTAAAGATATGGTGACGGTTTATGGAATGAGTGATGTAATTGGGACAATTTCAATTAATACAGAAAGAGACCCTTATGAATTGGAGTTATTAGGTGATAAATTCGGTGATGCCATTGGTGCAGAGGTGAAATTGTTGTTAGATGAGGCTTACCGTACAGCACAGACAATTTTAGCTAATCACATGGATAAATTGCATGAAGTAGCCCAGACTTTGTTAAAACAAGAAGTGATTACACAAGAAGAATTTGAAAAATTCTTTTAAAAACTGTCCATTGGGACCAGGTCCCAATGGACAGTTTTGTCCTTTAGGGACACAGATGAAGTTAAAAGAAGAGGGAACTGTAGTCATTTTCTATATTTGCTTGCGCATCGGCATTTTTACTACCCTTCATGTTCCCTACGTAAAAATGCCTAATATAGAAAATGCCTTCAGGACTTACTTTTTGGTTTTATACAATAGATATCTAAATAAAATTGTATTTGACAAATCCGAATTATTAAATACTGGTAAAAAAATAAGAACCCACATAAAAAACGGGTAAGTAGTGATGCTTACCTATTTTATTCTTCTATAATGCCATTAAGTCTGTCCCCTATGGACACTTTTGTCCATCTGGACCAGGTCCCAATGGACAGTTTATGTGAAAGGTTTGTCCATTAAGATAGGAGAGAATACCACTTGGTGTAGTAAATTGAAATTGCATTTGGTAACTGTATAATTGTTGAGTCTTTTCACGGAATTGTTTGTTTATACGGTTGTCTCCATATTTTCCGTCTCCTATGATAGGATGTCCTAAATGGGCTAAGTGGGCTCTAATTTGATGGGTTCGTCCTGTTTCTAAATTGACATCTAATAGGGAGGTTTGTTCTTGTTTGGATTCAGATATAACATGATAGCTGGTTATGATTTTTTGATAGCCTTTCTTAGGTATATCAGAGATATAAACAAGTGATTTCTTTTGGTCTTTAAATAAATAGGCTTCTAATCTGGCCTGTTTCTTTTTTAGAATACCTTGTACTTTTGCTAAATAGTGTTTTTCTATTTCATGGTCTTTAAATTTTTGTAATAGAATAGATAGGGCTTCTGGTGTTTTGGCGAATAAGACGAGTCCCATAGTGTTTCTGTCTATTCGATGGCAAGGTTCTATATAAGTGTTTTTTTTCTTTTGACTTAAATATTCTTTAACGATTGTGGTAAGAGAATTCTCACCAACAACTTCTATTCCACTTGGCTTATTAGCCAATAAAATGTAATTATCTTCATAAACAATGGAAAGCAATCTCTTATCCAAAGTGTTAGAAGAAAATAAATATGCATCTGCAATATAAATTTGTATTTTATCTCCTGTATAGATAGTAGTATTTTCATGAATTTTTTTTCCATTTATACGGATGTCTTTTTGTCTGAGTGCTTTAAAAAGCATTCCTGTTTTTAAACCAGGGAAGTTTTCTAATAAATAGGTATTTAGTTTCTTTTCATTATTTTCTACATTAACAATTAATTCTTTCATGCATCTAGTATATAAAAAAAGTATAAAAATTGCAATAGTATGTGGACAATACAATTGACAGGGTAAAACAATAAGGTTAAAATAACAGTAAAAAGAATAAATATTAAAATTTATAAGAATAGGAGATTGAGATATGAGAAAATTTAGAAAGAGTATGTTGATAATAGGTATCGTTGTGGTAATTATGGTGATGATATTTATTTTTTTCTATGAAAAATCAAAGGTATTTGAAGTAACCAATTATGTGGCTCAAACGAATCTTATAGAAGAAACAAATCAAACAATAACTACTAAAATTAGCTTAAAGGAGTATGATATACTTTTCTATGGTAATCAAAAATTTTATATGAATTTTAAAGGAGAAAAGATAGAATTAAGAGAGGGATTGATAAATAAAACAATTTCTGTAGATAAAATGTTAGAGCAAGCTGAACAAGACTCTAAAAATAATATAGCTAGCAGAAATTTGTATTTAGATGGAGGAAGCATACAATATATATATGATGATTTTTCTATTATAAAAATGCATAGTCTTAACGGAAATCGAAATGTTTATATTGGAGAGAATCTAGATATTGACAATTTGTAATAATTAATTTTATCTAAGTATTAAAAAATATATAATATAGAAGGAGTAGAATGATGAAAGAAAATAAATATGATGATATAACTTTTTTTAATAAATATAGTAGAATGGATAGGTCAATAAAAGGGCTACAAGGGGCAGGCGAATGGCATGAATTTAAAAAAATGTTTCCTGATTTAAAAGAAAAAATAATGCTAGATATAGGGTGTGGATTTGGCTGGCATTGTAAATATGCAGTAGAAAATGGAGCAACACAGGTTGTAGGAATCGATTTGTCTGAAAAAATGCTTGAGAGGGCAAGAATACAAAATAATGATTCAAAGATAGAATATATACAATGTGCAATAGAAGATTATACTTATCCTAGAAACACTTTTGACATTGTAATTAGTTCTCTTACTCTACATTATATTGAATCTTTTGATTTTGTTTGTCAAAAAGTATATCAAACATTAAAAAAAGATGGATATTTCATTTTTAGTGTTGAACATCCAATTTTTACAGCAAATGGGAAGGAAGAGTGGGAATATCAAACAGATGGAAGTATCAAATGTTGGCCGATAGATGATTACTTTCAAGAAAGAATGATTCACTCTAATTTTTTAGGAGAAGAAGTTATCAAATATCATAGAACAATCTCTAGTTATATAAATATATTGCTACAAAATGGATTTACACTTAAAAAACTTATAGAGCCACAACCAGAGGAAAAAATGATAGAGATGAATATAGCAATGAAAGAAGAATTAAGAAGACCTATGATGCTATTAATTTCAGCTCAAAAATAAAATGAAACGTGGCATAAAGAGAACAGAATAAGACTACCCTGACGATTGATAATTTTAAAAATGGTAGAATATAAGAATACAATTGACGAATTTTAGAAAGAATTGTAAAATAGTAATAGTAGTATTGAAAAAATATATAAAAGGAGGGAAACAAATGAAAAATAAAAATGGAATCACATTAATAGCATTGGTTATTACTATTATTGTTTTGATTATTTTGGCAGGTGTTACCATTAGTATGATAATAGGACCAGATGGATTAATTAAACAAGCAGATAAGGCTAAATGGGATACTTTGAATGCACAAGCCGAGAGCGATGAAAGATTAAATGCACTAGAAGAAGAGATAAAAAAGGCAACAGAAGGAAGTAATACAAATTCAGATTTAGCAAAATTTAAAGCAGGGGACTATGTGAAATATGATACAGGTAATACAACAATAGGAGAAAATGGGGTTATAACTTGTAGAGTATTATATGAAGCAAATTCACAATATGGTTTACAGATTATATCTGATAAAAATATAAAAAATGTAACATTAGGAGATAATGATTGGGAGAATGGAAAAGCAGCATATAATAATGTAATAGAAACATTAAATAAAGAAGCAGAAAAATATTTAAATACAAAGTATGCAGTTGATGCAAGAAGTGTAGGGAGCATACCAATATCGAATAATGGAATTTTTATAAGTAAGAATGCAGAAACAACAAAGACAGTTGTATTGCCATTAAGTCATTGGGAGGAGTATAGAAGACCAAATGGATGGACAAGTGATGATACGGGTTGTAAGGATAGTGATAACAACTTTGAGATGGATTATAATACAATGACGTCTTTAGGAATTCAAGCTACAGGAGCATCTTATTTATTAGCGTCGCGTTGTCTATCTTCATATCCAACCTATAGTAATTTTGATGTTTATAGTATATATGGTAGTGGAGAATTTACAGGTAATGAGAGTGCTTTATGTAGTATAACTAGAACGGGAAATTCTACTGGTTATATGCAAACAAGTGGAATTCGTGCATGTTTTTCTTTGAAATCAGATGTTAAAATAGAAAGTGGGGATGGAAAAAGTGAACAAACAGCATATATGTTAAAATAGACATACTTAAAGCTTTTATATCTAAATTATTATCTAGTAATCACTTTTTTGCTGAAATTTTAAAAAGCAATTGCATTTTTATTTGACTTGTGGTAGAATAACAACGTTAAGAAAAAATAAATCTAGGAGCGTGTAAAAATGGAAATTGTGAAATACATTATATTAGGAATATATTTAATTGTTTGTGTTACTTTAATTATTGTAGCAACGATACAAACAAAGGAAAGTCAAGGAGCATCTGGAACCATTATGGGGTCTTCTACTAATAACTTTTATGAGAAAAATAAAGGCAGAACGAAAGAAGGCAGATTAAAGAGAATGACAATTACATTAAGTGTTTTATTTGGTATTTTAGCAGTAACACTAGGTATATTGTATGTAATTTAAGAAAATAGTACATAATGAAGATGTAGTGATAAATAGCTACATCTTTATTTTGAATTTAGAGAAAAACAGAAGTAGGAAAATAAAGAAAATAGGAGTTTATATGGAAGAAAAGGAAAAACTAATTTTAGAGTTTATGCAAGAAGAAGCATATGTACCTATGAAGGCAAAAGAAATGGCAATGCTTTTAGAGGTACCTAAGAAGGAATATGGTGATTTTATGGTTTGCTTAAGTCGTTTAGAGGCAGACTTTAAAATTCAAAAAAATAGAAAAGGAAAATATAGTTTGTTAGATGAAGAAATTTATCAAGTAGGTACTTTTCGTGCCAATGAAAAAGGTTTTGGTTTTGTTAAATTAGACAAGGACAAAGAACAAAAGGGCAGAGAAAATGAGATTTACATTGCTAAACCAAATACAAAGAAAGCATTGAATGAAGATATGGTTTTAGTAGAAGTTATGCAAGCTTCAGAGAATAGTGGACATAGCCAAGAAGGTAAAATTGTAAAGATTATTAAACATCAGAAGAATACATTAGTAGGCATATTCCAAGATAGTCGAAACTATGGTTTCGTTGTGCCAGATGATAGAAAATTTGGTAGTGATATTTTTATATCTAAAAAGCATTTTCATGGCGCTAAAAATAGGGATAAAGTAGTTGTTGAAATTACCAAATATCCAGAGCAGGATAAAAAAGCAGAAGGAAAAATTATAGAGGTATTGGGGAAAATAGATGAAGCAGGTATGGACATGCTTTCTTTAGTAAAAGAATATCGTCTGCCATATGAGTTTCCAGAAGAGGTATTAAAAGAGGCTAGACAGATACAGCCATTAATTGACAAAAAGGAAATTCCATATCGCTTAGATTTAAGAAAAGAAGAAATCTTTACCATCGATGGAGAAGATGCTAAAGATTTAGATGATGCGGTTTTTGTAAAGAGATTGGAAAATGGAAATTATACATTAGGTGTAGCCATTGCTGATGTTAGTCACTATGTAATAGAAGGGTCTAAATTGGATAAAGAAGCTATTACAAGAGGTACCAGTATTTATATGTTAGACCGTGTAATTCCTATGCTTCCTATAGAATTATCCAATGGTGTCTGCAGCTTAAATGCAGGAGAAGATAGACTGGCTTTAGCCGTTATCATGGAAATAAACCAAGAAGGGAAGGTACTAAGTGCAGATATACAAAAAAGTATCATTCGTGTAACGAAGAGAATGACTTATCATCAAGTATCTACTATTTTAGCGTATGTACATGGAGAAAAACAAACAAAAGAAGAGATAGAACTGGTTAAAAACTATATACCGTATTTAGAACATTTTAAGGCAATGGAAGAATTGGCCCATATTTTAAAAGATAGGAGAGAAAAACAAGGTAGTTTAAATTTAGATATTCCTGAAAGTAAAATTGTATTAGATGAAAATGGTTATGCGATAGATATTGGAAAGTATGAATTGAGTTTTGCCAATGAAATAATAGAACAATTCATGTTAACAGCCAATGAAACTATTGCAGAAAGATTTTATTGGCTAGAGGCACCTTTTATTTACAGAGTACATGAAGTACCAGAAGAAGATAAAATAACAGAGTTAAACAAATTTTTATATAATTTTGGTTATAAGATTAAAGGTGCAAAAGAGAATATCCATCCAAAAGCATTTGCAGAAGTGCTAGAGGCTGTAAAAGGAAAAGAGGAGGAGAGAGTGGTCTCCAATCTAATTTTAAGAACATTAAAAGTAGCAAGATATGAAAGTGAAAACAAAGGACATTTTGGTATTGCAAGTAAGTACTATTGTCATTTTACCTCTCCAATTCGTAGATATCCAGATTTATTTATCCATAGAATGATATCTAAGTATTTAGAACAGGATTATCAAGTAAAAGAAGAATGGAAAGAAAAACATCAAATACAAGCTGTTCAGTACGCACAGCAATCTTCTGAAAGAGAAAAAATAGCCCAAAAAGTAGAAAGAGAAAGTGTGGATATTAAGAAGGCAGAATATATGGAAGATAAAATAGGGGAAGAATATGAAGGATTGATATCTTCTATTACATCGTTTGGTATGTTTGTAGAACTAGAAAATACAGTAGAAGGCTTAATTCGTTTTGATAAGATGGGGGATGAATATTTCTTATATGATGAAAATAGAAAAACATTAACTGGTGAAAGAACAAATAAAACCTATAAAATAGGAGATAAAGTAATCATTAGAGTAATAGAGGCTAACAAACAATTAAGAAGGATTGATTTTGAATTAATAGAAAAATAAAAAAATGTAAGAATTGTAAGGAATATTTCCTTCTTTCTTACATTTTTCTCTTTTTAATATTTTTTTCTCTAAATACAGTCTCTTTTTAATTTAGCCAAACAACGATATTGCTAAAAATAACTGTAAGAACTGTAAAACTAATTACAAAATAACCACCCATTTTATTATTTTCCTGTTTAATCTCATACATACCATAAGAAATGGTGTGTATGAAAACATAGATGGTAAAAAGTAAAAATAGAGCATGATAAACCACATTTAACATAATAGTACCTCTTTCTTTTGATAATATTTAGGTTTCTGTTAGTAAGAAACCAGATTGAACATTGCTATCTACTTTAACGGTAAAAAATGAATTTTCATAAGCATTTAGCCAATTATAAGCCTCAAATTCTTTTGTAGTAGTAAACAGCATAAGTGCTTTTTTTCCAAAACCATTGATATCGCTTTTTAATTCTTTAGCAGTACGATACAAATAAGCTGAAATAGCTGATTCTAGATAGGCATTCACCTGCTCAGAGATGCTATCTAATACAGCAGAATCCAGATATTTTGAATCACTTTTCATAGAATAGATACGTCCTTTTAATTTAGAGGAAACTGTAATATAAGGAGTTCCATTAACCAGTTCTACTTGACTAGTTGTAGAAGTATTAGGATATAGATAAATGTCAATGTAAGATTCCTCTTCTTCTGGGTCAGGAATCGTAATTAAAAATCCATTAATATCATTTCGAACAATAGAAAAACAAACCGTTTCCATAGCATTTAATTCACCAACAAGTGTGTCCTCTTTAAAAACTGCAAGCCCAATATTTTCGGCACCTCTTTTTCCAGAAATACTGGTTTCATTAGACTTTATAAGTACACTTTCTTGAGGATTACTACTGCTGGTATTAAGCTGCTCATCCGCATTCTCTATCAGACCACCTAAAATAGCATTAGGCTCACAAGTTTGACAAGTCAAACGATTAAAGAACTCTCCAATGGTAGAATTAGAAGTATAGCCAGTATATAAACTAGAATTAGGAAAAATCTCATAATATTTAGTAAGCAAAGTTTCTAAGCTAGGCTTTGAATTTTCAATATACGTTTTAGCTTCACATTTACTAATAATCATATTAGCAGAAGGACGAATTTGAATATTGTTAACTAAACTATAAATTTCATCAGAAATACCCTGTGAAGCAATCTTTTCAGAAAAAACAATTATCTTACAATGGGATAAATTTAATTGTTTTCCAATATAACTATTCATTAAATTAATGGCTGTATCTATGGAACTTGTCTCTACCGTATTAATAATAGAAGGACTTTCTTCAGTAGAGCCAGATTCTGTTACAGAAGATGGCTTTGTAAACTGAAAGCTTACCTTTAAATTGTGATGACTACCCTCATCAATACCGAATAGCTACTACAAATGCTAAATTATCAATAGAAAAGCTAGTATAAGAAGCGGAAAAGGCAATGATAAATACAATAATTAAAATAAGCATAAACATTCTTTTAATAATCTTATCTATGGTAAATCACCTACTTTCTTTTTCCTTTTTTTCCAATAAGCTAAAATTAGAATGCCTAAACATAGTATAAAAGTAAAACCGTAGTACAATATAAGGATAGAGATTTTGCTCATAATATTTAATTGCTGCATAATCATTAGGCGCTAAGGCAATAGTTAACATAAGTAAAGAGAAAATATAAGCCGTAGGCTTTGTATCTTTAATGTTCGAAATCCTTTGAAAAGCCATCATGGATAATTTGGAAGCAATGGTCAAATAACAAGCAAAAGCCATTATCCACAACAATAAAAAGGCAGACTCCAACCTTTGAAAAAAGGTACCCAGTTCAATATACCTAGCAATAGAATATAAAGGCATAATTTCATTAGTTTGGATAAACGAAGAAAAGATAAATAGGATAATAGCTACACTTAGTAGAATATAAAGAAAAGTAATAATAGTAGAAAGCAAACATACCTTTTTAAACTTTTCAGGTTTCTTCAATAAAGGAGGAAGAAAATAAATACAAATCATACCACCAAAAGCATATAAATTGGTTAGACCTAGTACAAAGGTATTTATAAAACCATCTCCTAAAATAGGAAACATTTTCTCAGGTGTAAAATCTTCAAAACTAGTAACAAACATAAAAATAATACTTACCAATACCATAGGAATAATAATCAAAGTAGTTTTCAAAGAAGCATGAAAATCTAAACGATTTACAATACCAATAGCTATCACAAAAAACATTAATAAAAAACTTATATTGGTCATTGGATAATAGACAATTTTTAAAGCTTCACAAAAACTACGAAGCATGATACTAGCAGAAATCATAAAATAAGCAATAAACAATAACCCCATAATCTTTTGAAAAACTGCGCCACCTAAAAAACGAGACACATCTAAAATATCTTGACCAGGAAAATGATTAAGGAGTTTATAAATAAGAAATACCAAACTTAAAGCCACTAAACCTATAAAAAAAACATTCAAAATAGCAGCAGATTTGCTTTGCATGACTAACTCCCTAGGAAGAGACAAAATCGTATGTGCAATGACGATAGAAAGAATTAAAACAATTGCCTCAGCAGTACTTATCTTAGAATATTGCATAAATTAAAAACCTCCTTTCTTCCATTTCATACTAATTTTATCTTGTGTTTTTTCCTTTTTAGGGTCTAAAAAAGAAGCACGATATTCTTGTTTCCAAATAGGTGGGATAAAATAACTATTTCCACGACTATGCGCAATTGGGTCTATGGGCAAAGTAAACGGTACACCAAATGATGTTAAATTAGATAACATAGAAATATAAACGAATAAGCCTAAACTAATACCTAAAAATCCAGCAATATAGCCTAACAAAATAAAGACAAAGCGAAACAATCTTAAATGAAAACCAAAAGCAAAATCAGGAATAGCAAAAGAAGCAATACCGGTAATCGCTACAATAATAATTAAAATAGGACTCACAATATTAGCACTAACAGCAGCCTGTCCTAGAACTAAAGCACCCACAATACCAATGGTAGGACCTATTGGACTAGGTACTCTTAAACCTGCCTCTCGTATCAGCTCAAAAGACACTTCCATAACCAAAATTTCTACAATAACAGGAAAAGGTACATTTTGTCTAGATGCCAAAATGGAAAATAACAACTCTGTTGGTAAAATCTCCTGATGGAAACTAGTAATAGCAATATAAATACCAGGCAACAACAAAGTTAAAAAAGCAGCTAAAAAACGAAGAGTTTTTAAAAAATTGGCAAAATAAGGTTTTAAATTATTATCTTCAGGAGAAGACATAAAATCTTTTAAAGTAGAAGGCATAATAATAGAATAGGGGGTACCGTTTACAATGACAGCCACACGACCTTGTAATAAATAATGGGTTGTCTTGTCAGGTCTTTCTGTTAAAAGCACCTGTGAAATTCCTAAAGTATCCTCATCACAAATCAACTGCTCTAACTGACCAGCAGAAAGAAGAGAGTCAATGGCTAAATTATGCAAACGATATTTTACCTCATTAATTAAATCATCATTAGCAATATCTTGCATATAGCAAACGGCACATTTGGTTTTAGTAATCTTACCAACTTCCACACTCTCTACAATCAAATTTTCATTATTAATAATTCTACGAAGTAAAGAAGTATTTGTCCTAATATTTTCTGTAAAAGCCTCATGAGGCCCTTTAATAACCGTTTCATTTTGAGGTGTATCCACACTTCTTTGTTTAAACCCTTTTACCTCAATATCAAAAGCTAAAGAAAGTGTATCAATAAAAAGCGCACAATTTCCAGAATTCACACCAGAAAAAATAGAAGAAAACTCTGCAAAAGTTTCCACATTATTTTGAGGAAGCAAACAACTAGAAATATACTCTACTATGTCAAATCTTTTAACTTTACGAACCGTAATATTGTTTGTTACGGCCTCAGAAATAATACGGTCTGGGTCCCCTTGATACGTATTAGAAACATTGCGAAGCATCAAAGGATTTAAAATAAAATCATTAATTAATTTAGAATCCACCATTCCATCAATAAACAATAAGAAAGCTTTATACTGTTTATTTCTAGCATATAAAGTAAATTCACGAATAATAATATCACTATTAATTAGAGTATTATATTTAGCCTTTACAAAATCCAAATTTACCTGTAAACTAGGAAAAATTGTCTTAGACATATTAGGATTTTGAGAATTATCTTCTACTTGAACAGGTCTAGCATCTTTTTCAGGTAAAGAAAAATGATATTCCCTTTCCGGTTTCCAAGCAAATAAATCCAGTATTTTTTTTAGCATAAAACCAAGTACCACCTTTTCGAAAATCTTTTTTAAAATCTTTTTTACTATCTTTTCCAAATTATCATTTTCTATACATAAACAATGGGGGACGGTCCTTTTTTGTTTACTATTCAAAAGTAAAAAATAAGTATAAAAAATAAAGAAAATACTTCCCTTTTTTCTAGAAAGTGTAGTACAATAAGGACACATATCAAAGAATGGAAAGAGCCATTCTTTGATACATGTTATGAACAGATATGTCATATAATCAGAAATACTTAAAGGAGAAATGAAAAAATGAAAATTGTATATGAAGATAAGATGCTACAAGTGCAGGAAAATGTAACCGTTATAGAGGCTTTAAATGTAGAAATCAAAAAAGCAAAGGTAGAAGTAATTGCGTGTAAGATTAATCATGAAGTAAAACCATTAAATTATGTTTTACAGGAAGAAGATAAAGTAGAGTTATTAAATGTATCCGATAGAGATGGGGCTAGAATTTATACAAGAGGGCTTTTATTTATTATGGCTATGGCATTTCATGAAGTTTATCCAGAGGCACTTTTGACAGTAAATTATCAATTACATAGTAGTATGTTATGTGAAATTTATAAGACCATTCCTACAGTAGAGATGATTGAAAAAGTCAGGGAAAAGATGCAAGAAATTATTGACCAAGATTTACCTATTCAAAAAGTAGAAATGTCTAAGGAAAAGGCTTTAGAATTTATGGAGAAAGAAAATACGATTATTGGTAAGATGCAAATTGAGAATATGGAAAAAGAGGATGTGTCTTTCTATTTCTGTGAGGAGTATTTTAATTATTTTTATGGAGTGATGCCTATTTCAACAGGATATGTAAAATGCTTCGATATCATGAAATATCATGATGGCTTTTTAATACGTTATCCAAGTAAGAAACAGCCAACTGTAATTGAAAAATATCAAGAAGGTAAAAAATTACTAGCTACATTAGAAGAATATGAAGATATATACAGAGTATTGGGAATTTGCACCTTAGACAAGTTAAATAAGTTAGTTAGAGAAGGAAAAGCTAAGGAATTAATTTTACTTTCAGAAGCATTACATGAAAAGAAAATATCCCAAATCGCAGATAAAATTGCAGCTGATAGAAGGAGAAAAGTCATTCTAATAGCAGGACCATCTTCTTCTGGAAAGACTACTTTTGCTAAAAGGTTAGGAATTCAGCTACGATTAAATGGACTAAAACCAAAAACGATTTCTGTTGATAATTATTTTGTAGAAAGAGAAGAAACACCAAAAGATGAATTAGGAAATTATAATTTTGAGGCAATTGAAGCAGTTGACTTATCTTTATTAAATCATGATTTAACAGCTTTATTAAATGGGGAAGAAATAGCCATGCCAACTTTTGACTTTAAAGAAGGACATAAAATATATAAAGGAAACAAAATGTCTTTAGCCGCAGATGAAGTACTAGTGATGGAGGGGATACATTGTCTAAATGATAGATTAACCAAAGCAATTCCAAAAGAACAAAAATTTAAAATTTATATTAGTGCTTTAACGGTTTTAAATATAGATTACTATAACCGTATTTCTACAACAGATACGAGAATCATTAGAAGAACGGTAAGAGATAGCCAGTTTAGAGGATATCCAGCAGAAAAAACATTAGCAGCATGGTATTCTGTAACAGAAGGAGAAGAAAAAAATATTTTTCCATATCAGGAGGAAGCAGATGTCATGTTTAATTCTTCTCTAATCTATGAATTTAATGCATTAAAAGAATATGCACTACCATTATTTGAAAAAATAGGAAAAGACAGTAAGGAATATGCAGAAGCTAAGAGATTAGCAGAATTTTTAAAATATTTTGAACCAATATCTGTAGAAGATGTCCCTAAAAACTCTCTATTACAAGAATTTTTAGGCAATAGTTTATTTGAATATTAGGAATTTAGGGGACGGGGTATATTTGTTTAAAACAAATATACCCCGTCCCCTCCTGTTTACGACAATTTAATAATAGCGTGTAATTGCTTTTCATCTTTACTTTTGATAGTGATATAATGGGATTTTTCTACTTTTGTATATAAGCAAATTAAATCTTCTCCTAGTTTGGCTTCTTTTTTATACATGATTTCTATATTTGAAAAGTTTGATTGATTATATACATCTTCTGGTAAGGCTTCATAGGCTAAGTCTAGATAACATAGGTTATGCATATGATGGTTAACATCGATATTACTACGTAGTACGGTATAAGAATAACGGTGGGTATAATGAAGGGGGTCTTTTAGCTTTTCTACTTCTATTGTTTCAAATACAGACTTAGGATTTGGTTGGTATTTTTGAACTAGGTCTTCCTCTATTTTGGTTAGTCCTTTATCTATATGAATAAGTGCCCATTTAGATGTAGCAACAGCAACCAATTCCTCTTTTTCATTATACATTTCAAAGTCACGATAAGAATAGAATTTTTGTGAATAGCGAGACCAAGTTTTGACAGTAACCATTTCACCATAGGTTACTCTTTTTAGTACTTGCATCTTCCAATGTAATAAAATCCATGTTAAATGTGTCTGCTCTATATTTTTTAATCCGTAACCAACTTCATCAGAGTGTAGACCTCCAATGTCTTCAAAATAGCCTAAAATGGCTTTGTTGGTTATTTCATTAGATGTGCCTACGTCACGTAATCCAATTTGAAATGTGTGCTTATAAAATGCCATATTATTACCTCTTTACTTTCTATTTTTTATTTTGGGGTTCTATTGTGTTTTCCATGATTTGATAGACTTCTGGATGTACTTTTTTAGTATTGATAGGTCTTAAATCTTTTCCGAACTAAAGCATGCATAGTAGAACCTGTATGAATAGGAATAGGGTCATCTTTTTGGTAGATTTCATAAGAAAATTCTACTTTAGCAGGCGATAGTTTACTAATTTGGGTTCTGACTTCTAATTCTTCTTCGTAATGAGCAGGCTTGCGATAATGACAGTGTAAGTCTATTAAAGGTGTTAAGACACCAATTTCCTCCATTTTACTGTAGGGTAAACCAGCTTGTCTGCAAAAATCAGTACGTGCTACTTCATACCAGATAGGGTATACACTATGATGGACAATTCCCATTTGGTCTGTTTCGGCATAGCGTACAGTAATTTGACTTTTCGATATCATTTTGTCGTTCCTCCTTTGCTATATTCTTACATATAGAGGAAAGTATAGCACAATTACAAATAAATGTAAACTAACAATGACCTTAAAAATGAAAAATGAAAATGAAAATTTTTATTTACTTTTTTTGGCGTTTCTTATACAATAAAATAAACATAAGAAGAAAATAGAAGGATAGGTTATAAAGGAGAAAAAACAAAATGTTAAAAGTTCTAGAGGCATGTGAAGTATGTCCTCATGCATGTAAAATAAATAGAAATCGTGGGCAGAAAGGAAGATGCCATTGTGATGATACCGTATTGGTTGCGTTAGCTTCTATCCATCATTTTGAAGAACCATGTATTAGTGGAGAGAACGGTTCTGGAACAGTCTTTTTTTCGAATTGTAATTTAAATTGTAAATTTTGTCAGAATTATCAAATTAGTCAATTGGGAAAAGGAAATCCTGTTACAATTGAGCAATTAGCAGACATTTTTATTAAGCAACAGGAAGATAAAGCAGAAAATATTAATCTAGTAACACCGACGATGTACGCATTTCAGATTATAGAAGCTATTAAAATAGCTAGGAGAAATGGATTACATATACCCATTATTTATAATTCCAATGGATATGAGTCCATAGAAACATTAAAAGCATTGGAGGGGTATATAGATGTTTATTTGCCAGATTTTAAATATTATAGAAATGATATAGCTAAAAAGTATTCTGGCATTGACCATTATTTTGAAATTACAACTTCTGCTATTTGTGAAATGCAAAGACAAGTAGGAAAGCCTGTTTTTGATGAAAAAGGGATAGTTCAGAAAGGATTGATTATTAGACATTTAGTACTTCCAAATCACATACAAAATAGTAAACTTGTTTTAAAGTGGATTAAAGAAAATATGGAGGAGGGTACTTATGTTAGTGTTATGGCACAATATTTTCCAACTTATCATGCAAAAGAAGACCCTTTGTTAAATAGAAAGTTGACCAAAAAAGAATATGCACAAATAGAACAATATTTATATCTATTGGACTTGGAAAATGGGTATATACAAGAATTGGGAGAACATGAAGAAGAGTATGTACCTGACTTCTAAAGGGAGGATAAAAAGTTTTATGTAATATTCTTTACAAGGATTTTAGCTTGTGATATGATGCCTTTATAAATCAAAAAAATAAGGGGGCTAAGATATGACACAAGCAGATAAATGTTTTATTGAAACATGCAAAGAAATTATAGAAAAAGGTTATTCTTCAGAAGGTACAGGGGTTCGAACTAGATGGGAAGATGGACAAGAAGCAAATTACATTTCCTTAGTAGGTGTTACCAATCATTATGATGTCGAAAAAGAATTTCCCATGATTACCTTACGTAATAATACAGCAACTGTAAAAAGAGCGATTGATGAGATTTTATGGATATGGCAAAAGAAATCTAATAATGT
>CATXTS010000017.1 GCA_958402495.1 uncultured Clostridiaceae bacterium
GGTTGAAAAAATAATGGAAAATTTAAAAGAGAATGAAAGAATAGATGATTTAGAATATAAAGGTTTAAAAATTATACAAAATAAAGAAGGTTTTTGTTTTGGTATAGATAGTATTTTATTATCTGATTTTGCTAAAGATATAAAAAATAATGCAGAAGTTATTGATTTAGGAACAGGAACTGGTATTTTAAGTATCTTGTTAACAGCTAAAACAAAATTAAAAAAGATTTATGGAATAGAAGTACAAAAGTCAGTAGCAGATATGGCAAATAGAAGTGTGATTTTAAATCATTTAGAGGAAAAAATAGAAATAGTCAATACCAATATAAAGGAATTAGAAAAGTATTTAGAAAAAGAAAGTTTTGATGCTGTTATTACGAATCCACCTTATAAAAAATTAAATACAGGAATAATTAATGAGAGTGAAACTAAAAAAATAGCAAGACATGAAATAGAGGCAAATTTAAAGGATTTTATAGAAATTAGTTTTAAAATGTTAAAAGATAAAGGTAGTCTTTACATGGTACATAGAACAGAAAGATTAGTAGATATTTTATTTGAGATGCGAAAATCAAAAATAGAGCCTAAGGAAATTAGATTCATACATTCTAAAGTAGGAGAAAAACCAGTTTTAGTATTAGTAAAAGCAATAAAAAATGGGAAACCATTTTTGAAAGTGAGAGAACCTTTATATATCTATAAAGATAATGGGGAATATACACAAGAAGTATTAGAAATATATCATAAAGTATAAAAGGAGAGAAAATGAACGGAAAATTATATTTAGTAGCAACACCAATAGGAAATTTAGAAGATATTACTTTAAGAGCTTTACGCATCTTAAAAGAAGTAGATTTAATAGCTGCAGAAGATACAAGACATACTTTAAAATTATTAAACTATTACGAAATTTCAAAACCATTATATAGTTATCATAGACATAATGAAGAAGTAAAGGCTGATTTTTTATTAGAAAAATTAAAGAAAGGACAAAACATAGCTGTTGTATCAGATGCAGGAACTCCTATTATTTGTGACCCGGGAGAACAAATTGTTAAAGAAGCTTTAAAAGAACAAATAGAGGTAATTCCTATTCCCGGAGCTTGTGCATTTGTCAATGCTTTAATTGCTTCTGGATTAAATACAAGAGAATTTTGTTTTTATGGATTTCTATCAATTAATAAAAAATTAAAAAAAGAAAAATTAGAGCAAATAAAAAAAGAAGATAAAACAGTTATTTTATATGAAGCACCTCATAAACTAAGAAGTACGTTAGAAGAAATGCAAAAAATATTAGGAAATAGAGAAATTGTAATAGCAAGAGAATTAACAAAAATTCATGAAGAATTTAGAAGGGGGACTATATTAGAAATACTAGAAAGCTATGTAGAACCAAAAGGGGAACATATTATACTGATACAAGGTAATTCTATACCAGATAAAGAAGAACAAGAAGATTTACCAATAGAAAATTTATATGAACAATATCAGAAGCAAGGCTTTTCAAAAAATGAAATTATAAAAAAAATAGCTAAGCAAAAAGGTGTTGCCAAAAATGAAGTATATCAAAAATTTATTAAACAATAAAAAAAATAAGTAGGTTTAACCTACTTGTTTTTTTATTCCTGTTTATCATTTATATCACTTAGTTGTTTTAAGCACTTACTACAGATTAATTTTCCTTTATAATCAACAAGTTTTTTTGTATTACCGCAAAAAAGACAAGACTTCTCATACTTTTTTAAAATAATTGAAGAACCATCTACATATATTTCAATAGGATCTTTTTCTGCTATTTGAAATTGATTTCTTATTTCTATTGGAATAACTACTCTACCCAACTCATCGACTTTTCTTATAATTCCAGTTGACTTCATTACAATATCCTCCTTTATCCGTCATTTTTCGACAAAATATTCTATAAACATAATAACACAATTTCTGTAAAAAGGCAATAAAAAGAAAGCAAATAGCATAATTATTTTTCGACAATTTCTGGAAAAACAGGAAGCAAAACCATACATAAGTAGAAAAAAATAGGAATAGAATAGTAATAAAGAAAAGAGGGAGAAGCATGCTAAATAAAATATGGCCAATTTTTATTATAATATCCTTTATTTATGGAATTTTTACAGGAAATGTAGAACAAATGAATCAATCTATTTTTGATTCTACGGCTAGTGCAGTTCAATTATCAATTACTTTCTTAGGAACTATCTGCTTATGGAATGGTATTATGCAGATAGCACAGAAGACCAGTTTAATTACAAGATTAACAAAAATATTAAGACCATTGATACATTTTTTATTTCCAGAAATAAAAGGTAATGAAAAGGCAAAACAAGAAATTACCATGAATATGATAGCTAATCTTTTGGGGTTGGGAAATGCGGCAACACCATTAGGATTAAAGGCAATGAAAACAATGCAAGAAGAAAACTTAAAAAAAGATACCGTTTCTAATTCTATGGCGATGTTTATCGTTTTAAATACAGCTTCTCTACAGTTAATTCCTACAACGGTTATTGCTATTAGGGCTTCGTTAAATTCTAGTAATCCTTCACAAATTATTCTACCTGTATGGGGAGCAACCATAGCAGCAGCGATAGCAGCTGTATGTGCCACTAAAATTTTTATAAATAAAAGTAAAAGAAGGGAAAGAAGATAATGAATATAGTAAATTATATTTCTTCTATAGCTATTCCAGGAATTATTTTATTAATTATTAGTTATGGGGTATTAGAAAAGCAGAAAGTATTTGATATATTTATAGATGGAGCTAAAGAAGGAATAGAAATTGTATGGAGATTGTTTCCTACTTTGATAGCACTTTTTGTGGCAATAGGTGCATTAAGAAGTTCAGGCGTATTAGATGCAATAATTAAGTGTATAGAACCAATTACGAATTTACTACATATTCCAAGTCAAATTATGCCACTAGCAATGGTAAGACCCATTTCAGGTAGTGCATCAACAGCTGTTGCTACAGATATTATGACTAAATTTGGAGTAGATTCACAAATAGGGTTAATTGCCTCTACTATTATGGGGTCTACAGAAACAACTTTTTATACAATTGCTATCTATACAAGCTGTGTGGGAGTTAAAAAGATTAGATTTGTATTAGTGGCTGCTCTAATAGGAGATATAGTCGGAATGCTAGCCTCTGTAATAATATGGGGATTTTTGTCGTAAAGTTTTTGTTGACAAATTAGAAAAGTCGTAGTATTATGTATACAGTTTTTTCAAGGAAGTAAATTCAAATGTTATTTAAAATCTTTGTATTTTGTTCTATGTATTATTTCAATAGAAAAATCTTAGAAAAAATATTAGCCAGAAAAATTCTGAAAATAATTACAAAATAAAAAAATCTATAAAAATAGATTTTCATTACGTTATTATTTTTGTAGAGGGAACAAAAAAGATTAGGCAATTGTTTTTTTAGCCCCCCTAAGGCCAAATGTTAACCTAAAATTTTAATTTATAAGCCCCTTCCCTCTACAAAATCCTCATATATCAATTTTAGTGATGATAAGTTTCATGATTAGCAATCTTAAAAGCTCTAAATAACTGTTCTAGCAAAAAAATACGTATCAACTGATGTGGAAATGTCATTTTAGAGAAGCAAATACTTTCATTACAAGCAGACAATAAATCTTCTGTCATACCAAGTGTGCCACCTATTATAAAAGTAATACGACTGTGTGTCAAAGGTATAGAAGTTAATCTTTCTGAAAATTGTTCAGAAGTATATGATTTACCCTTTAAATCTAAAGCAATTATATAGCTGTCCTTTTTTATATGTTCTAAGATTTGTGTAGATTCTTTCTGTTTTATGACTTCAATAATAGAAGAGTTTAAAGTAACTGGTACTTTCTCATCTGGTAATTCTATAATTTGTAATTGGCAGTATTTGGATAGCCTTTTAGAATATTCCAAAATAGCATCTTTTAAATAAGCTTCTTTTAATTTTCCTACACAAACAATATCAATATGTATCATAAGATAAGCCTTTCTAACTAACATTTATTACAGGACTAGTCACATAACGATTCGCAACACTTAAATGAATAGAATTTTCACTTAAATGGTTTTCCATCAATTGTTCTACTACTGTTTTATAAGCTAGTTCTGGAAAGTTATTTTCTTTACTTAAATGTCCAAGCATTACTTGACGTAAACCAGAATTTAGTAAATAAGAAATGGTTTTTCCTGCCATATCGTTCGATAAATGCCCATTAGGACCAGAAATACGTTGTTTTAATGGATAAGGATAAGAAGAACATTTTAAAATTTCTGGGTCATAATTAGCTTCTAATAAAATAAAACAACTATTGGTTAAATGTTTTATAATTTGTTCGTTCATATGTCCAATGTCAGTAGCAATACTAATTTTCTTATTTTTATAGGTAATATTAAAACCACAAGGATTGGCAGCATCATGGGGAATCGAAAATGGTAAGATTTCAAAATCACCAATAGGAAAGGGAGAAAATAAAAATTCTTTTCTATTTTCTATTTCAATTTTTTCCTTTTGAATAGGCATTGCATTCCATGTTTCTGTATTAGCATAAACAGGTACATGATATTTCTTAGAAAAGGTACCCAACCCTTTTATATGGTCAGAATGTTCATGGGTAATTAATACCGCATTTATTTCTTCTGGATTAATGTTTAATGCTTGTAAAGCTTCTGCTATTTTTTTGGCACTTTCACCAGCATCTATTAAAATTTTAGTATGTTCTGTTTGGACGATAGAACAATTTCCTGTACTACCACTATATAAACTATAAAATTGAAACATAAATGATTTCATCCTTTGCTTTTTATTCTTCTTCCTCAGAAACTCTTTGTATATTAGCACCGATTTTTCTGAATTTCTCTTCAATATTTTCATAACCACGGTCAATATGATTTAAATTGTATAACTGTGTTTCTCCTTTAGCAACAATGCCAGCGATAATTAAAGCAGCCCCAGCACGTAAGTCAGTTGCTTCAACAGAAGAACCATATAATTCCTTTACACCCTCAAAAACGGCAGATTTACCCTGATCAATAATTTTAGCTCCCATTTTATTAAGTTCTGCAGTATATTGGAATCTGGATTCCCAGATACTTTCATTAATAATACTAGTACCATTAGCTAATGCTAAACAAACACCAATTTGAGGTTGTAAATCCGTAGGAAAACCGGGATATGGTTGTGTTTTTATATTGGCTTTATTAGGTCTATCGTTTGTCCACACACGTAAACTATCGTCTTGAGACTCTACATGTGCACCCATTTCTATAATTTTAGCAGTTAAACAATCTAAATGTTCAGGAGTACAATTTTTTATCGTTAAATCTCCACGGGTAGCTACAGCGGCTAACATAAAAGTACCAGCTTCTATTTGATCAGGTACCACAGAATAAGTTGCATTGCCATGTAATTTTTTTACACCATTTATTTTAATAATATCTGTACCGGCACCTCTTATATCAGCACCCATTGTATTTAAGAAGTTTGCAACGTCAACAACATGAGGTTCTTTAGCGCAATTTTCAATAACAGTGGTACCTTCTGCTAAAACACTAGCTAGCATAATATTGATGGTAGCCCCTACGGAAACTAAGTCCAAGTAGATAGAAGTCCCAGTCAATTTTTTAGCTTTTGCTATAATTTTTCCTTGCACAATATCTACTTTAGCACCTAAGGCTTCAAATCCTTTTATATGTTGATCAATTGGTCTTGCACCTAAATTACAGCCACCAGGTAAACCGACAACAGCAGAACGACATCTACCTAATAAAGAACCAATTAAATAATAAGAAGCTCTAAATTTACTGGTCATATCCAATGGTGCTGCAAAACAAGAAAGGTTTCTAGTATCAATCGTAATTTCATTAGGTGTATTCCAAGTGATTTTAGCACCTAATTCTTCTAGAATTTTACAAGAAATTTTAACATCACTAATATGTGGAAGGTTATTAATTGTACATACACCATCTACTAATAAAGTGGCAGGAAGTAATGCGACTGCTGCATTTTTTGCTCCACTAATGACAACTTCACCTTTTAGGTGAGATCCACCTTTTATTACTAATTTATCCAAATGAATTACCCCCGCATAAGAATTTCTAATAGAGTTTTCAGAAATTCTATGTATTTTTTATTTTAGCTAAATAAAAATAGAATATTTAGCATATTCTATTTTCATTATAACATGTTACTTATATCACAAATTGATTTATTTTACAACTATTTTTTTGCAGTTAGTATATTGGTATTTTTTAACAATTCAATTAATTTAAATTTAAATTCTACTTGTGGGGAGTCTTCTTTACTAATTAAACTATATTCTTCATCATTTAATTCGTTTCTAATTAGTTCTTTAGATTCCGTAGGAACAATACCAGAACTAACATCTACAAAACAAAGAGGAGGAAACATAACACACCACCAATTTTGGCCTTTAGCTTCACCAATTTTAACCCTTAAAGCATCATATTCACCGGCAGGTAAAGAAATATCTCCATATTGTTTGGTTGGAAAATCATAATTACCGATTTCTACCGTAACACCATAATGGTAACCTTGTTTTTCAATAGTTTCTTTAGCTATACGTGAAAAATCATCTTGATGTTCTTTAGCAATGACAATGGCTTCTTCTTTAGAAGGTGCGTCTTTCGCAATAGTATTCATATAAGAAAGCAATTCATCACGAACAATATATTTTAAAGATTGATCTTCTTTAGAATCGCTATTAGCAATAACATGCAACCTAAAAACACTATCTTCAATATCGCTAGAAACTGCATTTACGTAAGAAATAGCAGAAATCGCTATATAAAAAAATAATAAAATTAGGATAATTAAGGAATTTTTTACTCTTTTCGAGCATATAATAGATAGTAAAGTTTTCATACAAAACCTCCCAATAAAATAGTTATAAAATAGTTATAAAATAGTCTTTATTTTAAGTATTTACAATTTACAAAAATATATACTTATTTGGAAAAAAATTTAACAAAAAGATATGTATGAAACCTTGAAAATGTCGAAAAATAAAGGAAAATTTATTTGTAATATGATTGACATATATAAAAATAAATGGTAAAATTTTCCAATAAGAAGAAAACGTTTAGGGGGCTAAAAAATGAGTGTTCAAAAGAAAAGTGTTACAAAATTCTGTAGTTTTTATGTAAGTGATTGGCATATGGTAACGATGTTACTTCCCTATGTCAATAAGGAAATTAATGAACAAACCAAAATAGTCACATTCTTAGAAAAAGATATTCAAAAGAATATAGAAACATTAGTACAAAAATTGAATTTAAAAAATAGAGAAAAAGTTTTAAAATTAAATTGGACAAGTACCAATACTAATAAATATACAAATGTTAGCAAAAGCATAGAAAAGTGTAAAGAAGAAAATTTATTAATTATTGTAAATGGTAGTAAAACATATATTGATAAAGCAAATCAGAATATAGAGCATTATTTACAAAAGAATCAAAAACAAATAGAAAACATGCACAAAACAATTAAGATTGTGAATTGCTATGAAGTATTAGAGTTTAATGGTAGCATAGAAGAAATTTTAAATACACATGATAAAATTCTAAATACTTCTGGTGAGAAAGAAATCACAGAAGTGTTTGAAGGATTCGAAAGAAAGGAAGAAAGAATTAGTTAAAATAGTACATATAGGCAAGTGTAATCATTTACACTTGTTTTTTCTTATAAATAAAATGAAACTCTTTACTATTAGAAAAAAGGAATAAAAAAATAAAATTTGACGAAAAATAAATAATGCGATATGATAATCGAACAATAAATAAGAAAGGAAAAAAATATGGAAGAAAAAATTCAAGTAGTAAAAGAAATGTTAAAAAAATATGGACAAGAACAATTGCTAGATAGTTATGAGCATATGGAGCAAAAACAACAAGAGAATTTATTAAATGAAATTTTGACCATTGACTTTTCACAAATTGAAAAATTATATGAGCAAACTACAAAACAGGAGATAGAAAAGGTAGATAAAATAGAACCTATTTCTTATATAGAAAAAGATAAAATGACAGTAGAAGAGAGAAAACGTTATGAAGAAATAGGTGTAAATTTGATTAAACAGGGAAAGTATGCAGTGGTAACTATGGCAGGAGGACAAGGAACTAGATTAGGGCATAATGGACCAAAGGGAACCTATGATTTGGGACTAGCTTCGCATAAAAGTATATTCCAAATATTGTGCGAGACATTAAAGGAAACACAAACAAAATATGGTGTATTTGTACCTTGGTATATTATGACGAGTAAGCAGAACCATGAAGATACAGTAGCTTTTTTCGAGAAAAATCAATATTTTGGTTATCCAAAAGAAGATGTTGTATTTTTTAAACAAGGAGAACTACCAGTTGTTAATGAAGAAGGAAAATTATTATTAGATAAAGATGGGCATATTAATGAAGCTGCAGATGGACATGGTGGTATATTTGTGTCTATGAGAAAAAATGCCATAATTTATGATATGAAAACTAGAGGAATTGAGTGGGCTTTCATTGGTGGTGTAGATAATGTATTAGTTAAAATGGTAGACCCTATTTTTGTAGGACTTTGTATAGATAAAAAAGTGCTAGCAGGTGGTAAAAGTGTAGTAAAAGCTTGTCCAGAAGAACATGTTGGTGTTTTTTGCAAAAGAAATGGAAAACCTAGTGTGATTGAATATACAGAAATATCTAAAGAAATGGCTGAAGAAAAAAGTGAGAATGGAGACTTGAAATATGGAGAATCCCATATTTTATGCAATATTTTTAATATAGAAGCTATAGAAGAAATTAGTAAAGATAAGCTTCCTTATCATAGTGCACATAAGAAAATAGAATATCAAGATAAAGATGGACAAGTAATAAAGCCAGAAAAGCCAAATGCCTATAAGTTTGAAGCATTTCTATTCGATGCATTTGAGAGTTTAGAGGATATGGCTATTATGAGGGTAAAAAGAGAAGAAGAATTTGCACCTGTAAAAAATGCAGAAGGTGTGGATAGTCCAGAAACAGCAAGGCAATTATATAAAAACTTTTATGGGATTGTAGAGGAGTAAACACAAATAAGGAGGAAACAATGGAACCATTCATGAAAAATTATAGAGAATGGCTAGAAAATCCATTCTTTGATGAACAAACAAAACAAGAGTTGAGACAAATAGAGCATAATGAAGAGGAAATAAAAGAGAGATTTTATAAAAATTTAGAGTTTGGAACAGCAGGATTAAGAGGAATAATAGGTGCTGGTACCAATAGAATGAATCGATATACTGTAGGAAAAGCATCACAAGGCTTAGCTAATTTTATAAAAAAAGAGCATGGACAAGCAAAAGGAGTTGTGATTAGTTATGATTCTAGACATATGTCTAAAGAATTTAGTGAAATTGCAGCCCTATGTTTTGCGGCAAATGGTATAAAATCTTATGTGTTTGAAAGTCTTAGACCAGTTCCAGAATTGTCTTATGCCGTAAGAAAGTTGGGTTGTATAGCAGGTGTTATGATAACAGCTAGTCATAATCCAGCAAATTATAATGGATATAAAGTATATTGGGAAGACGGTGCACAAATTACAGCTCCAAAGGATAAAAGTATTATTGAACAAGTAAATGCGATAGAAGATTATACAATCATAAAAACAATGCCTAAAGAAAAAGCTATTAAGGAAAATTTATATACCGTTATAGGAAAAGAAATAGACGATACTTATATGGCAGAATTGAAAAAGCAAAGTTTAAATCCAGAAATAATAGAGAAACAAAAAGATATGTGTATTGTCTATACACCATTACATGGGGCAGGAAATAAACCTGTTCAGAGAATTTTAAAAGAAATTAGTTTTACCAATGTCCAAATAGTAAAAGAACAAGAAGAACCAGATGGCGATTTCCCTACGGTTAATTATCCAAATCCAGAAGATAAAAAAGCTTTTGCATTAGCGTTACAATTAGCTAAAGAAAAAAATGCGGAAATAGTGTTAGCCACTGACCCAGATGCCGATAGGTTAGGCGTTTATGCAAGAGATACAAAAACCGGTGAATACAAAGCATTTACAGGAAATATGTCTGCTTTATTAATTGCAGAATATATTTTATCACAAAGAAAACAAAAACAAAGTCTACCAAAAAATGGAGCCATTATTAAAAGTATTGTATCTTCTACTATGGCTAATGAAATTACTAAAGCATATGGTGTAACTTTATTTGAAGTCCTAACAGGATTTAAATATATTGGAGAGAAAATTAAAGAATTCGAAGAAAAACAAAATTATACGTTTCTATTTGGATATGAAGAAAGTTATGGTTGCCTAGCAGGGACACATGCTAGGGATAAAGATGCCGTCGTTGCCGTTATGTTATTATGCGAAGCGGCTGCATATTATAAAGAACAAGGAAAGACTTTGTGGGACCAAATGATTTGCTTATATGAAAAATATGGTTATTATAAAGAAGATATTATGCAAGTTACATTAGAAGGTATAGATGGCGCAGAAAAAATACAACAAATTTTAAAATCTCTAAGGGAGAATCCACCAAAACAATTAGGGCATTATGCGGTTGAAAAAATTAGAGATTATGAAAAAAATACAATTTTAGACTGTCATTTGGGTAGTATAGTAGAAACGGGATTGCCAAAGTCAAATGTGTTATATTATGAATTAGAAAATAATGCTTGGTGTTGTGTAAGACCATCAGGGACAGAACCAAAAATTAAATACTATATAGGGGTAAAAGGAACTTCCATGCAAGATGCAGAAGAAAAAATAGAAGAAATAAAGAAGAGTTTAAAACCTTAAAAAGAATAAAGACAATTACATTTGAGGTAATTGTCTTTATTCATGCCATCCTTTTATATGATTTCTTTTAATCACACCAATTAAGTTTGCCCTGACCATAGGGATATCGGTGCTAAGTTTATAAAGCAAATCTTTCATATATTCTCTTTTAGAAATGCCGTCCATAGGACAATTTTTCTTCATAACGGTAATATTTTCTCGTTTTACAAATTTTTTAATCTCTTTTTCTGGTGTATAAATAAGGGGTCTAATAACGGTAATTCTAGAACGGTCCATATAAGTAGAAGGACCAAAAGTAGAAAAAGCGCCAGTTAAAAATAAATTCATCATAAAGGTTTCAAGCACATCATCTTCATTATGACCAAGTGCAATTTTATTACAACCTTCTCGAATAGCAACGGAATTTAAAATACCTCTACGGATATTTGCACATAGAGAGCAAGGTCTTTTTTCTTTACGAATATCAAAAACAATTTCCTTAATATTACTATTTTCAACAATAAGAGGAACGTCAATTTCATCACAAGTTTTCTGTAGAAAAGAGACGTCAAAGAAAGAAAAGCCGGGATTAACACTAACAGCAACCATATCAAATGTTTTGTTATAGAAACGTTGTAATTGCTTTAATCCCATTAGCATAGTAATAGAATCTTTTCCACCAGATAAACAAACGGCAATTTTATCTCCATCTTCAATCATATCATAATCTTTTATAGCTTTGCGCATGTAGCTTAAAATTCTTTGCATAATTTCCTCCTTACTTTTGT
The DNA here is from genome assembly GCA_958402495.1 of uncultured Clostridiaceae bacterium. Classification (GTDB taxonomy): domain Bacteria; phylum Bacillota; class Clostridia; order TANB77; family CAG-508; genus UMGS1663. The sequence continues at coordinate 11,593 of CATXTS010000017.1, forward strand.
AGCAATAGTATAGCATAAAAAGAGAAAAAAGAAAATACAGAATCAGTAAGCAAAATAAAAAGAAAACAGATAAAGGATAAAAATCCTCTGTTGCAAAATGAAAAATACTGTGATAAAATAAAAAAGCTATCAGAGAAAATGTGCCAGTAGCTCAGTAGGATAGAGCGACAGTTTCCTAAACTGCAGGTCGGGGGTTCGATTCCCTTCTGGCACACCAATATTTCAGAAGAGGTGCTTATGGAAAATAAGTATATGAGAGAAGCTTTAAAACAAGCACAAAAAGCATATGAAAAAGAAGAAGTCCCTGTAGGAGCCATAATTGTAAAAGACGGAAAAGTAATAGCAAGGGCATATAATCAAAAAGAGGAAAAACAAGATACTACACACCATGCAGAAATTTTAGCTATTCAAAAAGCAAGTAAGAAATTAAAAAGTTGGAGATTAACCGGATGCGAAATGTATGTAACTTTAGAGCCTTGCTCTATGTGTGCAGGTGCTATGATTCAAGCAAGAATAAAAAAAGTATATATAGGAACTATGGATTACAAAACAGGAGCTTGTGGTAGTGTATATAATCTTTTCAAAGACTATACTTTTAATCATCAAGTAGAGATAGAAACAGGTATTATGCAAGAAGAATGTGAAGCAATTCTACAAAATTTTTTTAAAATGCTAAGAGAAAAAAAGAAACAAGCATAAAAGATAAAACAAGTACATAAATTAGGAGTGATATCGAAGTGGTCATAACGAAGCTGTCTCGAAAACAGTTCGCCAATTTTGGCACGTGGGTTCGAATCCCACTCACTCCGCCAATGATATAGGAGGATGGAACTTGGAAGAAAATCGAAAGAAAGAAATCATTAAAATTGCTATTACCTTATTAGTATTTGTTCTAATTTTTATCGTTGTGGCTATTATAATGATGAAATACGAAGTAGAAGGCGAAACAAATATGCCGTTTAATCTATCAAAAATAACCATTGTTAGTACAGCAGAAGGAATATCGCAGGGCGAAGCTACAGAAAAATGGAATTTAGAAGTGATGCAAGATAACGATATTTATTTTACAATAGAAAAAAATGAAAATTATCAAAAAGAAGCCATGATTCAAAATATAAAAATTGAAAATATACAAATTACTAAGCAACCTCAAGTAGGAAGTATCAGCGTATATATGCCTAATAGTGTAGAAGGTAGAACGTTTCAAAATAAAGAAGAATATTTACTTCCAGATAAGAGATTAACTTATAAAGGTGCAGCTAAAACAAATTTGAAAACATTAGAAATTGGTAATCAAGGTGGTATGATAGCCATTCGAGTTGCAAATAAAGGAATAGGAAATTATATATCTAATGAAGATGAAGAAATTACCCATGATGGAACTTTAATTCAAAAATTAGGTTATGATAAACAAGCTATTACTTTTGAAATCGCTTTTGATTTTATTATAGAACTAAAAGAGAAAAGTTATAAAACAACGATGCAATTGACAATGCCTTGTTCAGACATTGTGCAAGAAGGAACTGGTAATCAAGAAGTAATAGATACAAAACAGTTTGTATTTAAAAGAATGTAATTTTTTTAGTTAAGTATTGCGAAAAAACAGATTTACGTATATAATAGAAATGGTATGAGAAACCTATGGTTTCTGTATGGAGGATAATGCAATGTAAGCCTATGAACTTTGTCAGGTCCGGAAGGAAGCAGCAATAAGTAGTCCCTTATGTGTGCGGTTATCTTCCATAGAGAGACGATAGTGTATAGCTTATACCATTTTTTAAAGAAAAAATGAAAAATAGGGGGCGAAAAAATGGCATATACTACTTTATATAGAAAATTTAGGCCACTTAACTTTTCAGAAATGGTTGGTCAAGACCATATTACTAAAACCTTAAAAAATCAGATGATGGCAGGAAGATTAGGACATGCCTATTTGTTTAATGGTGGTAGAGGAACTGGAAAAACATCAGCTGCTAAGATTTTAGCAAGAGCAGTAAATTGCTTAAATCCGCAAGACGGAGAACCTTGCAATGAATGTGAAATTTGTAAAGCAGCATTAGCAGGAACCTTAACAGATATTGTAGAAATGGATGCAGCTTCTAATAATAGTGTAGAAGATATTAGACAAATTAGAGATGAGGTGAATTTTTTACCAACAGTTGCTAAATATAGAGTCTATATTATAGACGAGGTACATATGTTATCCACCGGAGCTTTTAATGCTTTACTAAAGACTTTAGAGGAACCACCTGCACATGTAAAATTTATATTAGCAACCACAGAACCACAAAAATTACCAGCAACCATACTTTCAAGATGTCAACGTTTTGATTTCAAAAAAATACCAGATGAAGATATAGCCAGACGTTTACAATATGTATGTGATGAAAGTAAAATTGAAATCACAAAAGAAGCAATACAAGTTATTTCTACCTTAGCAGAAGGTGCTATGAGAGATGCCTTAAGTATACTAGAAAGATGTTTGCAAGATGGAGATTCCAAGATTGATGAAGATAAGGTAAAAGAACTAGTTGGAATACCTAAATTAACATATGTGCATCAAATTATCGAAGCAATTATAGATAAACAGGTAGAAGCGGTTTTACAAGGAATCGATGTAGTTATAAAAGAAGGAAAAGACTTACAAAATTTACTATGGGAAATGATAAAATATGTAAAAGATATTTTAGTGTATCAAACTAGTCAACAATTAGAATTATATAGCCAAGAAGAAATTGAGAAAATAAAGAAACTTTCCCAAAAGACGTCTAAACAAGAACTGTTAGATATGTTATACGCTCTATCTACTATTGAAAGCGATATTAAGTGGTCTACCCAAAAATGGATATTATTTCAAGTGGGTATGATAAAATTATGTAGTGGGCAAAGTAGTTCTAATCAAAATACTTCTGGGAATGGCCAGTCAAAGATAGAAATATTAACAAAACAAGTAGCAAATTTACAACAACAAGTGAATCAATTAAGCCAAGGTGTTATCCACAAAACGGTAGAAAATGTGGATAATGCTACTTACAAAACGCAAATGCAAGCGATAAATGAGCCAAGGAAAGTGCAAACTCCTGTTAAAGATACACCACCACAAAGGAATATAAAAGATGGAGAGACATTGCAAAATTGGTCTAAAATTGTAGGTGATTTAAAAACAGCAGGAAAAATTATGCTATATACCAATTTAATGAATACAACAGCAAAACAACTAAACGATATGACGGTTGGTATTGTTTTCCCTAATGGGCTTACTTCTTTTGGAAAAACGATATTAGAGAAAAGTGAAAATGTAGCGGAAATAGAAAAACGTATTTCGATGGAATGTGGAAAAGCAATGCGTGTACAATATATAGACAATAAAACACAGGAGATTAATCAAGTACCAGAAATAAATCGAATTGCATCTTTAGCACAGGATTTAGATATACCATTTCAAGTGATTGAATAAAATAGAAAGAATAAAGATGAAGAAAGGAGAATGAAGAAATGGCAAAAGGAGGATTCCCAGGAGGAATGGGAGGATTTGGTGGAATGAATATCAACCAATTAATGAAACAAGCAAAAAAAATGCAAGCAGATATGGAAAAATCACAAGAGGAATTAGGAACAAAAGAATTTGAAAGTACAGCAGGTGGAGGAGCCGTAAAAGTCATTGTAACAGGTGCAAAACAAATAAAAGAAATTACTTTACAAAAAGAAGTAGTAGACCCAGAAGATGTAGAAATGTTACAAGATTTAATCATCACATGTATCAACGATGCTTTAAGAAAAGTAGATGAGGCACAAGCAGCACAATTAGGTAAGTATAATATTCCAGGAATTATGTAGAAGGACAGGTAGCAAAATATGTCATATTATTCACCATCAATTGAAAAACTAATAGAAGCTTTTGAAAGATTACCTAGTATTGGAAACAAGACAGCAGCTAGGTTAGCTTTTTATATGCTAGACCGTTCAGAAGAAGAAGTCAATGATTTTGTTAATGCTATTGTCAATGCCAAAAAGAATTTAAAATATTGTTCTAAGTGCTATAATATTTCTGATACAGATCCTTGTGAGATATGTGCAAATCCTAAAAGAGATGCTAGCATCATTTGTGTAGTAGAAGATGTAAAAGATGTAGTAGCAATGGAAAGAACACATGAATTTAATGGGCAGTATCATGTTTTACATGGTTCTATTTCACCTATGAATGGAGTAGGACCAGATGATATCAAAATTAAAGAATTGTTATCTAGAGTTATGGATGGAAGCGTCAAAGAAATTATACTAGCAACCAATCCAAGAGTAGAAGGCGAGGCGACAGCCATGTACCTTTCAAAATTAATTAAACCATTAGGCATTAAAACTACTAGAATTGCCCATGGCATTCCAGTAGGCGGAGATTTGGAATATACAGACGAAGTAACACTAAGCAAGGCATTAGAAGGAAGAAGAGAACTTTAAGAGGTAATTACCTTATTTGCTTCTGATGTTGCGATTGTACTTAAATTAGAACCAAGGGCAGAAAAGAAATTGCCAAGGGTATCTATTTCATCAGGTGTTAAACCTTGTGCAAGGAAAATGCCTAAAATACTAGAGAGGGTTACTAATTCACAGCCAGATAAATCATTTAAAGAAAACATAAAAATCACCTATTTTATTATATGGGTGATTTTTCATTTTGTTATAGAAAATAATTAAAAACAATTCGTAATAAAACCAATTATTCCGAAAAGAAGAAATAAAATCCCAGACAAACGTTGCATACTTTTTTCAGAGATTCTAGAAGTTAGAAATTTACCACATAAAATAGCTAAACAATCTGAAAGAACCATTCCTAAAATAGCACCAATGATTAACGGTAATTTAGCATAAGGGTAGCTAATACCTAAACCAACAGAGGCTAAAAAAGTCTTATCTCCAATCTCACCAATGGCAATAGAGATAGCAATCATCAGTATATAACCAATTCCTAAAGAAGAAAGTTTCTTTAAAAAAGAATCTTTAGAGTTTTTGGTATTCTTTTCTCTTTTAGGTAAAAAAGAAAAAATGCCAAACAAAATAAAAGAAGCATACGTAATCATTTCTAAAGTATGATGAAGCTTTACATTTTCAAACATACCAATAGAACTACCAAATAAAATAGCAATGCCATGGCTTAAAAAAGAACCTAAAGCAACGCCCAATAAAATAGGAAGTGTTTTTATTTTAGACGAGAAAGATAAAACCATTAGTTGGGTCTTATCTCCTAGTTCTGAAATAAAAACAAAGGTAAAAGCAATAAAAATAGGATAAAAAATTTCCATAAGCAACTCCTTTTCTATTTGTACACCATATGAGAAAACTAAAAAAGATATTACAAAAAAACAAATATGTTTAAAAAAATAAAAATGTGAATTCTCTGTGAATAATGTTGCATAACCAAATTGTTCGTGGTATTCTGTGTAAGATAAAGTATATACAGGGAAAGTCTACGGATATAAGTAATTTGTAGAATTTTGTAGACTTTATAAAAATACAGATAGGAGGAATTATTTTGATAGAAGTTAAGAACGTAACCAAAAAGTATGGAAATTTTACAGCCATTGACCATATTAGCTTTGAAGTAAAAGATGGTGAAGTGGTTGGATTCTTAGGACCAAATGGTGCTGGAAAAAGTACAACCATGAACATGATAACAGGTTTTATAGAACCAACAGAAGGACAAATTATTGTCAATGGAAATGACATTTCCAAAAAAGCAATTAAGGCAAAAAAACAAATTGGATATATGCCAGAAAATGTACCACTTTATCAAGAATTAACAGTTAAAGAATTCATAAAATACATGGCAGAATTAAAGAGAGTAGAGGCAAAACAAAGAAAAAGCCAAATAGCAGAAATATTGAAAGAAACAGGATTAGAAGAGGTGCAAAATAAATTAATTAAAAATTTATCTAGAGGCTATAAACAAAGAGTCAGCTTAGCAGGAGCCTTAATGGGAAAGCCAGACGTTCTTATCTTAGATGAACCAACAGTTGGACTAGACCCAAAACAAATTATAGAAATTAGGAATTTAATTAAAGAATTAGGGAAAAGCCATACGGTTATTCTAAGTACGCATATTCTATCAGAAGTCAGCCAAGTTTGTGAAAAAGTAATTATTATCAATCATGGAAAAATTGTTGCAATTGATACGCCAGAGCATTTAGAAGAAAAAACAAAGGAAAAAAATGTATTGTTAGTTACTGTAGAAGACAAACAAGAACAAATGCAACAAGTTAAAGAAAAAGTAGAAAATATATTGGAATTAAAAATGGTAAAAGATAACCAAGATGGTACCAAACAATATATGGTTACATCAAAAGCAGATATAGATTTAAGAAAAACTTTATTTGATATATTACCAAAACTAGATATTACAATTTTTGAGTTAAAAAAAGCAGAAGCAACTTTAGAAGATGCTTTTATTCGTTTGGTAAAAGAAGAATCAAAAGAAGATTCTGCAAAAGACAAAGAACCTAAAAAGAAAAAAGAGAAAAAATCAAAAGAAGGAGGAACAAAATAATGTGGGCAATTGCAAAAAAAGAAATTAAAACCTATTTTCTATCTCCTATAGGATATGTGTTCATAGGTTTATTTTTAATTATGTGTAGTATATTCTTCTATTTAGATGTGATAACCTATGGAACAACTAATTTTGAATATATGTTTTATTCAGCAGCAACAATTTTAACCTTTATTATACCCATTTTAACCATGAAAATGTTTGCAGAAGAAAGAAAGACTGGAACAGAGCAAATTTTATTTACTTCTCCTAGGTCCATTACCTCTATAGCACTTGGAAAACTATTAGGAGCAGCTATCATTATTTTAATTACAGAAGCTTTTACATTTGTTTACTATTTTATATTAATGACCTTCGGAACACCACATATTACTACTGCTTTAATTACGTTATTAGGCTATTTTTTATTAGCAATGACTTACATTTCCTTTGGTATGTTAGCTTCTAGTTTGACAGAAAATCAAATTATAGCAGGTGTCATTACCATTGCTTTCTTTATAATTACTTGGTTTATGCCGAATTTTATAACAGGAACAGAGAACTTCTCTTTTATCAATGTGTTTTGTAATACTTTCCCAACAGGCGCTGTTAGTGTCAGTTCCATTGTCCTTTTCTTATCTTCCATTGTCATGTTTACACTATTAACCATAGTGGTATTACAAAGAAAAAAGAGTATAAAATAGAAAGGAGATAGGAAATTGAAAAAAATAATCGAAATAATCAAGAAAAAATGGTTAAGAGATACGGTATTAACCATCCTGCTAATAGCCATTATAATAGGGGCATATATAGGACTTAACCTTTGGGTACAAAGTATAAATTTAGACCCATTTGATTTTACACAGGAAAAAAGATATACCTTATCAGAGGAATCTAAACAACAAGTAAAAAATGTTGAAGAAGAAGTACATATCTACTTTTTCGGATTCTCAGAAAATGATACGGCCGTGTCCCTTGCAAAGCAATATAGTAATGTCAATGAGAAAATTACAGCAGAAGTAGTTAGTATTACCCAAAGACCAGATTTAGCACAAACATATGGTATTACAGATGAAAGCGCCGTAGGAATTGTTGTGCAATCATTACAAAGATATAAAGTATTATCTTCTAATGATTTATATACTTATGATTCTACAACTTATGAAACCATAGATATTACAGAACAAAAATTAACAAATGCGATTATAGATACAACGATTGCTAAAAAACCAAAAATATATTTCTTAACGGGACATGAAGAATATAGTATAGATTCAGCGCTAGCATCTTTAGCTGTATACATTCAAAACGAAGTCAATGAAGTAGAAAGTTTGAATTTATTAACAACAAGATTTCCAGAAGATTGTGATACATTAGTAATTGCAAATCCAACAAAGGATTTTATGGATAGTGAGGTAGAAGCCATTACAAAATATATTCAAAATGGTGGAAATATTTTATGGATGAATGATCCAAATATAGAAGAACTAAAATTACCAAATGTACAGAAAATTTTAGATTTATATGGTATTGAGCTACAAAAAGGTGTCATAGTAGAGACAGATGCGAACCATATGGGAGTAAGTAATCCGTACTTAATTCTTCCAAAAGTAGCGCAACATGATATTACAAAAGATGTATACAATGGAACTGGTGTAGCACTTCCAAGTGCAGGAAAATTAGAAATTGCTGATGCAGTGACTTTAGATAATTTAAAGGTAACCGTAACACCACTAATTACGAATACACAAACTTCTTTTTATCGTGAAGACTTTACGGTTTCTACAAACAGTAAGACAGCAAGTGATAAAGAAGGTGACTTTACCATTGCAGCAGAAGCAACCAAAATGGTAGATGGAGAGAAAACCTCTAAATTGGTTATTGTTGCAAATGCATTATTTGCAACGAATACCAAAATTACTATACAAAATCAATATACCTATGCCATCTCTTTAGCAAATAACAAAGATATAGCTTTAAATGCGATTGCTTATTTAACCGATAGAGGTGATACCATTCGTATTAGAAAAGATACAGGTTATGTAACTTATACAGCAACACAATCTCAAGATAATGCTATTCGAGCTATTATTTTCGGGTTCCCTGTAATTATCATCCTTGTCGGAGTCGTTATATGGCAAGTAAGAAGAAGAAAAAAATAAAGACGCATAAAATAGAAAATCTCTCATAAGGTAAAATGAGAGATTTTTTATTTTAGGAGTTTTCATGAAAAATGTGATAAGTGTTGTATTAGTAATTATAGGAACTTTAATAGGAGCAGGTTTTGCCTCTGGAAAAGAAATTTATTTATTTTTTTCACAATTTGGTGTCTATGGTATTTTGGGAATGATGGTGTCTAGTAGTATCACTAGTATTTTGATAATACAAAGTATACAAATCATTCAAGAAAGTTCTATAGAAAAATATCAGGACTTTTTAGTAGCAATAAATAGTAAACATCCGACTTTAGGAAAAGGGATGAATATAATTGTAAATGTATTTTTACTAATTTCATTTTATATTATGATAGCTGGATTTTCAGCCTATATGAAACAATCTTTTCAAATGCCAATTTATGCCTCTAGCACCCTGTTTGTTTTAATTTGTTATTTTGTATTTCAAAAAAATATACAGGGCATTATGAAAGTAAACAATTGGTTAATTCCTTTATTAATCCTTTTTGTGCTCTATTTAGGACTAAAAAATATACCTTATGTATTAACTTTCCCTGTACAAGATAATGAGGCAATTAAACAAAGTGGGTGGTTTATCTATGGTGTTTTATATGCTAGTTATAATAGTATCTTATTAATTCCTGTTTTAACAAGTCTAGCTAAATATGTGAAAGGAAGTAAAGCTATAAGAAAGGTAGGTATGTTTAGTGGTATAATTTTATTTCTATTGGCGATTTTAGTTTATAGTATTTTGCTAAGAGGAACGTATTATACACAAGAACTAGAATTACCTATGATAGAAATTGTAAAACAATTTGGTAGTATCTTTTCTAAATTATATGGTATCGTCATTGTAGTATCTATTTTTACATCAGCCTTTTCTACAGGTTATAGTTTCTTAGAAAATGTTAGTAAAACAAAGAAGGGGTATCAGCTATATCTATTAGCCGTATGTCTATCTGGGATTTTAGTAGCACATTTAGGTTTTTCTACACTAGTACAAATTCTGTATCCGGTTTTTGGATTATTGGGTTGCATGCAAATTTATTGGATAATAAGGAGACGATTTAATTTCAGAAAAGTAGGAGGAAGTATTGAAAAAAAAGCGAAAAACTGATATAAAAGAGGTAAAATATAAAAAAAACAGGAGATACAGATGAAAATTATTGGAATAGAAGACCAAGATGAAAAGATGAAAAAAGTGAATAGAAAAAAGATTATCCTAGCTAGTATGATAAGTGTAATGGTAATAACCCTAATTGTAGTTATTTGTTTGTATGTTGCTAATAAGCCTTTTAGAGATTTTTTAGATAAGTATATATTTATGAAAAATGTTTCCGAAAATAATCTAGCGTCTATAGCAATTGAAGAAGCAGATACAGATAATGTATTTGCTTATGATAAATATATAACCGTATTAAAAAATAATATATTAACTGGTTACACTTCTTCTGGGAAAGAAGAATATACATTAGATGTGGAAATTAGTAATGCTATTACAGATGCAAATGGAAAATTCTTTCTAATAGGAGAAAAAGATAAACAAAAATTATATTTAATAGCTGGCAATCGAAAAGTATGGGAAACACAAGTAGAAGGGAATCTTTCCCGTATTTGTGTTAATAAAAATGGATATGTAGCTGTTATTCTTTCTGGTACAACCTATAAATCGGTTATTCAAATTTTTGACGCAACGGGAAAAGAAATGTTCAAAACCTACTTATCCAATTCTATTGCAATGGATGTAGATATTTCCGCAGATAATCGCTATGTTAGTTTTGTAGAAGTTAGTACCAATGGTACTTTGCTACAATCTAAAATAAAAACGATATCTATTGAAAAAGCAAAAGAAACACCTGGAGAAGCTTTTGTATATACTTCAGAAACGCAAAATAATAGATTGCCATTAGATATGAAATATCAGGAACAAAATCGTTTAGTTTGTTTATATGATGATAATATACAAGTTATACAAGATGGTCATCAAGAAGAATTAGTTAGTTTAAATGAAGAAAATAAAAAAATTAATTATGCAGATATTTCTTTAACCAATTATGCGGTTAGAATTATTGAAAAAACAAGTTTACTTAGTACAGAAGACACCGTAGAGATTATACAAGTAAGTAGTAAAAAAACCAATATTTATACTTTAGAAGGAGCTACTAGAGAATTAAATTGTTATGGAAATACAATTGCACTTAATTTGGGGTCTGAAGTACATTTTATAGGGACAAATGGCTGGTTATTGAAAAAATATACTTCTAGTCAAGAAATGAAAAAAATGGTTATGTGTGATGAATGTGCAGGTATTGTTTATAGGGATAAAATAGAAATTGTACATTTTTAATGTGGAAAGGAGAATCTCTATGTCCATTGTAATAGACTTAGGTATCGTTGGTATTTTCTTGTTATGTATATTCTTAGGATATAAAAGAGGTTTAGCTGCCTGTATTTTAAATATTTTATCTTTTGTATTGGCAATTATTATTGCAGCAATTTTGTATAAACCAGTAACGAATTATATCATTGACCATACGCAAATAGATGAAAATATAGAAAAATCTATTGTTAAAATGTTAGAGGGAAAAGTAGATGAAGAAGGAAATATAAAATCGGAAGAAAGCAATTTACCAAAAGATATGGTTAGTTATATCAATAATGCGGTTACAGATTCTGTAAATGACATGAAAAATAGCGCAATTGAGGCTTCTGCAAAAGAAATTACAAAAACAATTATATCCGCAACTGCGGCTATATTGGTATTTGTATTGGCTAAAATAATTTTATTAGTGGTTAAAATATTTACGAAGTTTGTAACAGATATACCCATTATTAAACAGGTTAATGAGCTAGGTGGTATTCTATATGGAGTTTTAGAAGCCCTACTAATTATATGGATTTTACTAGCTATTCTTTCTCTGATAGCCCCTATGATTGAACAAACAGGAATCATGATAGCTATCAATAAATCTGTAATAGGAAACTTATTATATCAGAATAATATATTGTTGAAAATTGTATTTAAATAATTACTAAAATGGTTGCTATTCAAAGCAATATTTGTTATACTTTTAGACAAAAGGAAAAATAGGAGTGGTCTATTTGGAAAAAGATAAACAAAATAGAAAAAGAAGTACTAAGAAATCTATTAGCAAACAGGAAAATATAGATAATGAAGAGTATATAGATATAAAGATTCCTGTAATGGG
>CATXTS010000018.1 GCA_958402495.1 uncultured Clostridiaceae bacterium
TTTTGCTTCATCAAGCATCTCTTGCATAGCAGAAAACATTTCATCTATATCTTGCTTTGTAAAGTCATAACTATTACTTCTTGCCATTGGCTCTAAAATTTGAATATCATGTAATACATTGTTGACTCTCTTTCCTGCATACTCCATAAATTTGTTTCTTTTTTCTTCATTTACTTCTCTTCCCATTTTGTTTCTCTCCTTATTTCTTATTGTATTTCTTTTCTTCTTATAAAATATCACAACTTCCAACAAATTTCAAATGCTTTTTCTAATTTTCTCGATATTTTTTAATAAATTGTTAAGAATCCTTTAAATGGTCAATATACGTAATTGCCGATATAGCTGCTATGGTCCCGTCACTAACGGCTGTTGTTAATTGTCTTACTGGTTTACTCACACAGTCCCCTGCTGCAAAGACACCTTCTATATTGGTACTCCTATTCGCATTCGCCTCAATATATTCTTTTTCATTGGTATGCAACATAGAAACGACCACTTTCGTTTCTGGTATTTGCCCGATTGCTAAAAATACGCCATCTACCTTGATGATTTCTTTTTTTCCTGCTTTTTCTACTTCGACACCTTCTATTTTCTCTTCTCCAATCCAACTAGTAATAGATATACCATATATAACCTCTACATTCTTTTTTTCCTGTATACGTTTTATTAAAATAGGTTCTGCTGTTAGGTAATCTAACATCTGTAAAACATATACTTTCTGACAAATATTAGCAAGTTCCAGTGCATTAGTTAAAGCGGTATTTCCACCACCTATTACAGCAACCGTTTTTCCTTTATAGAAAAAGCCATCACAAGTAGCACAAAAAGAGATTCCCTTTCCTAAAAAATTCTTTTCCTTTTCTAACCCCAACATCTTATATCTTGTTCCTGTTGCAACAATTACCGTTTTTCCTCTATAGCTACCTGTTTTAGTTATTACTACTTTCTCCTTACCATCTTCTTCTATTCTTAAAGCCTCTTCCATACGAATTTCTCCACCTAATTTCGTTACCTGTTCCTGTAATTGTTCTGATAAGTCTATCCCTCTTATCTCTTGTATTCCCGGATAATTTTCAATGAGTGGAGAAGAAGTTATCTTTCCACCAATGACTTCTTTTTCCATAATGAGCACGGTTTTATTTGCTCTTAATGCATAAATTGCAGCCGTCATTCCAGCAGGTCCACCACCTATAATTAAGACATCATATTTCATACAATCCTTCTTCTTTCCTATTTTTTATTTCCTTTTCTATTCTAAATGATATCTATTTTATGCACTTTTCTAAAATTTTATACAATTTATGTATATTCCTTTGATTTCTGTTTGCATTAATTATTTTGATGTTAGAAAAAATACACATAGTTACTGTCTTTCTTCCTTTTCTAATTTTACTATGGCACATCTATCAAAAGAAGAATAGATTTTCTCTATTCTTCTTCCTTATTGTTTCTATCCAATTTTCCTCTTTTTCTTAGAAAATATATTATTTAAAATAACAAATCCTATTATAAATACCACCAAAATTCCCATATTGATAAATATTGGTTTTAAGGATTCCAAATGAAAGCTATCTATCGTTTTAAGAAGTTCATTCGTATAAATATAATAATAAGATGGTAGGATGTGTGCAATTTTCAAAACAAACTCTGGAAGCCATTCCATTGGTACAAATGCACCACATAAGAAGCAACTACCTAATGCAACCACATTAACAATACCATTAATCGCATTTTTATTATTTAATAGATTTCCAATTAATAAGGCAATGGTTAGTGCACACATGGTAAATATAAAAGAATTCACTATATAAATAACACCATACATAGTAAACATGACATTTCCTACTAACCAAAAGCTAAGTAATACATAACATACCCATAAAACAATTGCAAATAAGCCATTGGATAACAATAACTGCCTATTATAAGTTTTATAGTTCATACTACTAATGATGGTTCTTTTTCGTATCTTTTCTTCTTTAAAACTAGATAAAATTAGACAAATTACATATACACAACCCGCTAAAATACTGTAATTAGCAAAATTATAGTAAAAACTAGCTTTACTTAATTGATTGGTATCTACAGAAGAAGTCATTTCTATCGTTGTTTGTTTTGACAAAGTTTCTTCTATTTTGCTAACTAATACTTGCTCGCTCTGCGCTTCGGTTCTATAAATAGAAGCAACTTTCATATATCTATTTAACAACATCTCTGCATAAGAAGCTTGATAATCCCCTATACTTTTAATCTCTATATTTGGTTCTTTACCCTGTAGAAAATCTTCTCCATAGTTTTCTGGTATATATAGCACATAATGTATCTCTCTATAAAATAAAGCATCGTCAATTTCTTCTTCCTCTAAGTTTCCTTCTACTATATGACTATTCTTCTCCATATACTCTATTAAACTATTTGTAAGAACATTTTCTTCATCCTTATTAACAATCAAAATATCTGGTTTTGTAGCTGTAAAGTTGGTAGAGCTTTCACTCGTTTGCATATTAAAACCTGCAAAAAAGATGAGCATCAACGTGTATAGTAAAATTACAAATTTACATTTATTTAGTACACGTAAAAAAGTTTTAAATACTGTCATATTTCTGCCTCCTTAAGCTATAGATAGATATGCCTAATAAAATAGCTGTAAATAGTAATAGACCAATTACATTTGTCCAATAACGCTGTAAAGAATCATAGTAATACAAGGTATAAAATCCATCTGTAATCATACTAGCTGGGTTAATTTGGTTTAGTATCGGTATATTTTTATCAATGATATATTTCATAGTAATTCCCATCATACCAGATAAAAAAGAACCTAACATACTAACCGAAATAATAATACCTGTTTTTACATTCTCATTTGTCTTGAGACTAGAAGATACGACGATACCTATCGATAACCCTGCTAGACAGCCACACAAAGCTAATAAAATCACCAGTCCTAAATGACTACCATAGTCTACCTTTAAGACCAATAGCGTGTAGGCAAATAACAAGGCTATTCCTAATACTTGGGTTATATAACTAGCTATAGCACTAGATATCACCAGCTTTCCTTTACTAACAGGACTTACAGCTACTCTTTTTCCATTATGGCTCATATTTGCTAAATTTTGATTAATAGCTGCCATTCCTAAAGTACCACCATACAAACAAGTCATTGCTATTAATGTATAAAACTCTATCATAGTATAACTTAAATGTTCTCTACTAACATCTTTTAAACTACCAGTTTCTCCTTGTACCTTTTCTAATATGTTTTGGTATAAAGCTTCATAATCTATTCTTTGTTCCCCATTTGCCAATTGCTTTGTTATCTGTTTGGTTGCTAAGTCTTCTACCATCTGCTGTGTTTGAATAATTTCTTCCGCTGTATATTTTAAAATAGTTGCATTGATTCCATTATCTTTTATTATCACTTTTGTTTCTTCTGGTGTCATTTCTAAATAACCACTAATTTTGTTATCTTCTAATAATGCTTTGGCTTCTTTGCTACTTACATAACAAGTCTCAAATAATCTATCTGCTTGCTTTTCATCACTTAGCTGTGCAAAGGCCTGTTTAAATATTTCACTATTTTCAAAAGTATCATTTTCTACAATTGCAATGGGTATTACCTCTAACTTTTCACTATTTTCTATATTAGAAAATGCCATATGAAAAAAAGTACCTAAAATAATAGGAAAAGCAAAAGTCCAAAATATTAGCATTTTATTTCTAAAAAGTACTTTCAAGGCATATTTTAAATTATGAATCCACATATATTAGTCCCTTAATTCCTTTCCGGTTAATTCTAAGAACACATCATTTAAAGTTGGTCTTTCTGAATAAATCTTGTTATAGGCTATATTTTCTTTTTTTAGGTATTCTATAAAAGAAACCAAATTATTTTTTCCCTTTTGGTATGTAATCATGAGAATGCTTCCATCATAAGTTACTTCATGAACATTTTCTAAATGTTTTATTGCCTCTAATTGTTTATCTTCTAATTGATGAACCTCTACAGTTACCTTTTCTTCCATTTTTGCTAATTCTTTCAATTCATCACAAGTACCACTGGCTATCATTTTTCCTTTATCTAAAATGATAACTCTATCACAAAGAATTTCTACTTCTTCCATATAATGCGTGGTATAGACAATGGTCGCGCCTTCTTGCCTTAGTTTTTTTATGCCATCTAATATATGGTTTCTACTTTGAGGGTCAACAGCAACAGTTGGCTCATCTAAAAAGATTAACTTTGGTTTATGCGCTATTCCACAAGCTATGTTTAATCTTCTTAAAAGTCCACCAGATAATTGTTTAGGATAAAATTTTCTAAATTCTTCTAATCCCACTAAAGCAATAGCCTCATCAATATACTGCTTTATAGTTTGTTTGTCTTTTATGTACAAACCACAAAAATAGTCCATATTTTCATAAACCGTTAGTTCTTCAAAAACAGCTACTTCTTGGAACACAACCCCTAATTGTTTTTTGATATCATAACTATCTGGTTTCATTTCTTTACCAAATATCTGAATACTCCCCTGATTAAAATTGAGCAAAGATAACATACAGTTAATGGTTGTAGATTTTCCACTTCCATTAGGACCTAATAATCCCAAGATTTCTCCTTCCTGTACTTCTAATGACAAATTATCCACTGCTTTTAATTGTTTGTAAGTCTTTGTTAGATTCTGGATTTCCACCACATTTTTCATGCCTTTTTCTCTCCTTTTTCTTTTTTATAACCAATAACCATTTGTCTAACGGTATCTTCTAAAAGTTTATCGATTTCCTCTTCTGTAAAATCTACCGTTTTGGTAGCTACCAAAGTGGCCAATCCATGAGTAAATATGCCTACTTTTACATGAAAGAGTTTTTGTTCTTCATAGGAAAGACCAAATGTTTTTTGTCCACTTTCTATAACGGCTTTTCCTATAGTATCTTCTCCAATAAACTTATCTGATTTGTTATTGGTCTGTTGCATAAATAGAATTTTAAAAAATTCTGGGTAAATTTTTGCAAATTGTATATAGGCTATTCCCATTGCTTTATACGGTTTATCGGTTGTCTGCATTTTAGAAAGTGTAAATTCTTTATAGGTCTCATAAATCTTTTCATACACCATGGATTTTAACTCTTCCATATCCCTAAAGTTGTGAAATATAGGTTGTACAGAACAATTTAATTCTTTAGCTATCCTTCTAGCATTTACACTTTTTATTCCTTCTGCTTTTACAATTTGATAAGTAATCTCTAGGATATCTTCTCTTTGAAATTTTCTACTAGGTGGCATTTTCTCACTTCCTTTTTGTAACGTTTGTTATATAACTAATGTTATTATAACAGATTTTTTCTTTTTGTAAATAGATTTTATGTCTTTTCGTGATTTCCTATTAAGAAATAAGAAAAACCCCTTATTATTAAACTTGTTGTCTAATAATAAAGGGCTCTTTTTATTTTTATTATACTATAATTTATTTTCTTTTATTCTACTTCATCAATACAATCTTCAAATTGACTATTATATAGATTTGCATAGAAACCATTTTTAGCTAATAACTCTTCATGAGTTCCCTGTTCTACAATATCTCCATGGTCCATTACTAAAATTAAATCTGCATTTTTAATTGTAGATAATCTATGGGCAATAATGAAACTTGTTCTTCCCTTCATTAAGTTATCCATAGCAGATTGAATTTGGATTTCTGTTCTAGTATCAATCGAACTGGTTGCCTCGTCTAAAATTAAAATCTTAGGATCTGCTAAAATTACCCTAGCAATGGTTAATAATTGCTTTTGTCCAGCTGAAACATTACTAGATTCTTCATTTAGCACCATATCATAAGCATTTGGCAATGTTTTAATAAAATGATGTACATGGGCTGCTTTTGCTGCTTCTATCACTTCTGCATCACTTGCTTCTGGCTTACTATAACGGATATTCTCTTTAATAGTTCCACCGAATAACCACGTATCTTGTAAAACCATACCAAACATTTTACGAAGGTCCCCTCTGTTAAAATCTTTAACATTCACTCCATCTACTAAAATAGCACCACTGTTAACATCATAGAAACGCATTAACAATTTTACCATTGTTGTTTTTCCAGCACCAGTTGGTCCAACAATAGCAATCTTTTGGCCATCTTTAATCTGTGCATTAAAATCATTAATGATGGTTTTATCCTCATCATAACCAAAATGAACATGGTCAAAAGTTACATTTCCCTTTAATCCTTGTGTAGACTTTGCATTTGCAATATCTTGCACTTCTTCTGGTTCTTCTAAGAAAGCAAATACCCTCTCAGCAGCGGCTACCATAGATTGTAACATACTAGAAATTTGTGCAATTTGTGCAATTGGTTGCGTAAATTGTTTATTATATTGGATAAAAGACTGGATATTACCTACCGTAATTTTACCTTGAATGGCAAAATAACCACCTATAATCGCTACTGCTACATACCCTACATTTCCAATAAAATTCATTAAAGGATGCATCAAGCCAGATAGGAACTGAGATTTCCATCCAGAACGATATAATTCTTCATTCTCTTTTCTAAAAGCCTTTATTGCTTTTTCTTCTCCATTAAAAGCTTTTACAATATCATGGCCACCATAAATTTCTTCTACTTGACCATTGACATGCCCTAAATATTCTTGCTGTCTTTGGAAGTATTTTTGTGACTTTTTAACAATCAATCTAACAATCAAAGAAGCCACAGGTAAAATGACTAATGACACCAATGTCATTTCCCAACTAATGGTAAACATCATAATTAAAATACCAATAATTGTACAAATAGAAGTAATAATTTGTGTTATACTTTGGTTTAAGTTTTGGGAAAGTGTATCAATATCATTGGTAATAATGGATAACACTTCTCCATGTGTTCTTTTATCAAAATAACGCATTGGTAAACGATTAATCTTCGTAATTAAATCGCTACGTAAACGAAAGGTTAATTTTTGTGCTACTCCCGTCATAACAAATCCTTGTATGAAGGAAAATAAAGCACTTAGTAAATACAAACCTAATAATGTTAATAAAATAGTTCCAATTGCACCAAAGTCAATTCCTGCACCACCAGACAATTTGCTAATTAAACCATTAAAAATCTCTGTGGTAGCATTACCTAATATCTTTGGTCCTACAATGGTAAATATGGTTCCACCAATTGCAAAAATAATAACAATGAGTAAAGCAATTTTATATTTTGATAAATAATTCTTTAATAATTTCTTTGTGGTTCCCTTAAAATCACTTGGTTTTTCTACATTAGCACCAGGTCTACGACCTGGTCCTCCCATTGGTCCTGGCATCTATTTTCCCTCCTTTCCATTTTGTTTTAATTCTTCTTCTGATAATTGTGATAAAGCAATTTGTTTATAGGTATCGCAATTTTCCATTAATTCTTCATGCGTTCCTTTTCCAACAATCTTGCCCTCTTCTAAAACAATAATTTGCTCTGCATTCATTATCGTACTAATTCTTTGGGCAACTATAATGACTGTTTTATTTTCTGTTTGAGAGGATAAAGCTTCTCTTAAAGTTTTATCTGTTTTTAAATCTAAAGCAGAAAAGCTATCATCAAATACAAAAATTTCTGGGTCAATAGCTAAAGCTCTTGCAATGGATAAACGTTGTTTTTGTCCACCTGATACATTACTTCCACCTTGTGCTATAGGAGCTGTATATTTTTCTTCTTTCGCCTGGATAAACTCTGTTGCCTGTGCAATAGAAGCTGCCTTTTCCATTTGCTCATCTGTCATTTGCTCATTACCATATTTAATATTGGACTCAATTGTTCCAGAGAATAGTACACCTTTTTGAGGTACAAAACCAATTCTTTTCCTTAATTCTTTTTGTGGAACATCTTTTACATTTACACCATCGACTAATAGCTCTCCACCTGTTACATCATAGAAACGAGGAATTAAGTTTACTATAGTTGACTTTCCACTTCCTGTACTACCAATAATTGCGGTTGTTTCCCCTGGTTTTGCCACAAAGTCTATATCGGTTAATATCTCGGTATCTGCATCTGGATATCTAAAAGATACATTTCTAAATTCTACCAAACCTTTTTTATCTTCCTGAAAAGCCTTTAATGCCTTTTCATCTTTATCCTTAATACTTGGTTTTGTTTCTAACACTTCATTAATACGATTTGCAGAAACAGAAGCACGCGGAAGCATAATGGAAATCATAGAAATCATTAAGAAACTCATGATAATTTGCATCGTGTATTGGATAAAGGCCATCATATCTCCTACTTGCATAATACCTTGTTCTACATTATGACCCCCGACCCATACAATTAGAATCATGACACTATTCATTACAAACATTAATGCTGGCATCATCATACTCATGGCTCTATTGACAAAAACGTTTGTCTTCATTAAATCATCGTTTGCTTTATCAAAACGAGCCTCCTCACGTTTTTGTGTATTAAACGCTCTGATAACGGGAATACCTGTTAAAATCTCTCTAGCTACCATATTAATCTTATCAATTAAATCTTGTAATTTTTTAAACTTAGGCATTGCTACAATAAATAGAATTAGTACAATGCCAATAACGGCAGCAATAGCTAGCCCAATAATCCATGCCATAGAAGTATCACTTGTTCTAATTACATGTAATAAACCACCAATACCAATAATCGGTGCATAGACTACTACTCTAAATAACATGGTTAATAACATTTGAATTTGTTGAATATCATTGGTGCTACGCGTAATTAAAGAAGCCGTAGAAAACTCCCTAAACTCCTTGGTCGAGAAACCTAGCACTTTTTGGAATACTTTATCCCTCAAGGTTTTACCGAGCTTAGCAGCTACTCTAGAAGATAATAACATAATCAAAACAGCAGCCGTCATACTAATAAGAGCAACACCTAACATTTGAAGACCGGATAAGAAAATATAATCATTTTGAATCTTATCTACATCAGCTCCCAAAGCTTTATATTCTTCTTTAGTTGCACTGATTGCTGCTTGTTCTAAAATAGAACCAGACATACCATCTAACTGCTCATTTATTTTTTCTAAAACCTTATCCAATTGCTCCTCTGGCATGCTCTGAAGAATCTCCATCACACTCATTTGTGCCATAGCTATCCTTTGAGATTCTGGCATATTTTGCATAGCATCTGCCATCTGTTCCTTAATTTTCTCTTTTGTCTCCTCCTTTTGGAAACTAGAAGCAATCATCATAGGTCTTGCCATCTGATTATTTAAAGTCTCTTGTTCTTCTTCTTTTAAATTATTTTTTACATAAATTTCTTGCTTTTCTAATTCTGGATATTTTTTAACCAATTTATCATATTCTTTTTGGTCTAAACTATCTTTAGAAACTAAACGATATTGTTTTAAAATAGATTCATCCTCTTTCGTAAACAACAATAATTGGTCCATTTGTGATTTACGGATAGCCTCTGGTGCAGCATTTTCTATACCGCCTTGCTGAATACCCACATTTACAATTTTAGAAGTATAATCTGGCAAAGCTAAATCAGTAGCTGCTTGTAAACATAGTAATGCAATAATCGCTATTACGGATACTGCTGAATTTTTTAAGTATTTTAGTACTTTTAACATAGAATTTACATTCTCCTTTCTTAATTATGTCCATCGGGACCTGGTCCCATTGGACAGTTTTGTCCAGTGGGGACACATCTTATAGTATTTTAAATGTTTTTTTCTTCGTGTTTTTCTTTCTCTTCTTTTTGGTTTTTCTTTTGTGTGCCTTCTTTTAAGTATTGTAATTGTTCTATATAATCGTTTCTGGCTTTTTCTTTATCTTGTGTCTTTGCATTATAGGCTAATGCTGCTCGAGTAACCGCATGTAACATTTTTATGATAAGCTGTAAGTCTTCTGTTTTATGTAGATTTAGTTTTGAAGTATCCACTAGTTGATAGACATTATAAAATCTTTCTGTATTTTCTTCTGGTGGTTTGGGTATAAATAATGTTTCTTCGCCTGCTTTCATGTTTTCAAATATTTTTTTATAAAATTGCCCATCTTTTTTATTGACACATTGTTCTACCATGTAATCATATATCATGATAAAAGTTTCAAAGATGTCTCCTTTGTTTTTTCTTAATACTTCTTCCATTTTATTTTTGACTATATTGACTTGGTTTTGCATCATATAAACAAGTAAATCTTGTTTGCTTTCAAAGTATTGGTAAAAGCTTCCTCTTGCTATTTCTGCTTCACTTACTATGTTCTTAATGGATACTTCTGCAATAGGTACCCTAGCAAATTCCTTTTTGGCTGCTATAATGATTTTTTCTTTCTTTTCTTGTGGTAGTTTCATAAAAGTATCGGTTGGCATTGACTCCCCTCCTTTTTTAGATACTTTTGCACATTTCTTTTTGTTTGTTTTGATACTATCTTATATATCAAAATGACACCATGTCATATATTATATGTGACATGGTGTCATTTGTCAACCAACTTTTGTGAACTTTGTGTGAAATCTTTACATCTTTTTTGATTTTTCTGATAGTATCGATATATCCAATAGCTACTAATCACAACCCATAGAATAGATACCCATTGAGAAATACGCAAAATACCTAAATATAAACTATCAGTTCTAAGACCTTCTATTACCATCCTAGCCGTCCCATAGCCTGCCATATACCATGCAGTAATTTCTCCTTTCCATTTTCTATGTTTACTTTTATGTTGTATAAAAAAGAAAAGTAGTAGTGTTGTTAGGGATTCATATAAAAAAGTAGGATGTACTTCTCTATATTGTCCATTTTCTATAATGCCCATTTTCCAAAATATATCGGTGGTTATTCCATGGGCTTCTCCATTAATAAAATTCCCCCATCTACCAATGGCTTGTCCTAAAGCTATGCATGGTACTATATAATCTAGCAAATTAGATATGTCTATTTTATGTTTTTTACTATAAATAACAATGGTTAGCCCCCCTGCTAAGATACCTCCATATATGGCTAACCCTCCTGCTTGTATATTTAAGATTTCCATAGGATTTTCTAGAAAATACTCTAAACGAAATAAGACATAGTATAGCCTAGCACCAATAAAGGCCATCGGTAATACCCATAGACTGAGATTTAGAATATCTTTAAAAAAGATACCATATTTTCCATTTTGTTTTTTATAAATATATAGTGCCAGTATAATGGCCAATACAATAAAAATAGCATACCAATAAATTTTTATATTCCCTATTTGAATAGCAATTCTAGAAATAGAAAATTGTAAATGTAGATTTGGAAAGCTGATAGTTTGCATTGTTTTTTCCTTCTTTCTTGTCTTAGCATTCACATTTTTCTGGCATTTTATTCTATTTTTGCAAAAGGAAAAGCAGGGACTTGAATCAAGCCCCTGCTACATAAAAACGGATTTATCATCTTTCTTCGTTATCCATGTCGTCTAATTCTTCGTCCTCCCATCGATTTTCTTCATCGTAAAATTCAAAAGATTCACCAGTTTCACCGGATTCAAGTTCTTTTTGAATCTCCTCCTTTATGACTCTCCGAATCCATGATACTACAACGAAGTAGATGCCTATACCAGCAAACACTCCAACAACAACATCTTTCAAAAAATTCCGTTTCATATGTTCCTCCTTTTGAAACATTAAACATGCACTATTGCATAATTTTATTTTATCACATTATGTTCCATTTTACAATACTATTTTAATTCTTGCATCGCTCTTCTGGCAAGGTGTTCTTTATCAAAATAGTGAATAATTCCCATTATAACTGCTGTTATTAGGAACGTAACTCCATAAACTAGTATGCTAACCTCCCAATTGCCTACAGATAAGTGCTCTCCTGCTATCGTAGAGGAAATGACTGAAGGTATTCTTGCAAAAGTAGAAATGATAATAAATCGAATAGGTTTTATGGGTAATAAAGCACCTATATACACTAATAAATCTTTTGGTGTTCCAGTTATAAAGAATAATACGATTAATAACTTTTCAACTATTTTTTCATTTTGAAACAATTTACTATTCTCTATTTTTTCTACCCTTTCTTTTCCAAAAAAGAATGTAATCAATCTTTTTCCATATTTTCGAGTTATCCCATAAATAACACCTGTTGTGATACATACACATGTTAAAATAAAGATGCAGCCACCAATAGAGCCATAGCACATACCCGCCAATACTTCCAAGGGTTCTGCGGGTAATACAACAAAAAAGATTTGTGCTATTTCTAGTAAAAATAATATTCCAAAGCCAAGTATACCACTATCTTTTACCATACTTTGAAACACTTGCTGTCCTTCTGTTGTCTTTAAATTTTGTATGATAGGATACAAGAAAATGGCAGCCACTATCCACAAAATGACTAACCCCACTGTTGTTCCTATTTTTATGACTTTCTTTTTTTCTAACTTTATCTTTTTTTCCATACAATTAGTATAACATAAATTTTTCAATATTTTCTTTTGAAATCGTGAAGATTTTATGAATTTTATTTTATAATTTTATTTTTCAGTCTGTACAGACATTGTTTTTCCATCACTGATTATCAGAATGGTACCTCTTTCATCTGTACGATAGATTTTAGCGTTTAAATTCTGTAATCGTTTTAAAACATTCCTCTTTGGATGACCATAATTATTATCTCTTCCCACACTAATCACAGCAATCTTAGGCTGTACTTGTTTTAGAAAAGAATTTGAAGAACTAGTATCAGAACCATGATGTCCTACTTTTAATACCGTTGTCTGTGGCCAAGTACGAGCACTTTCATTTTTTTCTTCTGCATCTCCCATAAATAGAAAGCTATTATCTCCATAAGTCGTTCTTATGACAATAGAAGCTAAATTCAAATTACTTTTTTCCTCTTTGCTTCCTGTCCCACAAGCCATTACTTCACATACTGCATTACCTACCAAAAAAGAGTCTCCTACTATTGGTGCTTTTATAGTTAGTCCCTTTTGACTAACAGCATCTAGTACATCCTCAAAGGTTTTGGTATTGGTTTGTACTTTTGGCATAATAATGGTCCCTATATCTAAATTTTTAATCACGTCATCTAAACCACCTATATGGTCCTCGTGCGGATGTGTTCCTACTACATAATCTAACTTGCTAACACCTAGTTCTTGTAATTTTGCTACTAACCACTCTCCATCTGCATTGTTGCCCGCATCAATTAATAAGGTTTGTCCCTGGTTTCGCAACAATATACTATCTGCTTGCCCTACATCTAAAAAGTAGACTTCTAATGTTTCTCCTTTTTCTATTGTTTGGGATATGGCATTATTTCTTTGATTATTTTGTATGTCTTGCTTTTCATTTAATGGATGACTACTATTGGCATAAAAAGTCCCCATGATTCCCAATAGCAAGACTACTATGAAACTTATAAGACTTTCTACTACTCTTTTGGATTGACGGTTTCTTTTGTTCATTTTTTACTCCTTCATCTATTTCCACAAATCTTCCATCTTTTTAGCAATACGATGTTCTATTTCTGTTTGCTTTTCTTTATCTTTTCTATAATTTCCGTTTTGATAAATTAATATATCTCCTTCTTGTATATTTTCTGGTAATTGTTTTGTGTCGATTTCTTGTATTTTTCCTGTTTTTCTATCTTCACAAATGGCTATGTTTCCTTCAAAACGGTCAATGACTAATTCTTGTTCCATCTTCTCTAACCTTTCTGTTAATTCTTGTATAAACTTACCCACATCTAACTTCTTCATTCCCTCTATTAGTGCTTTTCCTATCTGTAAATCCATAAAAAGGACCTCCTTTATTTATCATAAATTTAGCCCCTTTTATAGATTATCCTCATCATTTATTAATCATTTTTATTTTTATACATAGTCACCATATCTTTAAAACTAATCTTACTACCATAGTTCAAAATAGCAGAAGAATAAATTTTAATCGATACACGAGCTACTACTAAAATGGTTACTACTAAAACCGCTAACGAAATGAGAACTTCACTAGTACTTGCAATGCCCATCATAACCCTAAATGGCATACAAAATGGTGAAGATATTGGGAAAATAGCAGCAAAAGCATTTAAGTCACTACTTGGATTCATCATCGTAAAATAAGAAAAATAGAATCCGATTACAGCCATAATAGCTACTGGTGTATTGGCTGATTGAATGTCTTCAGGTTTGCTAACCGTAGACCCGGTTAAAGCATATAATAAAGCAAATAAAGCATAACCTAATATATAATAAACAATAGTAATTACTGCTAACATTGGTGTAATGTGAGACATATCTAATACACTACTTACCATTTCTGGTGTTAGAAATACATTGGCACAAACTATGGCTACAATTACTAATACTGCTGTTTGCATGATGCCGGCTAGCCCAATGCCTAATGTCTTTCCTAATACAATGGTTTTAGGAGAAGTAGAAGTTACTAAAGTTTCTATAATCTTAGAAGTTTTTTCTGTTGTAATAGAAGTAGAAACTTGATAAGCATAAAAGTAAATAGCATAAAATAATACAATGGATAATAACATCATAGCAAAAATATTACCACCAGCTTCTTTATTATCTAGCGTATTTACCTGCATTTGAAATGGCATATTCATTTGTGCAATTTGCTCTTGACTTACTCCTAGTTTTCCCATCTGTATCGTCTTATAGCTTTCTTGTAATAATCTAACTAAATCTTGTGGCATACTACTTGCCATTCCCATCGATTTTATAAGATAGGTCAAATATATTTGGTCTTCTTTTTTAGAAATAACGATAGCACTTTCTAATTCTTCCTTTTTTATTTTTTCTTTTACTTGTTCTACTGTCGTTAGTCCATCTGCAATTTCTAATTCATAGCCTTCTTCTTTGGCTACTGGTTTTAAGCTTTCTAGGCTACCTTCAAAAAGATTTTCCTCATCTATTAGCACTATTTTTGTCTGTCCAAAAGAACTATCTTCTCCTTTTATGGCATTCATGATGTTAGGAATATTAAATGCTATTAGCATAATGATTAAAATAATTAAATTGGAGATAATAAACGATTTTCTTTTTACTAAATCTTTAAAGGTATAAGAAGCAACTATCCATAAATCTCTCATATTATTCACCTACCTTTTCTATAAAAATATCGTGTAAACTTGGCTTTTTAATTTCAAATCTAGTTACTGGTATTTCTCTTTGTGCTAATATTTGAAACAAATGGTGTGCTTCATTTTCATTTGAAATGTTCACTTCATAAAAATCATCTTTTGCATAATAGATAGAAAGCCCTTCTTGTTTAATGATTTCTTCTACAGGTCCTTCTGCATTGATTTCTAACTTATTAGCTTGATAATTATCTTTTATTTGTTTTAGATTTCCTTGTAAAACAGTTTTTCCTTTATTTAAAATCAAAATATCGGTACAAAATTCTTCTACAACACTCATTTGGTGAGCAGACATAATAATATATTTTCCCTCTTTTACTAACTCTAAAATAACATTTCTTAATAATTCTGTATTGACGGGGTCTAGTCCACTAAATGGCTCATCTAATACAATTAATTCTGGATTATGTACAATTGCTGTAATAAATTGTATTTTTTGTTGGTTTCCTTTAGAAAGTTTTTCTGCACTCATGTCTTTATAGCTTTCTACTTCTAAACGACTCATCCAATAATCAATCGATTTTTGTGCCTCTTCTTCTTTCATTCCTTTTAATTTTGCAAAATATAATAATTGTTCATTAATTTTTGTCTTAGGATAAATACCTCTTTCTTCGGGTAAGTAACCAAAATTAACATGCTTTCTTTCTACTTCTTTACCGTTCCAAGTAATTTGACCTTCATCTTTTTTTAGAATTCCTAATAACATACGTATGGTTGTTGTTTTACCTGCACCATTAGTCCCTAATAAACCAAATACACCCGGTTTGTCTAGTTCTAAACTAATGTGGTCAACTACTCTTTTATCTCCATAGCTTTTACATACTTCTTTAATACTAAGTCCCATTTTATTCCCCTTTCCTTATTATGGCGTCTAGCGCTTTTTTTCTTATGTCATTATACCAGCATTGTTTAGTAGTTACAATAGCTTTTTCTACATTTTGACCAAGTTGTATAATTCTTTTTTGACATAAAGCTAAGCTTTCTTTCAGAATACTTTTTATAATTTGGATATTTGATTTTTATGTTACTTTATAGTATAATGATTTTAATCTTTTTATAATTTACTGGAGGAATCATTATGGATGTTTGGCTGGGAAATATTATCATTTCAATTCCAATTAGTAGAGAAGAAGACCTTTTATATCTTCCATCTACACTTTCTCGTATTACTTTTCTTAGTTTCACCGATATAAGTTCTTCTATCGCTATGCTTCGTGTAGTGGAAGAATTAATGGAAGATTTGGATTTTAGAATTACGTACATTTCTGGAAGAACTATTAGAATCGGTGTATACGGAGAATATCAAGGTTTACATTTTTTTGCAAGAGGATACTCTATTATTTCTTGTACAGATTATGCGAATACCTTGTACGCCATTCAAACACTCATTGCTTCATCTTCTAAGTAATTTCTACAATGTTGTTACATTGTTTATGAACATCTGGCTTTCACATCTTAATAACCCCTCTATCGCAAGATGAGGGGTCTTGTCTTTTTTTATTAACTTTTTTAATGCTTTTTAGAAAAAGAAAACATTCTTTTGAAATGCTTTCCCTTACTTTATTTTACAACTTGTTTCATACATCCATACACTAAATTAACCCAAGTAGAAGAATTAGGACAAAATCTTTTTTGTACCCCTGCTAGAGTTTTCCCACTATAACAAGACCCTCCTTTGGTTAAGTATTTATTGTGTAATAATTTAGCTGCTGCTTCTAAACCTTGCTTATCTGAAGCATATTTTATTAATTTTCCTTTGGACATCATACTAATATAATTATGGGTATTTCTGTGACTAGAAGCAATATTCCATCCTGATTCTGCTGCAATTAACCCACAAAAGAAAATTTCATTAATTTGGTATTTCTCACATAAATCATAAAGAATATCACTATTTTTATAGAAGAACCCGCTTCTATCTACTTTTAGACTTTTCATTAATTGTTTAAAATCTGCCTTAGATACACCACACCTAACTGTTAAATCCATATTTTTAGAAATGGTAATCTCTTCAATCGAAATATAAGATACGGTTGGCTCTTCTGTAGCTTGCATTGTTATGGGTTGCGTGTTCTCTGTTTGTACTGTAGTATTCGTATTGACTATCGTTCTTTCTTTTCCATAACGGCTGGTTGGCTCTATTGTCCTTTTATAGTTATCAGCTATTTCTACAGTTGGTAAATCTTCTTGTAAGTTCTCTATAACTGTATTAGCTTGTTCTATTGGCTTACTTTGTTTAGCAATGACGCTCTCTGATTGTTTATTTAGAAAAAATGGTAAGCTAGTTGCTAAGATAACGAAAATAGAAAATATGCTTATAATTTCTTTTACTTTCAGCGCACTTTTACTAGTTTGATTCATTTTTATTCAACATCCTTCCTGGCGTTTTTTCACACCACGTTTTCAATTATACCATATTTCTCCTTTTCTGTCAAATTATGTTACCTAAAAAATACATTACTGTAGTACAAAATTTGCATCTAAGCAAGTTACTTCTTTACAATTAGGGAAATTAGAACTTAAAAAATTTGCCTGACTTGCATTTATTATTAAATTTGCACAATTTTTCTCAAAACTAGCCTTTGTCCCTTCATATATAATGCTATTCATTACTTTATATCCACAATATCTAAATAGATTATCCATATTTTCTACCTTTGTGGTATTAAACTGTCCTCCTAAATGTAAACTTGTCATATTATTAAATCCACAATAAGTAAACATAGCATTCATATTCGTTACATTACCCGTATCAAAAAGATTACCTAAATCCAAATTTTCCATACTCTGATATCCACACTTTTCAAACATACGATACATATTGCCCACTTTACTAGTATTAAAATTGTCTCCTAAATCTAGTTTTGTCATATTTACATATCCACAGGAACTAAACATGGTACTCATATCTATTACATGACTTGTATCAAACTGTTTTCCTAAATTCAAATTTGACATAGCCATATATCCACAAAAGGCAAACATATTAGCCATATTAGTTACTTCTCTCGTACTAAAATTATCTCCTAAGTTTAAAGTCTGTATTCCATTATATCCACACCATGAAAACATATTAATCATATTGGTCACATGACTTGTATCAAAATGACTCCCTAAATTTAAATCAGTCATACTTTGATAACCACAATAGGAAAACATTCTCTCCATATTGACTGTATAGCTGGTATCTAAACCTTCTAAGTTTATATTACCACTACGAATCCCCTCTTTCGTTCCTATATCTTTAAACATTCCTACACTATCCTTTGGTGTATATATAACACCATTTGAAACAATCTTTAAATCATATCCTTGTGTTTCATCACCGGCAGTCACATAGGTTATTATGCTACCATCTTGCATTTCAGATACATCCCATTTTTTAATAAAGTTATCTGGCGTTGTTCCTGACGTTTCTATTTCTATGCTTCGAATATATTTCCTTGCAATCCCTTCATCCGTTAAAAATCCTATTTCCCCCACACTTCCTACTATTCCATTGTTTGCTAAAGTATTTTTTATATATTCTCCTACCCATATTTTATCCTCATAAATAGAAACCGTATATTGTTCTGCATATTTTGCTACTATCTTCCCAGATGCTGTTGTATAAATTATTTTTAAGTCTGGTATTTCGGTTTCTAAATACTCTGATAATGTTTTTTCCTTTTGCAATAGAAAACTTGCTTTCACCAATTGAATCTTTTCTTCTATTGAAGATATACTGCTTTGTTCTTTAGCTTGACCTGCTTGGTATAAAATTCCCTTATCTCCTACTAATGTAGTAATTGTTACGCCTGCTAGTATAATTAAAAGGATAATAGTAATTACTAATGCTATTAAAGTAATGCCTCTTTGTTTTCTTTTTTCCACTTTCTTTCCTTCTTTCTTTTCATATGTTTTTATTTTTCACTATATAGTCTATTTCTTTTTATCTATTTTCTCTTCTTATATAATTATTTTCAATTTATTTTATGTAAATATATGTAATCTTCTTGTAACTGTTTTTTTATGTATTTCTCTATTGCTTTCTTAGTTTTTCTGCTATTCTCTAATTATTCAAGTACTATCTACTAAACTATTCTTGTCTTTCACACATAAATTTTCTTTTTTTGATTTTATTTTTTGTGGTTAACTTATATTTATCAAAAAAAATTCTATTCATATTATAATTAGAATTTTTTAAACTCTTAAGTATAATTTGTGGTTACATTGCACAATACCCCCCTACACAAAATCTATCTGTGTAGGGGGGTATTTGTTTTTATAACAATTCATATCTGGTATTGTCTTCGACAACGTCTAAAAACAATTTACACTTAGTATACTGCTTATCTTCGGCCATCACATCATAAATAATATTGGTGAACATAGCATTCACAATATTGCTTAATTCTCTTGCTCCTGTACCTTCTAACATGGCTTTTTCTGCAATTTTTTCAAACAGTTTACCATTATAATCTAAGGTAATCCCTCTTTTTCTGAGTTCATTCTGATAACGCCTAAAGATAGAAAGTTTTGATTTTCTTAAAATTGTCACCAGATCCTGTTTGGTTAAAGTCTTCATCTGTATAATGGTATCAATCCTTCCTACAAACTCTTTTGGCATTCCATAATCCATTAAATCTTTCTTGGTAAACTTATCATTTTTCATTGTATTTTTTTCCATGTTACTAGAAGCAAATCCCAACGCTTGTCTATTCAGCCTTTTATCCCGAATCTTTTCTAATCCTGAAAATGCTCCCAAGAATAGGATTAGGATATTTTTTGTATCAAAATCTACTATTTCATCAAAAAATTCATCTTTCACTTTTGCTACTTTTATAGTCGTTCCTTCTATCATTTTGAGTAAACTTTTGAGTACTTCTACGCCAGAAACATCATTTTCGCCAATATTAACTTTCTTATCGATTTCATCAATGATGATTATACCATTTTGGGCACGCTCTACATCACCGTCTGCATTTTCTATTAAATTAAGTAGCATATCTTCCACATTAGCACCATGGTATCCTACCTTACTATACTTCGTAGCATCTTCTATGGTATATGGTAAATGCATTCGTTTTGCAATTTGTACAACCGTTTCTGTCTTTCCGGTTCCACTATCCCCTATAATTAAGGTATTTGACTTAATTGACTTAAAATAGATACCTCTGTATACAGCCGTAATAATCTCTTTTACTTGCGCATCTTGTCCTATGATGCATTGTAAAACATCTTTTTCTACTTGTTTGATATTTCTTATTCTTTTGCCCTTCCTGTTTGCATTAAAATTCTGCTGTGTATTAGGATTGACTCTTTCACTTTGATGATTATATGGTCCTTGTTTGTTTTGTTTTCCCTTTCCTCCTGCATTTAACTGTATACTCTTTTTTCTTGTTTCTTCAGCTTCATAATTATACATTTGCCGTTTTTCTAACATCTTACTACCTCCTTATGCATCTTATAAGACACATTTTTTACATCCTTCTCAAACTCAGTTGGTAACACCTTTTCTAATCCATAAGGATTAATTCTAAAAAAGTAGTCTCTTCCAAGAATCTCTACTTGTTTAGGTTGTAATTCCTTTATAACCCTTTGTTCATAGATTCGTTTTACCTGCGTTCTTCCATGATTTATTAAAATCAGCTTTGGTCTTTGAATTGGTTTTAAAAACGCTATCAGTTCATTTGCCTTAGCATGTGCAGAATATTCTTTTGTATATTCTACCCTTGCTCTTTTAACTATCATCTGTCCTGCAATTTCTACTTTTTCGTTCACCTGTGCATTTTTCAATCGATTTCCCAGTGTCCCTTCTGCCGTATAACCAGTAAACTGAATCAAAGCATTTTCTCGTTTTAAATATTCTGGAATATACAGTTGTGCAGGTCCATAAGACCCCATTCCAGATGTCGTAAGAATTATTTTCTTATGCACATCTTTTAAAACAAACATTCTTGTTTCTTTGTTTACATACGTTAAGTTGACTGGCAGAAAATCTTTCATTTCTGGTTTAATATCCAATCCATCTTTTAAGAATAAATTCGTATACCGAATACCCAATTTTCCATCAAAATAAATTGGTATTTCTACATCTAAGGTGCCATCTTGTTGCATAGTTTTCAATTCATATAAAATTTCCTGTGCTCTTCCTAATGAAAACACCATTGTTACAGCCGTTCCATCCTCTTTCAAACAATTTCGTATATTCTTCTTAAAACATGGTTGCATTTCATCTGTGTCCATATCTCCATAAGTAGATTCTTGAATTATCGTTAATGGTAATTCTAAAACCCAATCAGGAAGTGGTCTTACATCATAAAACATATTATAACTACGATAATCTCCTGTAAATAATAAATTGATATCTTCATATCCAGGATAACTAATTTGCACTAAGATTACTGCGGCACCAATTAAATGTCCGTTATCAAAAAAAGTAACCTTAACATGGTCATGAACTTTAAAAGTTGCCTGATAAGCACAGGGCTTTAATTGCGATAGTGTTTTTTGAACCTCCATTTCATCGTATAATGGTCTTGTTTTTTTCTTCTTTGCAGCTTCTCTTAATACTTTGAAGCTGTCTTCCAAAGCCAATGGTAATAATTTACAAGTGGTTTCAGTTGCATAGATTCCTCCTGAGAATCCTTTTCCTACCATGAGTGGTAATCTTCCTGTATGGTCTACATGGTTATGCGTCACTAAGCAAAAATCTACATTCCGTCCATTAAATGGCAGTGTTTCATTCAAGTATTCATATTCTCTTTCTTGAAACAAACCACAATCTACGGCAAAAAGTAATTTTTGCCCATTAGGGAAACTTACAGAATTAAGAAAACACGTACCTGTAACCTCATCATGTACAGACATAATGTCTGCGTAGAACCAACTGTTTGACTTCATAGACATTTCCTCCAATAAACTACCCCGACGCAAGCATCGGGGTATTCAGGTTTGCCCACGCTTACTC
>CATXTS010000019.1 GCA_958402495.1 uncultured Clostridiaceae bacterium
AGTCATAATATCATCTCCATTTCTAGTTGCGCTATATAATGTAAAAATTATTTATATATAAATTATAAAGATAAATAATAAATAAATTAATACCAATAAAACTTATTAATATATATCTAAATGAGAATATTAAAAACTGTTGACAGAAGCAATTAGCAGTGATATAAATAGTGTAGAAAAATACAAGAAAGTGTTATATAAACACTTTTTAGATAAGATTAAGGGGAGATACATATGGTAAAAAAGATTTTTATTATTTTATTTGCAATTATACTAATTATAGGAATGTGTGGAAATGTACTAGCTACAGATACACAAACAGCAACGTCTACAATTAATGGAGTTATTGTAAATTGGAGTTATAAATTAAATAATTCTAATCAAATAGTGGAACTGAAATGTACAAATTCATCAGATTTAATAGGTAATATTACAATACCATCAACTTTGGATGGAAAAGCAGTAGTTTCACTAGGAAACGACTGTTTTAAATCAGCAATAGGGATAACTGGTGTTACTATTTCAAGTACAGTAATAGAAATAGGATATAGCGCATTTGAAAATTGTACAAAATTAAGTAAAGTTGATTTAGGAAATATAACAACATTATCATTTCAAATTTTTAAGGGTTGTACAAGTCTAACAGAACTTACAATACCTAAAACATTAAAAAATGGTTCAGTAAGTCCATGTTTAGATAATCCAAATATAACAAAGATAACATTAGAAGAAGGCTTAACAATAGTACCTAAAAATTTATGTGCTAATACTGGAATAACTGAGATAGTAATACCAAACACGGTAACAGAAATAGAATATAGTGCATTTGATAATTGTACTAATTTAAAGAAAATTACTATATTGGATAATGTTACCAAAATGGGATTTTACAATGTGAATGATTCAGATTCTATATTTAAGAGTCATGATGAAAATTTAACTATTTATTGCTATGAAAATTCATTGGCTGCAAATTATGCAATAAAGTACAAAATTAAGTATGTATATTTAACAAAAGCAGATACAAGTGATGGTGAAAATAAAGAAGAAGATAAAAATAATAACACAGGTAATCCAAATGATACTTCTTTGAATTCAGTAGAAGACAAAACAGTAGCAACAGGAAAACTACCACAAACGGGTGTAAGCATGACAATAATAATTGTAACTCTTGCAACTATAATAGTAGCAATTCTATGTTATAAAAAATATTATAATTATAGAGATATAAAATAGAAGAAGGACATTTAGTCTTTCTTCTATTTTTAAGATTATTTATTTTTTTCAAGCCACTCATAAACCTAAATTTCTATTCTAGCAATAGTATTATTGCTAGACCATATGAGAAGTAGGGTAGGATTAAAGCCAGAAGAATACCGGTAAAAAAGAATTATTATAAGGATAAAAAACAAATAAAAATGAAAACCGAAAAATAAAAGAATACAAGCCCAAAAAAATATCATAAAATTTCTGGAAAAAAACAAGAAATGGTTTGACAAAAGACAAAAGTTAATGGATAATAAAGAAGTAAAAAACAAGTGAAAAAGACGATGGAAAATTACAAAGGAGGAAAATAGAACATGTACGTATTTAATAAAATTACGGTAAATCCACAATTACCTAAGAGAATAGAACGCTTAGGTGATATTTCTAACAATTTATGGTGGTCGTGGAATACGGAATTTTTAAGACTTTTTAAAGAAATAGATAGGGATTTATGGGAGAGTGTAGAAAAAAATCCTGTAAAATTTTTAAGATTAG
The DNA here is from genome assembly GCA_958402495.1 of uncultured Clostridiaceae bacterium. Classification (GTDB taxonomy): domain Bacteria; phylum Bacillota; class Clostridia; order TANB77; family CAG-508; genus UMGS1663. Next base: position 1,762 of record CATXTS010000019.1, read on the forward strand.
TATCACAAGAAAAATTAGAGGAAGCTACGAAAAATACTAATTTTCTACGCGATTATGATAAAATAGTAGAGAATTTTGATGGTTATATACAAGCCAAAAACACTTGGTTTTCTAGAAATTATCCAGATAATCGAAATGATTTAGTTGCTTATTTTTCAGCAGAGTATGGTTTAGACCAAGTGCTATCCATTTATTCAGGAGGTCTTGGTATTTTATCAGGTGACCATTTAAAATCAGCTAGTGATTTAGGACTTCCTTTAGTAGCAGTGGGATTGTTATATAAAAACGGTTATTTTCATCAAAAAATTAATGGGGTAGGACAACAAGAAACAGAATATAAAAACATTGATGTGAGTACTTTACCAATTCAAGAAGTAAAGGATTCTGATGGAAAAGATTTATTAATCTATGTAAAATTTCCAAAGAAAAAACTATATCTAAAAGTATGGAAAATTAATGTAGGTAGAGTCACTTTATATTTAATGGATTCCGATATAGAAGAAAATATAGAAGAATATAGAAATATTACCACTACGCTATATGGTGGAGACCAAGAAATGCGTATCAGCCAAGAAATTGTTTTAGGAATGGCAGGAGTTAGCCTATTAAAAGCTTTAGGATTAAATCCAACCGTATACCATATGAATGAAGGACATTCTTCTTTCTTAATTTTGGAATTAATTAAAAATTGTATGAAAGAAAAACAAGTGTCTTTTGAAATGGCAAGAGATATCGTATCTTCTAGAACTGTATTTACTACCCACACACCAGTACCAGCTGGAAACGATATTTTCCCGATTCATTTAGTAGAAAAGTACTTTAAAGATTATTGGGATAGATTAGGTATTTCTAGAGAAGAATTCTTACAAATGGGAATGAAACCAAATGCAGAACTAAATTCTGGCTTTAACATGGGAATTTTAGCTTTAAAAGTAGCAGGTAAGAAAAATGGTGTTAGTAAATTACATGGAGCTGTGTCCAGAGAACTATTTGGTGATATATGGCCACATATTGCACCAAATGAATCACCAATTAGTTATATAACAAATGGTATTCATACTTGCTCCTGGTTAGCACAAGACTTGAAGGCATTGTATAATGAATATTTAACGCCCTATTGGCAAGATAGCATCTATAAAGATGAGACTTGGGAGAAAATTAGAGAGATTCCAGATGAGAAACTATGGGAAGTACATAGAATTAGAAAACAAAAATTATTAGAATTTGTGAAAGAAAATGTAACCAATCGATTAAGAAGAAGCAATTATCCTTATGAAGAGATAGAAGAAATTACTTCTAAATTAAATCCAGATGCGCTAACCATTGGATTTGCTAGAAGGTTTGCTACTTATAAAAGAGGTACTTTGCTATTTAGAGATTTAGAAAGAATTACCCAAATTGTAAATCATACAGATAAGCCTGTGCAAATTATTATTGCTGGAAAAGCACATCCAGCAGATAGAGAAGGCCAAGACTTAATTAAGTATATTCATGAGATTTCTATGAAACCACAATTTAAAGGAAAAATCTTCTTATTAGAGAATTACAACATTGCTATGTCCAGATATTTAATTAGTGGTGTGGATGTGTGGTTAAATACACCAAGACGACCAATGGAAGCATCCGGTACTAGTGGACAGAAAGCATCAGTCAATGGTGTTGTTAACTTTAGTATCTTAGATGGTTGGTGGGCAGAAGGTTACAACCAAAAAAATGGTTGGGCAATTGGCACCAATGCAGAATACGATAATTATGAAATACAAGATAATAACGATAGTCAAAGCATCTATGCTACTTTAGAAAATAAAATCATTCCAGCCTATTATGCAAAAGATGAGAAAGGCGTTTCTAAAGAATGGATGCAAATTATGAAAGAATCGATTATTTCTACAGGTGGAAAGTATAGTACTTCTAGAATGTTAGTAGATTATATTACCAAATTATATATGCCACTTGCTAATTTATATAAAACCTATTATTGTAATTTAGAAGAAGTAACCCAATATGAAAGTTGGAAACAAGAACTTTATAGAAATTGGGAAGATATGGTTATTACAGAAGAGCATAATTTAGATAATATTACCATAGATGCAGGTAATAAAATTACTGTAAATTGTAGTATCCAATTACCAAATTTAACACCAGACTCCATAGAAGCACAAGTATACTATGGTAAGATTAAAGAAAATGGTGTAGTGGAGAAAATTGGTGTTATTCCAATGAAACTTTTAGGACAGGATGAAGATTCCAAAAACTATCAATATGAAGCAAAAATAGAATTAACCACTGGTGGAGATTATGGTTATACATTTAGAGTGATTCCAAAACATAGAATGCTATTAGATTCTGAAAACTTAGATTTAGTAAAATGGATAACCAAATAATATAAAACAAAAGCTTCCTTTTTAGGGAAGCTTTTGTTTGAAGAGATAGAAATTACAAAGATATCCACTGCTCCTTCCAAAAGATACATTGCTGTATGTTGGAAAGAAGCTCTTCCTCAAAAATAGGATATAACCTATAGGTAAAAGCATTTAAATGCAATGGGTAACAAAATACTTGGTTATCTTTTTCCTGTGCTTCTACGTAAAAAGAAACTTGATTTGGAAGAAAGCTTGTGGAAATATAACAAGCACCCCGTAAATATAAATATTCTAGCGTATCTATCTCTTTGGTAAACTCACACTGTGCATGGTACAATGTACCATCGTACTGTAGGAAAATGATGAAATATTTAGTTAAAATTTCTGTTTCTGACAAAACGCGAGATTTCATAATATTTCCTTTCTGTTTTTTAAACAATAAGTTTACAATAACGTAAAGTAATATAACATAAATAACTAGAAAATACAAGGTAGAATCAAAGAAATAAAGTGAAAAGGAAGCCCAAAAACTATTGAAAGATAAATTCTTTCATGATATAATGAACTATGTTTTAAAAGAAAGAATAAAATAAGATAGCTAAAGAAGCTGAATATAGGGGGAAATAATATGAGAAAAACAAAAATAGTTTGTACAATAGGACCAGCTACAGGAGATGTAGAAACATTAAAGAAATTAATTTTAGCAGGTATGAATGTAGCTAGAATTAATTTTTCACATGGTGGATATGAAGACCAACAAAAGCCTTTTGTAGAAGCTGTTAAACAAGCAAGAGAAGAATTAAATATGCCAGTAGCTTTATTATTAGATATGCAAGGACCAGAGATTAGAACAGGAAAATTACAAAATTCACCAGTTGTATTACAAGCAGAAGAAACATTTACTTTAGTAAATGAAGACATCATGGGAGACCATACCAAAACAAGTGTTAGTTATAAAGAATTATATAAAGATTTAAAACCAGGAGAAGTGGTTTTAATAGATGACGGAAAAATTGAATTAGAAGTTGTTAAAATTGAGGGAAAAGATATTGTTTGCAGAGTAACCAATGGAGGAGAATTAGGTAGTAAGAAAAGTATTAACTTACCAGGAACCCATGTGAATTTACCAGCACTAAAAGAAAAAGATATTCAAGACTTAAAAGATGGATGTCTTCATAACTTTGATTATGTAGCTGCTTCTTTTGTTAGAAGTGCAGAAGATATTCGCCAAATCAAAAAAGTGTTAGAAGAAAATGGTGGCAAGGATATTAAGATTATCTCTAAAATAGAAAATCAAGAAGGAATTGATAACTTTAAAGAGATTTTAGAAATTAGTGATGGTATTATGGTTGCCCGTGGAGACATGGGTGTAGAGATACCATTAGAAGAAGTACCAATTGTACAAAAAAGATTTATCCAAGAATGTAATCGTGCAGGAAAAATGGTAATTACAGCGACCCAAATGTTAGACTCTATGACTACTAATCCAAAACCTACAAGAGCAGAAGTTAGTGACGTAGCTAACGCTATTTTTGATGTAACAGGTGCTATCATGTTATCAGGAGAAAGTGCTATGGGAAAATACCCTGTACAATGTGTAGAGGTGATGAGCCGTATTGCTAATGCTGTAGAAAAAGAGATTAGTTATTGGAAGAGATTTTCTAGAAGAGAACATGATTTATCAGACTTAAACTATGAATTTAATTTAAACCATAGTGTAACAGGAACTGCTATGGAAATGAATGCAAAAGCAATTTTTGCTTATACAGAAACAGGAGATACTCCAAGAATGATTTCTAGTTTCTTACCAGGTTGCCCAATTTATGCATTGACAACTAACGAAAAAACATATAGACAATTAGCTTTAGTATGGAACACCATGCCAATTTTAGTAAAAGGAAAGAAAACGCCAAATGATGTCATAGCAGAAGGAATAGAAGAAGCAAAAAGACGTGGATATGTAGAACAAGGAGATATTATTGTTCTAGCAGGTGGTGCTTCTATTTTATCTCATCATGAAGATGCTATGAACCGTACTATTGGAGGGGTTATTAAAATTTAAGGAAAAAATATATGAAATATACAAAATACCAAGAAGAGAAAATCTTCTTGGTATTTTTGACTTGTTTATAAATCTTTTTGAACTAAAATTTCTGCAATTCTTTTAGGAATCGTTGTTATAAAAGTGGTGGAAGGGCTTTCTAAATCTATAAATTGGACATATTGTATAGTTTCTGCTGATAAGTTTTTAAAACCAAAGGAAAAAGAATCGATAACGAATTCATAGAAAATATCGTATTCATCAAAATGCATAGCTATACCATCTTTGGTATAATTGTGAAAAGTCCAATTACTTAACAAATGTATGATTTCTTGTTTCTCTTCCTCAGATAGAGATAAATAAATAGTCCTTTTTTCTGTACTATTAGGAATAAACGTATAATGTTTTCCATAGATAGGCATAGAAATAGAAAAGGATTTATAATATAGTGAATCTTTATTATGTATATATATAAAGAAAATGAAAGATATAATCATGAAAAAGATAATTAAAATAATAAAAATGCGTTTTTTAAGAGACATGATTTACCCCACCTTTCACCAACATTATAATGCTTTTTCAAATATATGTAAATCTTTACTATTATCTTTTGATAGATATTCAGTAAAAATTCTTACATATTTTTTATTATTGTCTATATCAAGAAAATATTTATGATATTGTTTCAGTATATTTTTTCTTTCTAAATCAGAATTATTCAGTATATTGAGTTGAGTAATGGCTTCTTTTCTTATTTCATTTAGTTCTATATCATTTAATTCGAGAAGCATGGAATAAGTATATGCTTTCAATTTAGACATATTATCAACGATTTCATAAATTTTACCATTTCTTATAGAAATAACATACCCAAAATTGGTATAAAAATTATCTATTTTATACATAAAATCAATGGAATATTGTTCTTCTGAATTACTTAGTCTGAAAGTTTTCAGATATATAAATCACTTTACAATGTTTTAAATAATTAGAATAAATATAAACGTAGAATAGTTTTTTTATGTCTTAAAAACTAAAAAGAAGCTATCTTACAAAACTCTTACAACTTACTTGCAAAATGCAAAGGACAGGAAAGAACTTTTACCCTATACTAAGATAAAATATGGGCAAAGGGGATTTACGAATGAAGACAAGTAAAAGAAAACAAGAATTACAAAAACAAAGAATCATTATTTTAGGGATTGCATTTTGTGTAGTGGTTATACTAATAGGTGTCATTTGTTTACTAACCAGGAAACCAAATGAAGAAAAAATAACGCAGGTACAAACAGGAAAGGAAAAAGAAAACCAAGGAATCAATGAAAATAGTATGCAAACTAGTAGTAACTATGTGGCAGAGCAAGATTGGAAGTTAATGCTAGCCAATCGCGAAAATACCATACCGGAAGATTACCAAATACCGCTTGCTAAAATAGAAGGACAGTTGTATTTTGATGAAAGAGCGTTACCATATTTAAATAAATTAAGAAATGCTGCTATAGAAGCAGGGTATAGCAATCTATGGATACAATCTTCTTATAGAAGTATAGAATTACAAAAGAAATTATTTTCTGATAAAGTAGATAGCTATATAAAAAAAGGAAAAGGAAAACAAGAAGCAGAAAAATTGGCTATGCAAGTAGTCAATAAACCAGGACAAAGTGACCATAATTTAGGACTAGCTGTAGATTTTAACTATGTGAATGAAGATTTTAAAAATTTAAAAGTTTATCAGTGGCTATGTGACCATGCACATGAATATGGTTTTATATTACGTTATCCAGAAGATAAAGAATCCATTACAGGAGTTAGCTATGAACCTTGGCATTGGCGTTATGTAGGAAAAGAACATGCGAAGAAAATAAAAGAAAAGCAACTATGCTTAGAAGAATATGTAAAAGAGAGAAATACATAGTAGAGTAATCCAAAAGAATCGTCTAATAAACGATTCTTTTTCTCATGTATGTGTTAGAACTTATTAAAGGAAGGAAATCTATACTTTTTCCGATAAACCCCTTTAAAAAAATGGGAAAATAGTATAAAATAGAACAAATTGTTTATTAAAGGAAAGGAACTATATGAATAAAAAATGGGAATGCTATAAGGTAGATGAAGAAAAAGTAGAACAAATTGCATGCAAATATCAGATAGGAAGATTATTAGCTAATATCTTAGTTAATAGAAATATTGTAGAAGAAAAAGAAATTACTACTTTTTTACAGCCAACTAGAAATGACTTTTATAATCCATTTCTTATGCCAGATATGGAAAAAGCGGTAACTAGAATCTTGCAAGCTATCCAGAAAAAAGAAAACATTATAATTTATGGAGATTATGATGTAGATGGTATCACGAGTATTACGGTATTAAAGAAATTCATGCAAGAAAGAGGTGCCTTAGTTGCAGACTATATTCCTAATCGCTTAGAAGAAGGGTATGGACTAAATAAACCAGCCATTCAAAGGATAGTAGAACAAGGATATTCCTTAATGATTACGGTAGATTGTGGGATTTCAGGAATAGAAGAAGTAGCTTATGGTAACGCATTAGGTTTAGAAACGATTATAACAGACCATCATGAACCAGGAGAAAACTTACCAGATGCACTAGCGATTGTAGACGCTAAAAGAAAAGATAGTACATATCCGTTTAACCAGTTAGCAGGAGTTGGTGTTGTTTTTAAAGTCATCCAAGCCATTAGTCAAAAATTACAATTACCAGAAAAAGAATACTTAAAATATTTAGATATTGTATGTGTAGGTACCATTTCTGACATCGTACCATTAGTAGATGAGAATAGAGTCATTGCTAAACTAGGGTTAAAACTGGTGGAAGTTACTAAAAATATAGGTCTAAGAACATTATTAGAATTATCAGGATATAGGCAGGTCGATTCTAACGCCATTTCCTTTGGAATTGCACCTAGAATTAATGCTTGTGGAAGAATGGGGAAGGAAAGAGAAGCTTTAAACCTATTTTTAACCACAGACCCTATAGAAGCTAGAAATATAGCTAATCGATTAAATACTTACAACAAAGAAAGACAAGATACAGAAAAGGAAATTTTTAAACAGGCAGTAGAACAAATAGAACAAGCAAACAAAGAAGCAGAAGTCATTGTATTAGGTGATAGTCGTTGGCATCATGGGGTGATAGGTATTGTATCTTCTAAAATTACAGAAATGTATTTTAAACCAAGTATATTAATCTGCTTTGAAGAAAACGAGGGAAAAGGTTCTGGTAGAAGTATTCCAGGATTTGATTTATTTGAAGCATTAAGTCATTGTCAAACTTATTTGGATAAGTATGGAGGCCATAGCATGGCAGTGGGGGTTAGTGTAAAAAAAGAAAATTTTGAAAAATTCAAAAAAGAATTTGAAGAATATGCGCATAATAGTTCTATTCATGATATAATACCTATCATTCCTATTGATAAAGAAGTAACTTTAAAAGATATCCAAATGGAACAAGTTCAAGAACTTAGCCAATTAGAACCTTTTGGAGAAGCCAATAAAACACCAATATTTTTATATAGAAATTTAAAAATACAGGCGATAAGAGCACTTTCAGAAGGAAAACATTTAAAGTTAACCTTAAAAGATGAGCATTTCTTTTTAGATGGAATAGGATTTAATCTAGGGGATTTAACACAGGAATATTGTATTGGTGATAAAGTCGATGTTGTAGGTACTTTAGAAATCAATAGTTTTGGTGGCAGGCAAAATATACAAATCAATATCAAAGATATGATGAAATCTGCTAGCAAGTAAAAATAAAGGAAGTGAAACCATATGCAAGAAACAGAAAAGAAGTTCACAATAGAAGATATTTTAAACAAAATGAAAAAGAATAATAGAAAAACAGATATTAAGCTCATTATGAAAGCTTATATGTTTGCTAAGGAAAAACACGGGGAGCAACTAAGAAAGTCAGGAGAACCTTATATTATACATCCACTACAAGTTGCCTATACCTTAGCAGAACTAGGTTTAGATGACAGTACCATTTGTGCAGCTCTATTACATGATGTCGTAGAAGATACAGATATTACTCACCAAGATTTAGTAAATGAATTTGGTAGTGAAATAGCCGATATGGTAGACGGAGTTACGAAGTTAAGCAAATTAAATTATGAGTCTGTAGAAGAAGAACAAGTAGAAAATTATAGAAAAATGTTCTTAGCCATGGGAAAAGATATCCGTGTCATTATGATAAAACTAGCAGATAGATTGCATAATATGCGAACCTTAAAATATATCCCTAGAGATAGGCAAATTGCCAATGCTAAAGAAACCATGGAATTATATGCACCGTTAGCCAATCGTATGGGTATCTATTCTCTAAAATGGGAATTAGAAGATTTAGGGTTTAAATATTTATACCCAGAAGAATATAGAGAAATTGTAGAAGGTATTGATAGAAAAAGAGAAGAAAGACTAGAATTTATTGACCGCATAGAAGAACAAATCAAACAAGAATTAAAGAAACAAAAAATAGATGCCCAAATTAATGGAAGAGCTAAGCATTTATATAGTATTTATCGTAAAATGAAAAGAGACAATTGTACTTTAGATCAAATTTATGACTTATTTGCTCTTAGAATTATTGTGAATTCTGTAAAAGATTGTTATGCTGCTTTAGGAGTAGTACATGAATTATATAATCCTATGCCAGGAAGATTTAAAGATTATATTGCCGTGCCAAAACCAAACTTATATCAATCCCTACATACGACTTTAATTGGGGAAAAAGGAACTCCTTTTGAAGTACAAATACGTACATGGGACATGCATCGTATTGCAGAATATGGAATTGCTGCTCACTGGGCATATAAAGAAGCTAGTTTTTCAAAAGGTAAAAAGGCGAATGTGCAAGTATCAGAGGATAAATTAGCATGGCTTCGTGAAACTTTAGAATGGCAAAAAGATATGCAAGACCCACAAGAGTTTTTAAATACCTTAAAAACAGAGTTATTTGAAGACGAAGTGTATGTATTTACACCAAGAGGAGATATTAAAGTATTACCAAGAGGTAGTACGCCAATTGATTATGCTTATAGTATCCATGCAGAGATAGGCCATCATATGACTGGTTGTAAAATTAATAGTAAAATGATGCCAATTATTACCAAATTACATAATGGAGATATTGTAGATATTATTACTTCCGATAATGCCAAAGGACCAAGTCGAGATTGGCTTAAATTTATCAAAAGTTCAACAGCTAAAAATAAAATTCAGGCATGGTTTAAGAAAAACCAAAGGGAAGAAAATATTGTTAAAGGAAAAGACCTAATTGAAAAAGAAATTAAAAGAATTGGTATGGACTATAGCGAATTATTTAAAATAGAGTTTATACAAGGTGCTTTAAATCGATATAAATTTGCAACGATAGAAGATATGTATGCTAGTGTAGGTTTTGGAGCCATTTCTGCTGGTAAAGTAATTAGTAGAATTCTAGAAGAATATAGAAAAGTCCATAAAGAAGAAAATGTAGAAGAAAAGATAGAACAGTTAAATAAGAAAACAAGCCAATCGAACGTTTCTAAAACGGGTATTATTGTAAAAGGAATCGACAACTGTTTAGTAAAACTATCTAAATGTTGTAATCCTGTACCAGGAGATCAAATTGTAGGCTACATTACTAGAGGAAGAGGTGTATCGGTTCATAGAGCAGATTGTAAAAATCTAAAAGATTTATTTTTAGATGAAGAAAATAGAATGATTGATGTCTATTGGATTGATGAAAAAACAGCCTCTTATAATGTAGATATTGAAGTATATGCTAATGATAGAAATGGACTTTTATCCGATATTATTGCACAAATTAGTGATACAAAATGTAAGTTAATAGCCGTTTCTTCCAGAGCTAATAAAGAAAGAATTGCCATTACAGAAATGACGGTAGAAGTAGAAAACCTAGAGCAATTAAACCAGGTATTAAAAGCCTTGAGGAAAATTGATAGTGTTTATGAAGTAAAACGTAAAAAATAAAATATAAAGGATGTTTAAAGAAAGAGGTAAGAACATGATACTAAAGAGATTACAAGTACAAACACAGCTTGCAGAACCAACGAATTGTTACATTGTAGAAGATGAACAAACCAAAGAAACGATGGTTGTAGATCCCGGTGGAGAACCTGAAAAGATTATAGAAATGCTAGATGCTTTAGGCATAGAAAAATTAAAATACATTTATTTAACACACTGTCATGGAGACCATTTTGGAGGAATCCTAGAATTGAAAAAACAAAAAGGCGGAAAAATATTGATTCATAGAGAAGATGCGCCAGGGCTATATGACCAATCTATTAGTTTAACAGATTATATTGGTATGCAAGAGATGGAATTAGAAGCGGATTCTAGGGTAGATGATGGTGATACTATCCATGTGGGAAATATTGAATTAAAAGTGATTCATACACCGGGACATACCCAAGGTGGTAGCTGTTTATATTGCAAACAAGAAGGTTTTTTATTATCAGGAGATACCCTATTTAAAGGAACTTGGGGAAGAACCGATTTGCCAACTAGTAATTTTGAAGAAATTATTTATTCTATTACCAATAAACTAGCTATTTTACCAGATGATACAATTGTGTATCCAGGTCATGGGAGAATGACCACGATTCGAGAGGAAGAACCAATTTATTTAGCACTAAGACCAAGAAAAGAATAAAGGATAAATATCAAAATAGGAATTCTATTTTGAAAAAAAGGAGGAGAGAAAATGAGTGATATAGTAGAGCCAAGAACCTTACCAGGTTTTATGGAATTATTACCAAAAGAGCAAATTGCTTTTAATCAAATGAAACAAACGATTCAAAACACTTATGAAAAATTTGGCTTTTTACCGATAGATACCCCTATTATTGAAATGGCAGAAGTATTACTTGCTAAAGCAGGTGGAGAGACTGAAAAACAGATTTATCGCTTTGAAAAAGGGGATAATGATTTAGCTTTAAGATTTGATTTAACAGTACCACTTGCTAAATATGTAACCCAATATAATAATGAACTTAGTTTTCCTTTTAGAAGATATCAAATTGGAAAGGTATACAGGGGAGAAAGGCCACAAAAAGGTAGATTTCGTGAATTCTATCAATGTGATATTGATATTATTGGGGATGGAGAACTTAGTATACAAAATGATGCCGAAATGCCAAGTGTCATTTACCAAACCTTTAAGGCTTTAGGCTTTGAAGATTTTACCATTTGTATCAATAATCGAAAAGTGTTAAATGGTATGTTTGAAGCATTAGAGCAAAGTGAGAATGCTGTAGAAATTATGCGTATTATAGATAAATTAGAGAAAATAGGAAAAGACAATGTAGTAGCTATGTTAGCAGAATTACAAATTAACCAAGAAACCATAAATGCCATTATGCAGTTTATTGGTATTGATGGTACTACAGATGAAAAGTTACAAGCATTGGAACAATTACCTTTTAGCAAACATAGTGAATTATTTAGACAAGGAATAGAAGAACTAAAACAAGTAGTTTGCTATGTAAGAAAGTTTGGCGTTCCAGAGAAAAACTTTAAAGTAGATTTAACGATTGCCAGAGGTCTTGATTATTATACAGGTACGGTTTATGAAACTTTCCTAAATGCCTATAGAAATATTGGTAGTGTTTGTTCTGGTGGTAGATATGATAATTTAGCACAATATTATACGGATAAAAAATTACCAGGGGTTGGTATTTCGATTGGATTAACACGTTTATTTTATCAATTAAATGAACTACAAGTATTAGAGCAAAAACAAAAATCTGTTGCAAAAGTATTAGTGGTTCCGATGACAGAGGATATTTCAGAGGCTTTAAGAACTGCAACTGTGCTTAGAAATGAGAATATTGCCACAGAAGTATATTTAGAAAATAAAAAAATAAAAGCCAAAATGAAATATGCTAACCACCTAGAAATTCCTTATGTCATTTTATTAGGAGAAGATGAGATTCAAAATAAAACAGTTACTTTAAAAAATATGGAAACTGGAGAACAAGAAACATTGCCTTTAGAGGCAGTTATAGAAAAGCTAAAATAGCAAACAAACAAGTAAGATAATAAATAACTTACTTGTTTTTCTTTTGTCATATTTGTACAAGTACAAGCATATAATACATATAATAAGGTTTGTACGAGAGGAAAAAATATGATTAATTTAGCAGTGATACATTTGAAAGATTTGGCAAAATATTTGATAAGATTCATACTGATAGTGGGCATTATTTATTTACTGGTAAGTATCTTTTCTAACCACTCACCAGAAGAGTCACAAAAGGTTTCTAGCTTTATTACACAATTAGATTTAAAAGGATGCTTAGAGGATAGTATACCAATGATGAAGCAAGTTAAACAAGAAAATAAAGATACGGTGGCACAAATAGAAGAAGATATAGAAAAGATAGACCCTTTAAAATTAGTATTGGGAACACAATTAGAAATGATGGATACGATAGTAGCTAAGGCTAAAGAAAATAGCACCGATACAAAAGAAAATACACAGACGGATTTGCCAGTACAGCAGGCACAAACAGGGGGTAGTACGGAAGTAGTACCAAACAATGTACCTACTAAATTTACGAATTCTTATAATGGGGTACAGGTGAAAAATGAAACAGCTCATCAATTAACAGAAGAAATGTTAAAGCCAGATATTTCTATTAATAATCAAAATATTATGATATTCCATACACATACTTGTGAAAGTTATACTCCAAGTGATAATTTCCAATATACACAAACAGGAACTTATCGAACGACAGACTTAAATTTTAGTGTAGCAAGAGTGGGAACAGAGTTAGAAAATCAACTAAAGAGTTACCAATATCAGGTTGTACACGATAAAACATATCATGATTATCCAGCTTATAATGGATCTTACGGAAGGTCTTTAACAACTGTAGAGAATTTATTAAAAACAAATACCAATACGGATATTGTTTTTGATGTACATAGAGATGCGATTGGCGATTATTCTTATGCGCCAACAGTGAAAATAGGGGATGAATATGCAGCACAGATTATGTTTGTTATAGGAACAGATGGAGGAGGTTTAGCACATCCAAACTGGAACCAGAATTTAAAATTTGCAGTAAAGATACAAGAAAAGGCCAATGAATTATATCCAGGTTTGTTTAAACCAATTATTTTAAGAAATAGTAGATACAACCAACATTTAGCAAAAGCAGCGACCATTATTGAAGTAGGGGCTACTGGTAATACAATGGAACAATGTTTGAATAGTATGAAGTATCTAGCAAAAGTAATGAATGAAGCTTTGAAATAAAAGTTGAAATTTTATGTAAAATATAGTATAATAATGATTATAAAAGAAAACTATCAGTTTAACACCAATTATACGGAAGTTACTGCGCAAAGTATAATTAACTGATGTGAGATGCAGGTCCTAACAAATGGAGGAGAAATATATATGCTAAATGAAATATTTAAACTTTTAGAAGAAAAGTCCAAAGAAGAGGATGAGGATTTTATAGTACGTCTTGTTCTAATGTACAAAGGAAATTTTGGATATGACTTGACGGAGGATAGTTTTGTAGCAACGGTTGCAATGAAACTACCGGAAGTTAACCTCACAATTAAGAACGTAAGTATTAGCATTAAAGAGGAAAGAATCTTGATGCGGATTAGTGTGAATAAGAGTTAATAAAATCCCTGTTGGTGTGCAGGGACTTAAATTTTAAAAAAATTATAGAAAATTTAAAAAAGTAGTTGACAAATGAAAAAAAAGTTTGTATAATAAAAATCGTTCCAAACAGGAAAGAAAATAATGCAGGTGTAGTTCAATGGTAGAATTCCAGCCTTCCAAGCTGGCTATGCGGGTTCGATTCCCGCTACCTGCTCCAAAATAACTAATATCACCAATAGGTGATATTTTTTTGTCTAAAAAAGAAATGGATAATAATCAGTAGATAACATAAAACAAATTGAAAAAAGAATACAGAAAACGGAAAATGAAAAGGAATAAAAATAGAAGTATGTTTATATTGACATTAACCAAAAGGTAATATAAAATAAATAGGATAAAAAAACAAAACTTGGAAAAGATAAGAAAAAGGGTAGAAATCTAAAAAAATACAGGACTAAGGATGAATAAATAACTCATAAAATTATGGAATACTTCATTAGAAGGCTAGATAAATGTAATAACAAAAGAATTAACATTAAAGATTAAAAAAGAGACAAAAGTTAAAATAGTATTTGAGAGGAGAAAAATTATGAATAAACAAAGAGGAGTTACTTTAATTGCATTAGTGATTACCATTATTGTGTTAATTATTTTAGCAGGTGTTAGTATGACTATGCTTGTAGGAGATAATGGAATTATTACACAGGCACGAAGAGCAAAGGAAAATACAGAATTAGCTAGAGTAGAAGAAGAAAAGTCATTAAATACTCTATACGATGTTCTTGCTTCAGGAGGAAATATAACGATAGTAGATAAAACCGTAGAACAAATGAAAACAGAAGGAATATATGTAACGGGAAATACACAAATTAAAGACAATAAAGGAAATAAAGTAGTGGTGCCAAATGGATTTAAGATTGCGACAGACTCTGGAACTAGTGTATCAGAAGGAATTGTCATAGAAGACAAAGATATAAGTACTGATGGAAATGGAGCAAGTAGAGGAAATCAATTTGTATGGGTACCAGTAGGAAATATTACAAAAGCGGATGGAAACCAAACAACCATTACTTTAGGTAGATATACTTTTGCAGAAAATGGAGCAGAGACATTGGTACAAAATGCCAAGGATTATACGAAACAAGGAAATGATATAGTAATAGATACGTATTATAAGGAATTAATACAATCTAGAATATCGAATGGCTCAGATGGAACAGATGGAACGAATACAACAGCTAGAAACTTGAAAAGATTTGTAGAGAATACCATTTCAAATGGTGGTTATTATATAGCACGTTTTGAAGCAAGTTATAGAGATGGTATAAGACCATATTCAAAGGTAAGTGTAACGGCAACAGAAACGGCTACACAAACAAGTGGAAAACTATGGAACTGGATTAATCAACCAAATGCGGCACAGGCTAGTAGAGCTATGTATCAAGATGCCAGTTTTGAAACAGACTTACTGAATTCTTATGCATGGAGTACAGCCATTTCTTATATACAAAAATGCTCAGGAGACAGTGATTACAGTATGCAATCTTCTCTAAATACAACTATAGGAAATACTGGTAAAAACGGAGACGAAAGATGTAAAATTCAAGATATGGCATCAAATGAAAGAGAATGGTGTACAGAAACTTCTAGTTATGTAGATAGTGCCCATGCAGCGCCTTGTGTAAGTGTTGGTAGAGATTATACTTCTCCTCAAGGGGATACTCGTTATGGAAGTCGTACTACTAGTAGTAATAAACATATTTCATTTCGTATGATTTTATATTTCTAGAAGCTAGATAAGAAAAGTTACTTTAAAACAGTAACTTTTTTTCTTAATAATTGAAATTATATAATATATAGTGTATAATAGGAATGTAAAAATAAGCGGGTATAATTTAGTGGTAGAATGTCATGCTTCCGACCTGATAGCGCGAGTTCGATTCTCGCTACCCGCTCCAAAAGGTAAAATCGTCGCACCAGACGAAAGTATTGATAAATCAACTGTAAAAGGTTGATTTTTTTGTTGCCTTTTATCTTGAATAAGGAAGGATGGTGTAAGATGATTACTATAATCAAAAAAGAAATTAAAATAAGCAAAGAACTATTATCTAAAATCGAATGGGCTTGTACCTTTAGTAAAGCTGCTCCAAAAATAATTAATGGAACTTTAAGAATAATTAAACATACTAATTTAGCCTATGTAGAACCACATAGAGTAATTATAAATAATAAACTATATCTATTCTTTAATGAACATGATTATTTCTATATAAATAGTTTCGAAAACAAATATCCTCTAAAAAATTTAAAAAAATTTTTAAAATAGACTTTACGATTGGCATTTTTCTGTACTAGTAAATAGGAGGTATTTGTAAAATGAAAGAAGAAAAGAAAGTTGCAGGAATTTATATTCGTGTTAGCACAGAAGATTAAGTTCGTGAAGGATTTAGTTTAGCAGAGCAAAAAGAAAAGTTATTACAACTTTGTAAATTCAAAGAATATGAAGTATTTAGAGTATATGAAGATGCTTTTTCGTAAGAATGTTAACAGTTCTTTCTCAGTTAGAAATAGAGATAGTAAGTGAAAGAACGAAGTTTGGTTTAAATGGTGCAATAAAATCAATAATGTATAAGATTTAATAAACACTCATATAATATTAGTGTCAAATATAGTTTGACAAGTTAAATATTATGTGTTAAAATATATTTAACTTAACCCATTACTATTAAGTAGTAATGCGGGAGTCTAAAATGACATTGGAGAGTTCAAAAGCAACTCTCCTCTTTATTTTGTAAAAAACTTAATTATTTGTTCATCAATTAAATCAAGACTTTTATTTGATAAACGCACATTTTTTAAAACGACATCATAAAATATTCTTTGTTTACTGATTGTAGTAATTTGATTAATTAAAACTATACTTTCTTTTTTATATTGATTAATACTTTTTCCTAATTGATCTATATATTTTATTTCTTTTGAAATGGATTCTTGTATAGATTTTGGAATTTCTTCTAAATTATCTAATTTAGTTAATAACTTATTTAATCTTTTATTTTCTTTTTGAATATTTTGATTAAGAATATTATAAAGCTCATTACTTAAATTCACACAAGACTTAGGATATTTTTTATTTTCTTTTTTAGATGTTAATGGTACAATATTCGATACTCCATTTTTAGGATTATCTTTTTTATTTAATACAACGCAATAATGTAATCCACCTAATTCACTACCTATGTTAAAACCTAGATTTACTTTTATTATATCTCCTCTATGAAATACTCCAGATTTAGTAACATCAAAATCTCTTTCTTGATCATGATAAACTGCGTAATCATGTATCCAATAAGCTAATAAATCACTTTTTTTATATTCACTTAATTCTATATGTTTCAAAAAAGACAAATCTAATCTATTTAAAGATCTATCTTTATGAATAACTGCATTGTTTTTTATTTCAATTTCATCTTCATTCATAATATCAGCTCCTTGCAATTTTATATAGCAATATTATACCAAACACTTGTTTTAAATGCAATAGCTATTGAAAAATATTTTTAATATGTTATAATTTATACATCAGTTGATTAAACAAGTTATTTTTTTGAGCAAAAAGAGGGAGGAAAATTTTTCGCAAATAACCTCCGAAAACGCTCCATATTGATAAATCAATTGTAAGAGGATATGGGAAAATCCCATAATAAAATTTATTATGAAAGAAAATGAAGAAATAATCAATTATAATAGTATAGATGGAACAAGATTAAGTGGAACATTTATGAGAAAAAAGCCAAATAAAAGCTGTGTAATCATGTGTCATGGACTTAAAACCGATAGAGAAGAATATGGCGATTTTACTAAATTGTCAGAGATATTAGTAAATAATGGTTATGATACTTTTAGATTTGATTTTAGAGTTCATGGAAAAAGTGATGGAAAAGATATTGAAATGACAATGGAAGGATTAAAGAAAGACTTAGAAGCAACTTTATGGTTAGTTCAAAATGAGAGATATTCTCAAATGATGGTGTTAGGTGCAAGTTTTGGAGCTAGTGTTTTGAGTCTAATTAATTATGCTTATTTTCCACAAGTGAAAAAACTAATTGTATATTCAGGATCTATTGATAATAACAATGGAAATCCAAAGGGTTCATTGGGAATTCAAAATTATGAAAGTGCTTTAGTAGAAGGTAGTGTAAATATTAAAAGTAAAACAACTGATAAAGTAATGACACTTAGTAAAACATTTATGAGAGAAACAAGAAATTTAAAACCAGAAGAAAAAATTAAAGAAATTAATATTCCAATATTATTTTTGCAAGGAACGGAAAATCAAACGACACTATATAAAGTTAATAAGAATATTGCTGAAC
>CATXTS010000020.1 GCA_958402495.1 uncultured Clostridiaceae bacterium
TTTGGGAATTACCAGGTGGTAGAATCGAATTTGGGGAAACACCAGAAGAAGCGGTTATAAGAGAAGTGTATGAAGAAACTGGTTATCAAGTAGAAATTATAAAAATGATACCAAAGGTATATAGTCATATTTTCCACTATCCAAATTGTGAGCAGCATACATTAGTATATACCTATCTTTGTAAATTAAAGACATTAGAAAGAGTAGTAACACAAGATGAAGAAGTGGCTTCTATAAGATGGATTAAACCAGAAGAAGTTTGTCAGTTTCATTGGCTGCCAGGAACGGTAAAATTTATAGAAGAAGGAATCGCTTTATTATGAAAGTATTATCTTTATTAGAACCATGGGCTAGTTTCATTTATGCAGGTGTTAAACAAGTAGAGACTAGAAGTTGGAAAACAGACTATAGAGGAGAACTATATATTCATGCTAGTTTAAAACCAGTCAGTAAGAAAGACGAAAAAATACAAAGCCTTATCCATGATTTTATTCCTAGTAGAGAATTTACCTATGGAGCCATCATTGCTAAATGTCAATTAGTAGATTGTGTGTATATGGATGAAACTTATGTAAAAGATATAGGTAAAAATCATAAGGTGGAAGAACGTTGTGGACAATACGCTGTGGGACGATATGCATGGATATTAGATAAAGTAGAACCTTTGCAGACACCCATACCTGCTAAAGGACATTTAGGTATATGGAATTATGAAATAAAGGAAAAAGAGGAAAAACATGAAATTAACCAATGAAATGAAATCTGCTTTAAAAGTAATATGGGATTATACTGGATTAGACATGGAACCTAAAAAGTGTGATTTAATATTAGGTTGTGGTTGTGCGAATTTAGAGATTCCTGTTACTTGTAGTAAGCTTTGGAAAGCAGGATATGCTAATCAAATTCTATTTACAGGTGGTTTAGGAAAAATAACCAAAGATACATTTTCTAAACCAGAAGCGAAGATATTTTGTGATATAGCCATGAAACAAGGCATTCCTAGAAAACATATTTTTTTAGAAACAAAATCAACCAATACAGGGGATAATTTTCGTTTTTCTTTAAAAGTCATAGAAGAAGAAAAATTAACGGCTAGTCGTATTTTAATTGTGCATAACCGATTGTCGCAAAGAAGGACATTTTCAGCAGCGAAGAAAGTGTTGGTAGGTAAAGAATTAATCATTATTTCACCAGAGTTAACCTTTGAAGAATGGATACAACGATTAGAAACTATGGAAGAAGTACGTGCTAGAGAAAATATAAGTGTATTGGTAGGGGATATTCAAAGAATGGTTATTTTTCCACAGTTCGGATGGCAAATAAAACAAGAAGTGCCAGAAAAAGTCATACAAGTTTATCAGTATTTAAAACAATTAGGGTATACCAAATATATCTTTTTCCAAGAAAAAATCAATCAATTAGTAGAACAATGTGGATTGGAAAATCCAAATGAAAAGATACTGTATTGGTATTAAAGGAGAAAAGAAGATGCAAGTGATTGATAAAATTGCCTATATTTATATACAAAATCAAAAGATATTAAGTAGTCTTTCAAAAGGGAAAGATACCTATTATATTCCTGGTGGAAAAAGAGAAAGGGGCGAAACAGATGAACAAACCTTAATACGTGAAGTCAAAGAAGAATTAAGTGTAGACATACAAAAAGAGACTATCCAATATTATGGTACATTTGAAGCACAAGCACATGGAAAAGCAGAAGGCATCATCGTGAAAATGACTTGTTATACAGCAGGCTACAGCCGGTATCTTGAAACCAAATTCTGAAATACAAGAATTAAGGTGGTTAACTTCAAAAGATATGGATAAAATTTCACCAGTAGATAAGTTAATTTTCCAAGATTTAATAGAAAAAGGTTATCTAGAATAAGGAGCAATATATGAAATTAGTAATTAAAAATATGCAGAAGAATTTTGAGAAAAAAGAAGTGCTAAAAGATATAAACTTTACCTTTGAACAGGGAAAAATTTATGGACTATTAGGAAGAAATGGTGCTGGTAAAACGACTTTTTTTAATTGTATTAATGAAGATATCCCATTTGACCAAGGGGAAGTGTTGATAGAGGAAAATAGCCATCTTAGAAAACTAACGCCGGATGACATTGGATATGTATTATCCACACCTACTGTTCCAGAATTCTTAACAGGAAGAGAATTTTTAAAATTTTTTTTAGAGATTCATGAAAATAAGATAAAAAATGTACAGCCAATAGATGCGTATTTTGACTTTATGAAAATAGATAAAGAAGATAGAGATAAACTACTAAAAGATTATTCCCATGGTATGAAAAATAAGATGCAAATGTTAGTAAATATTATTGCAAGTCCAGCGGTATTACTATTAGATGAGCCGTTAACTTCTTTTGATGTGATAGTAGCAGAAGAGATGAAACAAATGTTAAAGGATATAAAAAAAGACCATATCTTAATTTTTTCAACCCATATTATGGAATTGGCTTTAGATTTATGTGATGAGATTGTTATTCTAAATCAAGGAATCTTGGAAAAAATAGATAAACAAGATTTAGATAATACAGAATTAAAGCAGAAGATTATAGAAGCACTAAAGGAGGAGACAAATGTTTAAATCCTTCATCTTATCTTTTCGTTTAAAAAATACGTATCGTGTAAATAGTATTTTATATTCTATGAAGCAATTACCAATTTTGAAAAAAATATTACCTAATACAATTTATCAAAATAAAGGATTAAAAATCTTAGGAAATACCATAAGTTTTATCATAGAATTGGGTAGTATTTTCATAGGAAAGCTTTTGTACTTGCTATGCATGGTAGTAGCCGCTATGGAAATACTAAAAGTAAAAGATGCCAATATATTTTTACATATCTTTTTTTGGTTAACAGTAATTGGTGGATTGGTAAACACCTATATGTTTAATCCTAGTAGAGATAAATATTATGCCATAATTTTGATGCGTATGGATGCTAAAAAATATGCATTATCTAATTATATCTATATGCTTTTGAAAGTATTCATTGGTTTTCTGCCATTTACGATTGTATTAGGTGGATTATACCAAATACCTATCTGGCTAGGTTGTTTGTTGCCTGTTTTCGTAGTAGCTGTTAAAATAATAGCAACTATGTTTACGTTAATGGATTACCAAAAATCAAAGAATGTAAAAAATGAAAATGCCCTAACAAAAGGAATATGGGGTATCATTGCAACTTTATTATTAGTTGCTTATGGACTACCCTATCTAGGAATAGCCATTAGTATGAATTTATTTGTTATTTTATTATTTATTAGCATTTTAATAGGGATGGGTAGTTTTTATTATATTTGCCATTTTCAAAATTATACAAAAATCTATAAGAAATTATTAATGGTGGATAGTTTGTTTATGCTACAAGGACAAAATAAAGCAGATATTTTACAAAGTACAACTCTAAAACAAATACAGATGGATACAACAGATACGAGTGATAAAAAAGGATTTGCGTATTTCCATGAATTATTTGTAAAAAGACATAAAAAAATATTAACGAAATCAGCCAAAAAGACAGCATTAATTGCATTAGGTGTAATGCTGGCCGTTATAGCAGGAGTCTGTTATAATGAAGAATTTAAAGTAAAAGTAAATCAAGTATTACTTACCTATTTACCTTATTTTGTTTTTGTTATGTATATGATTAATAGAGGCACTGTTGTTACACAAGCTATGTTTATGAATTGTGACCATAGTATGTTAACTTATCGTTTTTTCAAAAAACCACAAACCATTCTGAGTCTATTTAAAGAGAGATTAAAAACATTAATCGGTATTAATTTAATCCCTGCTATAGTGATAGCTATAGGCTTACCTTGTATTTTATGGATAACAGGTGGTACGGACAATCCTCTAAACTATATCGTGCTAGGTATTTCTATTATAGCAATGAGTATTTTCTTTTCTGTTCATTATTTGGTATTATATTATTTATTACAACCCTATAATGTAGCAATCGAAATGAAAAGTAGTACTTATACTTTGGCACAATCACTTACATATATTGTATGCTATATGATGCTAAAAATACAAATACCAATATTGTCTTTCGGAATAGCTATGGTATTGTTTAGTATTTTCTATTGCATGATAGCATTAATCTTAGTTTATAGATTAGCACCAAAGACTTTTAAGTTAAGAGTATAGAAAGAAGGTAGAAAGATGAAAGTAATGATTGCTACTAAAAATGCAGGAAAAATAGAGGGTGCTAGAAGGGCTTTAGCACATTATTATACAGATTTTACAATAGAAGGAATCGCTGTTTGCTCAGATGTTCCAGACCAACCAGTAAATAGCCAAATTTACCAAGGGGCTAGAAATAGAGTTTGCAATTTAAAAAAGTATAGCATAGAAAATCAGATAGAAGCGGATTTATATTTGGCAGTAGAATCGGGTATAACGAATCAATTAGGAGATTGGATGATTGTAAATATGGCTGTTTTGGAAACGAAAGATGGCTTTGAAAGTTATGGCAATAGTGCACGGTTTTCCTGTTCCACCTAAATATGTAGATTCTATTATAGAGGTTAATTTAAATACCATTATGAATGAAATTTTTGGAGAGGATGCGCAAAGACATAATCATAAAGGTGGGATAGAATTATTAACAGAAGGTGTAATAACTAGAATAGACCAAGTGGAGCAAGCTTTTGTTATGGCACTTACAAAATATAGAAATGAAGCATGGAGATAGAAAGAAACAGTCTAAGAGTTTTACTTAGACTGTTTTAAGACAGAAAGGAGGCCATCCTTTAGAGGGGATGGCCATAATCAATAGAAGGATTACTTCTTTGGGCTATGAGGAAAAGGAAAATAATTGCTTCCCGAATCCTCACCAGCAGTGATAACATGATTTGCTTTCTGAATGAGTTGTTGGGCTGTACTGATAGTACAACCATCATACAGAAGCACACCATTCTCAAAAATAATGACAGCCTGGTTGCGTTCTACGCATAATTCGTTATTGGCTATACCATCAGTGGTAGTAAGATTTACATGTGCCATTCTTTTTAAGCTCCTTTCTGTATCAAGGTTTTTAGTTAAAAAGAGTATATCACAACACGACATAAAATGACAAGATATTTAAGAAAATAAAAAAATATAGGAAATTAATTGACAGTATAAAATAAAAATGATAAAATACAAACACAAGTTTGCGATAAGCATATAACAGACGTACAAATAAGATAAAATCAAATTTAAAAATTAAAATTGAAAGAAAAGGTGATGGTATGAATAGAGAAGAAGCATTTATGTTATTAAAAAATTATAATCAGGAGCCATTTCATATAGAACATGGTATTACGGTAGAAAATGTGATGCGTTATTTTGCAAAAATGCTAGGTTATGACGAGAAATTTTGGGGAATAGTAGGTCTTCTACATGATGTAGATTTTGAAAAATATCCAGAACAACATTGCATAAAAGCACAGGAAATTTTAAAAGAGGCAGGTGCTTCAGAAGAAATGATTCATGCAATATGCAGTCATGGATATGGACTAGTAGTGGATATTCAGCCAGAACACGAAATGGAAAAAGTATTGTTTGCTGTAGATGAACTGACTGGTTTAATTGGAGCAGCTGCCAAAATGAGACCTTCTAAGAGTACAAAAGATATGGAAGTTTCTAGTTTAAAAAAGAAATTTAAAGATAAGAAGTTTGCAGCAGGCTGTTCAAGAGAAGTTATAAAGCAAGGCGCAGATATGTTAGGATGGGAGTTAGAGACATTACTAGATAAAACATTAACTGCTATGAAAGAGTCAGAAGATAACATCCGTAAAGAGATGGAACATTATAAATAAGCTTAAAAAGGAGTGCTACCTATGGTATATTATCAGATACAGGATACAAAGATAGGACCAATGATGATACAAGAATTAGAAGGAAAAGTAATTTCTATAAAATGTCAAAAAGAGCCAGTGGTATTATCAGAAAATCTTGTGAAAAAGGAAACACCGATTTTACATTTTGCTTTTGAACAAATACAGGAGTATTTAGAAGGAAAAAGAAAGCATTTTACTATTCCGATACAAACACATGGAACTAGTTTTCAAGAACGTGTTTGGGAAGCTCTTAGACAAATTCCATATGGGGAAACAAGAACTTATGCAGAAATTGCAAAACAAGTAGGCAACCCAAAAGCAGCAAGAGCAGTAGGAGCGGCCAATCATGTAAATCCCATCATTATTGTAACACCTTGTCATCGTGTGATTGGGAGCAATCATCAATTAGTAGGCTATGCAGAAGGGCTAGAGGTAAAGGAAAAATTATTGATATTAGAAAACGAAAACCGATAAGAAGGAAGTTAGTACAATGGATAATAAAGAAAAGCCTGTTAGAGAGGCAGTTAGATGTTTTTTAATAGAAAACGAGAAAGTAGTAGTTACAAAATATAAAAAGCCAAATCCAAAAGCTGGTTATTATGAAATACCAGGTGGAAAAATAGAAGAAGGAGAAACACCAGAGCAAGCAGCTATTAGAGAATTCAAAGAAGAAACGGGAATGGTCATTTCTAATTTAAAGCAAAAAGGAAACATGATAATAGAATATCCTAATCGTATATTTTCATTTGAGGTTTTTGTTGCGAATCACTATGAGGGAAAACCGATGCAGTTTGGAGAAAATACTTCTGAATGGATGACTATTTCTAAAGTTCTAGCAAAGGAAAAGAAATTAGCTTCTTTTATCCTGTTAGATGCTTTTTTTAGACAAGCATTAGAAGATAAAACTACAGAATTTACTATAAAAATTAACGTTAGTGAGAAAGAAGAAATTGAAAAAGTAGAGTATGAAGTCAAGAAAGTGTAAAGGAGGAATTATAGGATGGAAGAAGCTTTAACCATAAAACAATTACAAAGTTGTATAAGACAGATTGACCATAAACATGGTAGTGCAGAACAATATATGTTAAAACTGATGGAAGAAGTGGGAGAATTAGCAGAAGATGTTAGAAAGAACAAAAGAATGCAAGATGGACAGATAAAGGGAAGCATGGAAGAAGAATTACAAGATGTCTTATATTATGTAGTCTGTTTAGCTAATTTCTACGATATAGATTTGGAGTCATGTATTTATTTAAAAGAAGAACTAAATTGCCAAAAGTGGAATAGAAAGAATATGTTTTTAGAAAGGGAAAGAGGCGGAGAACATGAGAGCTAAATTTGCAATATCAACTGCCTGCTATTTGTTTCAAGAAGATAAGGTATTGATGATTAAATTTGCAAAAAAATGGGGCAATAAATATGCACCAATAGGCGGAAAAATGCAAGAAGGAGAAACACCAACAGAATGCGTAATAAGAGAATTTAAAGAAGAGACAAATTTAGATTTGCTAAATCCCCAATTAAAAGGAATTGCTTATTGGCAAGACAAAGAGGAAGGCGTTATCTTTGTATATACAGCAACACGAGTTAAAGGAAACTTAAGAGAGTCAAATGAGGGAACATTAGAATGGATTAAATTAGAAGAGTTAGGTAATATACCACAATTTGAAATGAATCAAAAATTTAGTCAGCATTTATTAGAAGATGGTTTGTTTGAAGGTAAATTTGTTCTAAATGAAGATACAAATGTAAAGGCTTATACCATTAGGAAAATGTAGTAGAAAGATTAAGATGATGAAAGGATGTACTAGAAATGGAAGAAATTAATAGAATTTTAGAGCAAGAAATAAAAAGAAGATGCGACAGCGAAGGGAATACTTTTGGACCAACTATATTTCATCATATTCAATCAGTAGAACAAAATGCCGCTTTTTTAGCAGATGAAATGTGTGGTGTTGATAAAGAAGTTGTCACAACAGCCGCATGGTTACATGATGTAGCTTCGATAACTGACAAACGATATTATGAAGAACATCATATTTATGGAGCACAAATAGCAGAGGATATGTTAAAAGAATTACATTATCCAGCAGAAAAGATACCTTTGGTAAAACAATGTATCTTAAATCATAGAGGAAGCGTTTTAAAGGAAAAGCTAAGTAAAGAGGAACAAATTGTAGCCGACGCGGATGCTATTTCTCATTTTGATAATGTGCCAGAATTGTTTTATCTAGCTTTTCATGTAAAAGGGTATGGTTATGAAGAAGGTAGAGATTTTGTAAAACATAAATTGGAAAGAAGTTATCATAAATTATCAGAAGAAAGTAAAAAAATATATCAAGAAAAATATCAAAAAGTGATGAAAATATTTGGAGAAGATAATGAGTAAAGTAGCAAATATGTTAAATATGGTAGAATATCTACAAGATGGAAAATTACATTCTATTGCAGAGATTTCTAACAAGTTAGAAGTTACACCTAGAATGATTAGACAATATAAAGTAGAATTAGAACAAGCAGGCATTTATATCACTTCTATAACTGGAAAATATGGTGGTTATCAATTAGAAAAAGAAAAGAATCATATAGATGTGGGCTTAACTAATAAAGATATTTGTGTTTTAGAAAAGGTAGAGGAAGATATAAAAGAATTTTCCATGCAAGAAGATTATAAAAGGGTGATACAAAGAATAAGAAATGCCTATCTAAAGAATGATAGGGAGCAAGATTGTAAGAAATTAGAAGAACTAAAAAGCCATACTAAGACAACCATAGAAGATATTTATATGGTTATGAGAAAAGCAATTTATCAAAAATGTAAAGTACAAATTGAATATCATTCCATAAATACTAATATCACTAAACGTATCATTCATCCAGCAGAGTTATTTCAATATAAACAGCAATGGCATGTGGCAGCTTTTTGTGAATTAAGAAGAGAAATAAGGCTTTTTAAATTAGAAAACATCCTACAATATACAATATTGCCAGAAATATATGATGAAGATATGCCAATAAGTAAATAATGTGATAAAAATAATGCCTCAATATATGGTATACTAAAACTATATAGAGAGGCTTTTATAATGCAAATAACAAATAAATTAGATTTAAATATGGGAGGGAAAAATGAGAGAGATTGTATTTGTAACACATAACAAAGGAAAAATAGCATCTGCTAAAAAAGATTTACAAGGAGTAGATTTGCAAATTTTTAAATATGAATTGGAAGAACCTAGAAGTGATAACGTTTCTTATATTTCTGAGGCCAAAGTTAGACAAGCATATGAAATAGTAAAGAAGCCATGTATATCTATAGATTGTGGATTCTTTATAGATGCCTTGCATGGTTTCCCAAAAGCATTTGTAAATTTTGCACTAGATACTATTGGAATAGCTGGAATTTTAAAATTAATGGAGAAAGAAGAAAATCGAAAGTGTAGATTTCAAGAATGTTTATCTTACTATGATGGTGTACAATTAAAACAATTTATGGGAGTTCATGAAGGAATGTTATCAGAAAAGATAGTAGGACAAGATACAGATAAAAAATGGTCAGATTTATGGTATATTTTTATACCACACGGTTATTTAAAAACACTAGCACAGATGACAGAGGAAGAAAGAAAACAAAGGTCAGAAAATAAGAAAGAAAAAAGTCCCTTGCAACAATTTGCTACTTGGTATCAAAAAAATTGACATAAAGTAGAAGGAAGTGGCATATAATAGAATAGGTGGTTTTGTACATAAAGCAGATAGTAAAACAAAATAGGAGGACAAGAAGATGAAAAAAGGGACAGAAAGTATATTGCACTTTTGTTATGAAATTCGGTTACGCATTAGTGTTACAGGAAAACTAGAATTTCTATACATGCGTACAGATTCTGGAAAGTATTTATATTATAGTAGGAAGCAGATACGGATAAGCTTGCAAGAGGAAGAAGAAAAAGAAAACTTAAAGCAGGTGGTCAGAGCAATTGCTTTTATGCATCCAGGAGAAAGAAAACAGTTATTTCGAATATTAGAGCATAATGATTCCGAAATGCATTCATTGTTTAGCCAAATTTGGCAAGAAGTGCTAGAGGAATTATAAAAAAGTACTATCATTAAGAGGAGAAGACAATTGGCTTTTCCTCTTTTTTTGCCAGAAACTATAGTAAAAAACTAGAAATTATGATAGGATAATAACAAATAAACCTTTGAAAAAAGGAGGAAAGAATGGCTTATATAGAATTTAAAAATGTAGTGAAAGAATATAAAATGGGGGAAATTGTAATTAAGGCATTAGACCATACCAATTTTTCAATTAATAAAGGAGAATTGGTCGTCATTGTAGGACCTAGTGGTGCTGGTAAAACAACCACTTTAAATATTTTAGGGGGAATGGATAGTGCTAGTTTAGGAGAAGTCTGGGTAGATGGTAAGGAAGTAACTAAGTTAAAAAATAAAGAGTTAATTAAATATAGAAGAGAAGATATTGGATTTGTATTTCAATTTTATAATTTAGTACAAAACTTAACCGCTATTGAAAATGTAGAACTAGCAACGCAAATTTGTAAAGACTCATTGGACCCTCATGAAGTCATGAAAAAAGTAGGATTACAAGAAAGAGAGAAAAATTTTCCTTCTCAGTTATCAGGAGGAGAACAACAAAGAGTGGCGATTGCAAGGGCCATTGCTAAGAACCCTAAATTATTACTTTGTGATGAACCAACAGGTGCTTTAGACTATAAGACTGGAAAACAAATTCTACAATTATTACAAGATACTTGCAGAAAAGAAAATATGACGGTTTTAATTATTACGCATAATACGGCCTTGGCACCAATGGCAGATAAAGTAATTCATTTTAAAAATGGAACCGCTGAAAAGATACAAATCAATGAACATCCTATACCTGTAGAACAAATAGAATGGTAAGAAAGGACTGAAAAAATAGTGAAAAAAGCTCTATTAAAGGATAGTTTTAAAGAAATCCGAAATACCTATAAACGATTTATATCCATTCTTTTAATGGCTTTTTTAGGTGTAGGCTTTTTTGCAGGAATTAGAGCAACAAGCCCAGATATGATAGATACCATTGACCAGTATTATATATGGCAACAAGTATATGATATAGAAGTTCTTTCTACACTAGGTTTAACCGGGGAAGATTTAGAAGCCTTAAGCCAAGTAGAAGGGGTAGAAGAAGCATATGGCTATCATAGCCAAGATGGAATCTTAAAAATAGAAGATACAGAGTTTGTAGCAAAAGTGATGGAACTAGCTTTGGTGAATGCACCTAAATTATTAGAAGGTCGTATGCCTCAAGAAAAACAAGAGTGCTTAGTAGAACAAGAATTCTGCACACGTGCTAATAAGCAAATAGGAGATTGGATAGAAGTAAAAGTATCCAATGAAGAAAATCGTATCCAAGAAACAAAAATGCAAATTGTAGGTACCATGCAAAGTCCACTCTATATTTCAAGAGATAAAGGAAGTAGTCAATTAGGTTCTGGAAAAGTAGATTATTTAATATATACACCTTCAGAAAATATAGATGCTTCTCTATTTACGAGTATCTATATAACGATAAAACAGGATGAAAATCTACAGACAGGTAGTAAAGCCTATGAAGATAAAATAGAAAAAGTAAAAAATCAGATAAAACAGATTCAAGAAGAAAGACAAATAGCAAGATATAAACAAGTTGTAGGAGAAGCAACAGAAGAATTAAATACGGCAAAACAAGAATTAGAAACACAAAAACAAGAAGCACAAGAAAAATTACAAAAGGCACAAGATACTTTAGAGGCTAGTAAACTAGAAGTGGAAAAAGGAAAGCAGGAACTAGCTAAAAATAGACAAACAATGAATAAGCAATTTTCAGAAGCTGAAAAACAATTGCAACAAGCTAAAAGCACAATAAGCCAGAAAGAACAAAATTTAAAAACAATGCAGGAAACAGTAAAGACACAGATTGCACAAGCACAGCAAGCCAAAGAAGAACAACAGGCAAATTTAGAAACAGTAAAGCAAGGGATACAAACTCTAGAAAAACAATATGCAGAAATAGAAAAGCAGTTACAAAATGCAAATTTAACACAGGAACAAAAGGAAGCATTAGAGAAAACAAAGCAAACTTTGCAAGCACAAAAGCAAACATTACAGGCACAAAAAACACAATTAGAAGGTGTTATTTCACAAATAGAGAAACAGATACAAACAGCAAATACGCAGCTACAGGCAGGAGAAGAACAACTGCAAGATGCCAAAGCACAGATAGCAAAACAAGAACAACAATTCAAAAGTGGTAAGCAGACAGCACAAAAAGAAATACAGAAGATATCTTCCAAATTAGAACAAGCGCAAGAACAAATAACACAAGGAGAACAGGAATTAGCTAAAGAGAAAAAAGCCTATGAAGATAAAATTAAAGAAGCAGAAGGTAAGTTATTAGATGCACAAAATGAAATAGATAAGATAGAACATCCTAAATGGTATATTCTAGATAGACAGTCTAATACAGGTTACCACAGTTTTATACAAGATACAAAAAGTATTGAGAATATCGGAAAAATCTTTCCATTGGTATTTTTCATTATTGCAACATTAATTTCTTTGACTTCAATGACCAGAATGGTAGAAGAACAAAGAGTGCAAATTGGAACATTAAAAGCGTTAGGTTATTCTAAATTACAAGTAGCTTTAAAATATATTATATACGCTAGTGTAGCTTGTTTAGTAGGCGGATTTTTAGGTATGTGTATAGGTTTTGTATTACTACCTAACATTATTTGGATGATGTATAGTATGATGTACACGATTTCTGATATTTGTTTAAGTTTTAATTGGTATTATGCTATTTTAGGTTTAGGATTAGCTAGCCTTTGTATTATTGGAGCTACTGTGTATGCAGCAACATTAGCTTTAAAAGATACCCCAGCACAGTTAATGAGACCAAAATCGCCAAAAGCCGGAAAGCGTGTTTTATTAGAAAGAATTCCTTTTATTTGGAAGAAGCTAAGCTTTACTAAAAAAGTAACTGTTAGAAATATCTTTCGCTATAAAAAAAGATTTTTAATGACGATTATTGGTATTGCAGGTTGTACATCTTTAATTTTAGCAGGATTTGGTGTTAAAGATGCTATTTCTGCTATTTTACCTAATCAATATGAACAGGTATATCATTATGATATGCAAATTAGTCTGCAAAATGGGTTGGAGGAAAGTAGTAAACAAGTTATATTAGAAAAGATATTACAAAAAGAAGAAATTAGTCAAATAGTGGAAACTTATATGGTAGCAGGTACATTGAAAAAAGGGGACCAACAAGAAGATGTACAAATCATAGTTCCTCAAAAAGTAGAAGAATTAAATACGGTAATTGAGCTAAAAGATGCTAAGACAAAACAAAGCGTTTCTTTGACGAATGATAAAATCCTCATTACAGATAAAGTAGCACAACTGCTGGGCGTTAAAAAAGGAGATACCATTCTTCTAAAAGA
Organism: uncultured Clostridiaceae bacterium; assembly: GCA_958402495.1. Taxonomy (GTDB): domain Bacteria; phylum Bacillota; class Clostridia; order TANB77; family CAG-508; genus UMGS1663. The sequence continues at coordinate 13,340 of CATXTS010000020.1, forward strand.
TAGCAATCAAGTGGAAAAAACATTAGAAATTTCAGATGTAGTAGAAAATTACATTTCTCATTATGTCTATATGTCGAAAGAATTGTATGAAAGTATATATGGCTCTTATCATACGAATATGGTGTTTACACAAAATCAGGAAATAACAGAAGAACAAGAAAAAACTTTGGCCAAAGATTTATTAAAAGAGGAAGAGATAACAGCAGTATCGACCACCTCTCATATAAAAGGCTTGATGGATGATATGATGAACTCTTTAAATTATGTAGTGATTATATTAATTGTATCAGCTGGTTTACTTGCTTTTGTTGTACTATATAATTTATCCAATGTCAATATAAGTGAACGTATTAGAGAACTGGCTACAATTAAGGTATTAGGTTTTTATGATAAAGAAGTGTATAGCTACGTGACTAGAGAAACGGTTATTTTAACACTGATTGGTACAGCATTAGGCTTACTAGGTGGTTTTTGCTTAAATTATTTTATCATAGGTACTTGTGAAATCAATATGCTACGATTTACCAAAACGATACAACCTATTAGTTATGTTTATGCGGTTATTATTACATTGTTATTTACGATTATTGTCAATATAGTAACTTATTTTAGTTTAAAGAAGATTGATATGATAGAAAGCTTAAAGAGTGTGGAATAAAAGAAAGGATAAACTATGGAAGAATTTGATTGGAAAGAAAAGGTGGAGAATAAAGAAGAAAAAATACAATTAGCTAAAAAGATGGCACAAAGGGTAAAGGAAGGAGAAACCATAGGATTTGGCTCTGGTTCTACTTCTTACCTAACCGTTTTAGAAATTGGTAAGAAAGTGAAAGAAGAAAATCTACATATTCAAGCAGTACCAACTTCTACGATTATAGAAAATGTATGCCATGAACTAGAAATACCAGTGGTTACTTTAGAAGGACACACACTAAATTGGTGTTTCGATGGAGCAGATGAGGTGGATAATCAGCACTGGATGATAAAAGGGATGGGTGCTGCGCTATTTAGAGAAAAGTTAAATATGGTGAATTGTAAAGAAAATTATATTCTAGTGGATGATACCAAATGGGTATCTCCATTAGGACAAAGACATCCTATTCCTATAGAATGTCATAAACTGGCAGTTTCCTATGTTATGAAAGAAGTAAAAAAATTAGGGGCTACCCGAGTGGAATTAAGAATGTCTAAGAATACGGATCAACCTCTTATAACCGATAATGGAAATGTTATCATACATGCGTGGTTTGATAACATAGAAGAGTCTTTGGAAAAGCAATTAAAACAAATTGTAGGCGTTATAGAGACTGGTTTATTTATAGGTTATCAGGTACAAATAATTACAGGAGCATAAAAGAAAAAGAATATCCTATTTTTGATTGTAATAGGGTATTCTTTTTCCTGTTTCTAGGAATTATATAAATTACTTTCATACAAGTCTTCAATATAAACATTTTTTTCTTCATTATTATCTATGAAGCCCACTTTAGCAATATTATCTTTTACTTCTTGAATCCATACGGGACGCTCCTCGTAATAGATGTCGTGGATTTCCTTATTTTTCATAATTTCAAATACTCTTTTTGTATTCATATGTTCTTTTCTCCTTCCTATGTGTTCTTTATTTAAGTATATACAAGTCTTAGAAAAATATTCTAAAAATAATAATTAAAAAATGTATAATGTCGAAAGTATTTATAAAAGAATATTTACATTTTATAGAATATATGGTATAAAAAAATCAGTTACTTTAAGAGAATTCTAATATACAAACTGCCAATAGAATTAAAAAGAAAAAATAAGAGGAGTTGAAAAATGAATAAGAAAGTAGTCATAATCATTATAGTAAGTGTCTTACTTATAATAGCATTAATCCTATTTCATATGTATCAAAGTGATATGAATAGGATGGAGCATGGAGAACCCGTAAAATATGGAACATGGGGATATGCCTATAGCACTTTAGAAGAAGTTAATGTAGAAAAAACAAACCAATCAAAGGAAATACAATTTATAAAAACTTTTTTCATTGTTTCTGATTTAAATAAATTAGATAGTACTGGGAAGTATAAATACTATGTAGTAGAACAATTTCAAAAAGATAATCCGGCAGTTGTTAAAATAGATAAAACAGATTCCTTAAAAGAAAATACGAATTATGAAATCACTTTTAAAGGATATAAAAGTAGTGAAAATGTAAGATATACGATAAAGGATATTTTTGATAATTTTGAGATTATAGATATACAAGAAACCCAAAAACAAGGTATAGAACAAATACAAGAAAATATTGAAACCATTTTTTAAAAGAATAAAAAGGTATATTTAGAAAGTAGATAAAACTACTTTCTATTTTAATATGCAGGTGGGAGAACTTTCTAATTTACAAAGTTTTCTTTCTATTGCGAAATTTCCTAAAATATAGTATGATGGAAAAGATAGAAAAAAGAGGATAAAGCAAGAAAGAAGGATAAGATAAAATGAATATATTAGTTATAGGAGATTTAGTTGGTGAAGGGGGCGTTAAAAAGTTAAAAGAATGCTTGCCATCTTTAAAACAACAATATGCCATTGATTTTATGGTAGTTAATGCCGAAAATGCAGCTGGAGGAATGGGCATTACTAAAAGAATTTTTCAAGAATTAAAGGATATGCAAGTACCCTGTATTACGATGGGCAATCATACTTGGGGAAAGAAAGATATTTTTGAATTTATAGATGACCCCATTTTATTGAGACCAGCTAACTATTCTAGAGGGGTTGTGGGTAAAGGATATCAAATTTATGAGGTGAAAAATAAAAAAATAGCAGTCATCAATGCGATTGGTAGAACGGATATGGGGATTCAATCTGAAAATCCATTTTTAGTCGTAAATGATATTGTAGAGAGTTTACAAGGGAAAGCAGACATCTTGTTAGTGGATTTTCATGCAGAAGCAACAGCGGAAAAAATAGCTATGAAGTATTATTTAGACGGCAGGGTAACCGCTATTTGGGGAACACATACGCATGTGCAAACAGCCGATGAAGAAATAACGGTTAATGGGACAGCATATATAACGGATGTAGGAATGACAGGCCCTAAAAGGGCTATCATTGGGATGGACGTGCAAGTGGCGTTAAAGAGATTTTTAACTTCTCTTCCTGAAAGATATAAATTAGCAGAAGGAGACTGTATGTTAAATGGTTGTGTGATTGGTGTTAAAGAGGAAAATGGACATGCAGAAAGTATTCAAAGAATCTTTTTAAAATAAATGACGAAAAAAGAAAAATAAAGCAGAAAACTTCTCCTAAAAATTTCCAAAAAAGACTGGACTTTTTTCTAAAAGTGTAATATAAATATACCTGTAATTCAAATAAAAAATAAAATTATAGGAGGCAAAAAATGGAAATTTTAAAAATCTCATCCAAGTCAAATCCAAATTCAGTAGCAGGAGCCATTGCAGGTTTGGTGAAGGAAGAAAACAGAGCAGAGATGCAAGCAATTGGAGCAGGAGCATTAAATCAAGCAGTAAAGGCAGTAGCTATTGCAAGAGGATTTGTAGCACCTTCAGGCGTTGATTTAGTATGTATACCAGCATTTGCAGAAGTGGAAGTAGAAGGGGAGGATAGAACAGGTATTAGAATTATTGTAGAATCTAGAAAATAGAAATAATTATCGCAAGGGGGCTTTTACTCCTTGCGATTTTGATAAATTGGCTAACTGATAGTTATGGATGATTTCTATTCTAAAAAAATATTTTATCTTGTAAAATTTGGAAACAAAATTCTTTTCATTTCTTAAGAAAATCCCATTATAAAACTTGAAAAAAACAAAAAATTCATATATGATAAAGAAAAAATCATGAGGTGTTTTATGAAATCAAATGTATTTAAATATATATTCATCCTATTTGCAATTGGAATTGTAGCCTATTCTGTTTATGCAATTTATTTTAAAGATAAGAAAGATGTGCAAGAGGGACAAAATGAAGTAGCACAAGAAGAAGTGATGGAAACAAAAGACTTAAGGTTAGGCATTTCTAATTTTGATACTATGAATCCATTACTAACGAAGAATAAAGAAGTGTTAAATATAGACAAGCTTATTTTTGAACCATTAATCACAATTGATGAGAATTATAAAGCAAATTTATGTCTGGCTAAAGAATGTTCGAAAACTTCAGATACGAGTTATGTCATTAAGATTGATAATAATACAAAATGGCAAGATGGAAGTCCTTTCATTGCTAAAGATATTCAATTTACCATTGATAGATTAAAAGAGGGAAAGTCCATCTATTCTAGTTTAGTAGAAAAGGTGACTAGTGTAGAAATTTTAGATGCTGATACCATTAAGATTAATCTAAGCCAAGAAGTTCCTTTTTTTGAATATAACTTGACTTTCCCCATTTTACCGAATAATTACTATTTAAATGAAGATTTTAATACTTCTACTAAAATACCAATTGGTACTGGTATGTATATGATTTCTAAAATAGAAAATGGAACGATTACCCTTATGCAAAATAATAAATGGTGGAATCGAAAGAATGAGCAACCTAAAATTGAGATAATTCATATCAAATTATATGAACAAATGGGAGAACTATATAATAGTTTTAAATTAGGGAATATAGACTTTTTTACAACAGCTAATACTAATTTAGAAGAATATATTGGAACAATGGGATATGCTAAACAAGAATTTAAAGGTAGAGAATTTGATTATTTAGCTTTTAATTGTCAAGATAGTCTGTTAAAAAATAAAGAAGTTAGAAAAGCTATCAGTTACGCTATTGATAAAACCAATTTAGTATCTACAGTATTGAATAATACTTACTATGTAGCAGATTTTCCACTCGATTTTGGTAGTTACGTATATGAAAAAACAGCAGCAAGTACAGGTTATAATCCAGAACAAGCTAAAAAAGTATTAAGTGATAATGGCTGGATTTATAAAAACAATACTTGGAGAAAAACAGAAGATTATCGCACCATAAAATTAAATCTAACCATAACTGTCAATGAAACAAATCCTAGAAGAGTTGCTGTGGCAGAAAATATCAAAACGCAATTAGCGCAAATTGGAATTCCAGTTACGATTCGTAAAGTATCGGATAGTAAATATAAAACTATCTTACAAGATAAAAGTTATCAAATGTTAATAACAGGTGTCTATAATGGATTTAGTCCGGATGTTTCTACTTTCTTTGGTGCTAACAATTTACAAAATTTTAGTCAGGAAGAGTTAAATAACTTATTAACAGAAGTAAAAAATATAAAAGATGAGAATTTATTAAAAGAAAAATACAAAAGGATTATTGATATTTACGAAGCAGAGCAACCTTTTATTAGCTTATATCGTAATAAGCAGACTGCTGTAAAAAGCCAAAATTTAGCAGGAGAAGTATTGGCCAATAATTATACGAGTTATTATCGTTTTTATACTTGGTATCGTATGTAAAAAAGCAAAAGAAAAAAATAGAAAAATAAAAATAAAAAACACTTGACAAAAATTTATTTTAAGATATAATAAGTACAAACATTCGTTTGAAAACAAATTTAGGAGGAGAAAACATGGATAAAGATAATTCAGAAAAAATGAAAGCGTTAGAGGCTGCATTAGGACAAATAGAAAAGCAATTTGGAAAAGGTTCTGTTATGAAATTAGGAGAATTCCAAGCAATGAATGTAGAGGCAATTCCTACTGGTTCTTTAAGTTTAGATATAGCTTTAGGAATAGGAGGTATTCCAAGAGGTAGAATTGTAGAAATCTATGGACCAGAATCTTCTGGTAAAACAACTTTGGCATTACATATGATTGCAGAAGCACAAAAGTTAGGTGGAGAAGCAGCATTTATAGATGCAGAGCATGCGTTAGACCCTGTTTATGCAAAACATTTAGGTGTCAACATAGATGATTTAATTGTTTCTCAACCAGATACGGGTGAACAAGCTTTAGAAATCGCAGAAGCATTAGTTAGAAGTGGTGCTTTAGATGTGATTGTTATTGACTCTGTAGCAGCCTTAGTACCAAAAGCAGAAATTGATGGAGATATGGGAGATTCTCATATTGGTTTACAAGCAAGATTAATGTCACAAGCTTTAAGAAAATTAGCAGGAGCAATTAGTAAGTCAAAATCTGTTATAGTCTTTATTAACCAATTAAGAGAAAAAGTAGGTGTTATGTTTGGAAATCCAGAAACAACGGCTGGTGGTAGAGCGCTTAAGTATTATGCTTCTGTTAGATTAGATATTAGAAAAATTGAAAATATTAAACAAGATGGCGAAGTAACTGGTAATAGAGCAAGAGTAAAAGTTGTAAAAAATAAAGTGGCTCCTCCTTTTAGAGAGGCTGAGTTTGATATTGTTTATGGTAAGGGTATTTCTAAAGAAGGCAATATTTTAGACATGGCAGTTACTTTAGATATTATAGAAAAAAGTGGTTCTTGGTTTAGTTATAATGGTGATAGAATTGGACAAGGTAGAGAGAATGTTAAAAAATATTTGATTGACAATCCAGAAGTGGCTAAAGAAGTAGAAGAGAAAATCAGAGCAAATTTCTCAGAAGCCTTTGAAAAGAGTTTAGGAGATAATGAAGAAATAGAAGAAGATATAGACGAGTAAAAGAATACTAAATGATGAAAACTAACTTTTTTACAAATGGTTAAAAAATTTGTAGAAAGGTTAGTTTTGTTTAGAGAAAGGAATATGTTGTTAAACCATTATATTATTACAAGATTTAATATAAAACCGTTTTAGGGAATCTGGGAAAAGATACCATAATGGTATATGTTATAGAAGATATGGTAGCAGAA
>CATXTS010000021.1 GCA_958402495.1 uncultured Clostridiaceae bacterium
CTATTAGCATAATTATATTTATGCTTTTAACTTTTGTCAACTTCTTTTTCAAATTCTTTAAAATTACTCTTTCTCAACTTTTTATTTCATTCTTTTTACTTAGTTCTCTATTAAAAAAATAAAGTTTTTATATAAATAGATACTATTTGATAATTAAGCTGAAAGTTCACCAATTTTCTATTGATTTTTACTATCTTTTACGATAAAATAGGATAAAATAAAGCGATGGTGAAAAAAGAATGAATAATAAGAAAAAAAATACTTCTAAGAAAGCCAGTAAGTCTTCTACTAAAAACACGAAAAATAAAAACACATCAAAAGTGTCGAATGTAAAACAACCTATGAAAAAAAGTCAAACAACAATCAGACAAAATACGCATAAAACCAAAGAAAATCTTACTTTGCTTTCAAAAGAAAAAAATAAAAAGGATACTAAATCACAAAATACAAGTGATAAACCCGTACCTAGTAAAAAGCTATTAAAAGCTTTAGTATGTGCAGGTATTATTTTAGTATGCCTTGCTGGACGTATAGGCTTTCTACAATTTGTACAAGGTACTGAACTAAAAGAACTAGCTAATAGACAACAAACTACAAACCGTATTATTAATGCTAAAAGGGGTACGATTTATGATTCCACTGGCAAAGCACTAGCTACTAGTGCACGTGTCGATACGGTTACCATTAATCCAGAACGAATTAAAGAAGATAACAAAGAAATGGTAGCTAAGGCATTCTCTGATATTTTCACCTTAGACTATAATGAAACCCTAGAAAAAGTAAAAAGCACCAATTCTATAGAAACCATTGCTAAAAAAGTAGAACAAGATAAAATCGATGAATTAAAAGCTTGGATGAAAGCCAATAAAATGTATGCTGGTATTAACATTGATGAAGATGTTAAAAGATATTACCCATATGGTAATTTAGCATCCAACCTAATCGGTTTTTGTGGTACTGACAATCAGGGGTTAGAAGGATTAGAGTTAAAATGGGATAATCTACTTACTGGTGTTCCAGGTAAAATCATAACTACTAAAGATGCTGTAGAAGAATTCATTCCAGATAAAAATGAAACCTATATAGCTGCCCAAAACGGAAGTAACTTAACCCTTTCTTTAGATGTCAACATCCAATCTATTGTAGAAAAATACTTAAAACAAGCGGTTATTGAAAATGACTGTAAACGTGGCGGAACGGCCATTGTCATGAAACCATCTACTGGTGATATATTAGCTATGGCTACTTATCCAGACTATGACTTAAACAATCCTTACCAACCAAATGATTCCATGAAAGCCACTTGGGAAACATTATCTAGCAGTGAAAAAAGTAACTCTTTATATAAAATGTGGAGAAACCGTTGTGTAGCAGATACTTATGAACCAGGTTCTACTTTCAAAATTATTACTGCCTCTATTGGCTTAGAAGAAGGACTTGTTTCAACAGACACCGCTAATGATTTTTACTGTCCTGGATATGAAATGGTTTCTGGACATAAAATTTATTGCTGGAAAACGTCTTCCCATGGTCCAGAATCCTTAAGACAAGCCTTAATGAATTCTTGTAACCCTTCTTTAATGCAACTAGGCAAAAGAATTGGTGCCCCTACGCTTTATAAATATTACGAAGCATTTGGTTTATTTAATAAGACAAGTATTGATACAGCCAGTGAAACCAACAGTAATTTCTGGGACTTAGACAATGTCGGACCAGTCGAACTTGCTACTATGTCTTTTGGGCAGAGATTTACGATTACGCCTATTCAACTAGTTACCGCTGTATCTGCTATTGCCAATGACGGTGTTTTAATGCAACCACGTTTAGTAAAGCAAATTGAAAACACGGATACCCATACCACCACTACAGTAGATACTACTTCTGTAAGACAAGTTCTATCTAAAGATACTTGTGATAAAGTTATGGACATGCTAGCTTCTGTTGTAAATGATGGTACCGGTAGATATGGACAAGTAAAAGGATACTCTGTTGCTGGAAAAACAGGTACCTCAGAACCAAACCCAGCTCATCCAGAAGAAGGTTATGTTGCTTCTTACATTGCCATCTCCCCAACAGAAAATCCAGAAGTTGTCGTCTTAGTTACCCTATACAATCCAAAAGGAAGTAGTCATCAAGGAGGACAAATTGCAGGACCTGTGGTTTCACAAATTTTAGGAGAAGTTTTACCATACTTAGGAATTCCTTCTGATGATTTATCAGAATCCAATGCTTCTCAAAACTTAACCACTACACCTCTTCCAGATGTGAGAAACAAAACCGTAGCAGAAGCTAAAAAAGCAATAGAAAATGCTGGTTTTATTTGTAAACTTTCTGGAACAGATACCTCTTTAATTGTTACTGACCAAGTTCCAAAGCCAGGAACTGCCTTACTAAAAGGTGCTAGTGTCAATTTATATTCTACAGGCAATGAAGCACGTATTTCTCAAGAAGTACCAAACTTAAAAGGCATGAGTTTTGCCCAAGCACGAAATGCCCTAAAAGCTAAAAATCTAAATATCCATGTTACAGGTTCTGGTACGGTATTATCTCAAGACCCAATGGCAGGAACCTCTGTAGAAGAAGGTACCGTTATTAATATTAATTTACATCAACAAATACAAGATGCACATTAATATGCCTTATAGAGAAGAAAAACGTAGAGAAGAAGAATTCCTCTCTACGTTTTCTTATATCCTTTTCTTTTATAAACATTTTTATCTACTTTTTAGCAAAACACTTCTATGTATTCCCCTGTTTCTTTTCCTGCATATGATAACATACACTAGCTAAAATAGAATCTGGAATTACTTTACTAAAAAATCTAGTAGCTTTAATTTCTATCCCTGGCATAATTAAAAAACGATTTTTAAGCATTTGGTCAACGGCATATTTTGCCACTGCCTTACTATCTCTTTGCTTTAAGTTAAACTTTACTTTCGCTACCTGGTTAAAATTGGTATTTACTGGCCCAGGGCATAAAACACTTATTTTTACCTGGGAGTTTTGTTTTTTTAATTCCTTACGTATCGCTTCGCAAAGACGAAAGACATAATTTTTCGTCGCATAATAAGTCGCCATTAAAGGTCCCGGTAAGAAACCTGCTACAGAGGCTACATTTAATATATGCCCTCGATTTTGCTTCATCATATCTTGCACCACTAATTTAGTTAAAATATGTACCGCTTCTACATTTGTACGAATCATATCTAATTCTGTATCTAAACTGGTCTCTACAAAAGGACCAAATAAACCAAAACCTGCATTATTTATCCAAACATCTATCGGTCCCATCTGTTTTGCTTCTTCATACAAACGTAAACACGCTTCTTGTCTACTTAAATCTGCTACGATTATTTCTACATTACCTTTTTGTTTTTCCTCTAGCATTTGTTTAACTTGCTTTAATTTTTCTTCATCTCTAGCCGTTAAAATTAAATCATAACCCAATGTATTTAAGTAGATAGCCATATCTCTTCCCATACCGGAAGAAGCACCTGTTACTAATGCAATCATTCCTTCATCTCCTTTTTTATTTGTTCTAATGCCTGTGCAATTTGGTCTGGACAAGAAGTACCTCTTCCCTTACAGTCAATTCCTTTTAATTTCTTAATGACCTCTTCTATACGCATGCCTTTTACTAATTTAGAAATGCCTTGTAAATTTCCTTGGCATCCCCCGATAACTTGTAAATCCATTACTATCCCTTCTTTTATTTCAAAAATCATCTCTCTAGAACAAACACCCTTCGGTTGATAGCTGTATTTCATTTTTTCTACACTCCTCTTAAAAACGTATAATTTGCTCATACATTTCTATTGCATAATTATCTGTCATACCAGCAATATAATCAATAATTGCCTTTGCATAATCTGACTCATTTGCTAAATTATATAAGACTTGATTTTCATTCACCCTTCCTTGCTTACTATATAAACTCAACCATTCTTGAAATTCACTAAGTAATTTAGGATAAACTTCTTTTTCTTCTTCTAAAAACGCCAACGTATCTTCTGCCTTAAAATAACTATACAAAGTATTAAAAATTTGATAAATCACTACTTTAAAATATTGATTAGATGGCTTTAATCGACTATGCATATAAATATTTTCATAATTAAATGCTTTCATACGATTCATTTGTTCTAACACTTTAGGAGAAAAGCCCAAGCCCTCTTCTACATGGCTATTATCACATACATCTGAAATTACCATATTGATAAAATTGGTATTGTTTATATTTCCTTTCATTCCCAAGATTTCTCTTAATTCTTCTATCTTATCTTTATCTAGTAATTTTAACTTTAAAGCATCTTCTAAATCTCTTCCTATATAAGAAATCTTATCCGCTATTTTCACCACACATGCTTCCCAAGTATAAGGACTATAGGCGTTGGGCATAGTATAGGCATTTAAATCAATCGCTTCCTTCCTTGGCTTGATTCTATTTTCATCTACTTCCCCACAATGAGAAATAATGCCATCTCTAACAGCATAGGTTAAGTCTAAATTTCGCTTATTTCCTTCTTCATCTTCTAACAATTCTACAGAATCTACTAAATACAATCCATTTCTTTCATGCCAGAATGATTGGTTTGTCATACTTCTAGCAATTTCGTCTAATACTTTTTCTCCCACATGTCCAAATGGACTATGTCCTAAATCATGTGCTACAGAAATAGCCTTGGTTAGTTCTGTATTTAAACCTAGTGCATTAGCTATGGTATAACTAATGGATTCGACATAATTAACATGTTCTATTCTTGTACAGATATGGTCATTACTAGGTGAAAAGAAGACCTGTGTTTTATGTTTCAATCGGCGATATGCTCTTGAATGTATAATTCTAGTATAATCTCGTCCAAATTCTGTTCTTTTTTCATTTTCTCTATTATATAAAGGTTTCCTTCTTTTTATCATATTTCCCCATTTTGGGTTCTCTTTTGTCGCTGCTACTTCTTCAAATTTTTTCATCTTTCATCACCATTTTTATCTTACCATATTTTTGATAACCGTACAAGAAAAAAAGAGAATTTAAATACTTGCTCTAAATTCTCTTTTATATTCTTTTATTGACACTTTTTACATATCTTCTTTCATTACAATAATGTAAAATCTGGACTGTCCATTATCTCTTTCATCTGACATAAACAGAAAGGATGACCAGCAGGGTCTAGCATAACTTTCCAATCATTTGAGAATTGTTCCTTTGCTAAGCTTGCACCACAAGTAATGGCATGAGCAACTGCTTTTTCTAAATCATTGACAGCAAAATCTATATGTGCCATTTGCTGAAATTGTCCTGGCTCCTCTGGCCATACAGGTGGTTCATACATATCATTTCGTTGAAATAAAATTCCAGGATAGCCACCTTGTTTTACGCCATGTGCGCTTATGCAAGCCCATTGCTCATCATAAAAAGGAATTTCCCACTTTAGTAATTGAGCATAAAACTTAGCTAATTCATAAGGCTTTCTACAATCGATTGTAAATGCATACATTTTAATTTTTAACTCATCGTCCATTATGAAATTACCTCATTTCTATCTATTTTTACTGCTCAAAAATTCTATCAAATTCTTCTCCATCAATTTTCTCTTTTTCTAGTAAAACACTAGCAACCGCATGTAATTTATCTACATTAGCTTTTAAGATTTCAATAGCCATTTGATAAGCTTGGTCTACAATCTTCTTTACTTCTTCGTCAATGATACCTGCTGTCTCTTCAGAATACTCTTTAGCTTGTGCAAAATCTCTTCCTAAGAAAACTTCTTCTTGTCCAGAGCCTAAAGTAATGGTTCCGATACGTTCACTCATACCATATTTCATAACCATATCTCTAGCAATCTTGGTAGCTCTTTCAATATCATTACTTGCGCCTGTAGAAATGTCATTTAAAATTAACTTTTCAGCTACTCTACCACCAAGTAAAGAAATAATCGTTTCTTCCATTTCTGACTTAGACATAAAGTTCTTATCTTCTGTTGGACGATACATCGTATATCCTCCAGCCATACCTCTTGGTACAATAGAAATTTGATGTACAGGGTCTTGTGTTGGTAAAAATCTACTAACAACTGCATGACCTGCCTCATGATAAGCTACTAATTTATTTTCTTTTTCACTTCTTACTCTAGTTCTCTTTTCTGGTCCCATGGTTACTTTTACCATAGCATCTTCAATTTCTTTCATACCGATTTCTGGTAAGTTTCTTCTAGCAGATAATAAAGCGGCTTCGTTTAAAACATTCTCTAAATCTGCTCCGGAGAAGCCAGAAGTATTTTTGGCAATAATTTTTAAGTCCACATCATCTGCTAAACGTTTCTTTCTACTGTGTACTTCTAAAATTTGCTCTCTTGCTTTTACATCAGGACTTGGTACAACAATTTGTCTATCAAATCTACCTGGTCTTAATAAAGCTTTATCTAGAATGTCTGGTCTATTGGTTGCTGCCAATACGATAACACCTTCATTTTCTGCAAAACCATCCATCTCTACTAATAATTGATTTAAAGTTTGTTCTCTTTCATCATGTCCACCACCAAGGCCTGCACCTCTTTGACGTCCTACAGCATCAATTTCATCAATAAAGATGATACATGGTGCTTTCTTCTTAGCTTCTTCAAATAAATCTCTTACTCTAGAAGCACCGACACCAACAAACATCTCTACAAAGTCAGAACCACTGATAATGAAGAATGGTACACCAGCTTCACCTGCAACTGCTTTTGCAAGTAGTGTCTTACCAGTTCCAGGATGTCCTACTAATAAAACACCTTTTGGAATTCTAGCGCCCATTTCGGTAAATTTTCTAGGATTCTTTAAAAATTCTACAATTTCTTCTAACTCTTCTTTTTCCTCATCAACACCTGCTACATCTTTAAATGTAATTTTGGTCTTATCTTGTGGATTAATCATCTTTGCTTTACTCTTACCAAAAGTCATGGTTTTATTACCACCACCTTGATTTCCACTCATAAGGAAGAACCAGAATACTAAGAAAATAGCTAAAATACCAAATGGCGTTAATAAACTTAAGATGACCATAAAGAAGGATTCTGATTTTTCAGATACCGATATCGTTCCTGCTTTCATAGAATCTTCTAAAGTAGACATCATATTGTCTATACTAGGAATATTGACTTCCTTTGGCACATTTTCATTCTTTATGGTTACCTCTGCTCTTTTACCATTAGAATCAATTACAATTTCTTTTACTTCTCCTGCTTCAATCTTTGCAACTAAATCAGAATAGGTTAATTTATTGTTGCTATTATCTAAAATAGAAGTAATTAGAACAATAAATATAATAAATATAATTAGCCACATAGCTAATGTCTTTATACTATTTTTCAAAATATTTCCTCCTTTTGTTTTGCTTATATCTTGTTTTTATTCATTCATGAAATATACCACACATATTCGGTTATTGCAAGCATTTTCCTAAAGTTTTTTCTTAGCAAACGCACTCATAGCAAGCCTTTTACTACGGAAGCACGTTTTCAAACCACTTCTTGTTTAGTAAAAAAAATTTTTCCTTTTGCTACCAATACCTTTACTTTTTTATTTGGCACTAAATATTTATTTCCCACATTGTTTTCACAAAGCTTCAAAATATCTTCAACATGCACTTTTTCAATATCTTTAGCAGTTCCTAATAACCTGTTAATAGTATATCGCACAAGCCTACTTTTTATGACTTTATCTTGCTGATTAAATAATTTCAAATCTAAAATAATTGTATTTTCGGGTGCAAAGTCCTGTTTCCCTAAGGTTTTATCATCACATGCTACCTTTATCTTAGTAAAGGTATCCTCTACCACTTTTTCAATATATGCATTTTCACAAGCCACTAATTCTGATAAACGATTTAATGTCTGTATAATATTAGGATTATACTCTTCTTGTAAATAAGGAATTAAGAGATTTCTAATTTTATTTCTTGTATACGTATTTTCTTGATTACTCTTATCATACTTAGGTTGTAATTTTTTTTGCTCACAATATTGCTCAATTTGTTCTCTTGTACAATGAATCAGTGGTCTAATAAATCGTTCTTCACGTTTGACCTCTATTCCCTTTAGACCATTGATACCGCTGCCTCTCATCAGATTCATTAAAACCGTCTCTGCGTTATCATTAGCCGTATGTGCCGTAGCAATTTTAGTTCCTCCTACTTGTTTAGCCACTTGCTCAAAAAAAGCATAACGTACTTTTCTTCCCGCTTCCTCTGTTCCTATCTTCTGGGTTTTAGCTATTTCTTCTACCAAAACCTCTTGTACAAAACAAGCAATTCCTCTTTGCTTACAAAATTGCTCTACATATTTTGTCTCTTCCATGGCTTCTTTACGAATTCCATGATTAATATGTGCTACTACTAATTGAAAAGAAAATTCCTTTTCTTCTTGTAAGTCTAGTAACACATTTAATAAAGCCATAGAGTCAGGCCCTCCTGACACACCTACAACAATAGTATCCGCTTTTTGAATTAAATCATACCTTTGTATGGTATTTTTCACTATTTTTTCTAACATATTTTCACCCTTAATAGAAATATTGCCAAAAAAGAACGTCCCTTTTGGCAACCTTTTGGCAATTTATTCTCTGTATCTATCTATATTAGCAAATTTGGTATAATCGCCAAGCCATAATAATTCTACTGTTCCTGTAGAACCTGACCTATGTTTTGCTAAAATAACTTCTGCTATATTTTTCTTTTCACTTTCCTCATTATAATAGTCATCTCGATATAAGAACATAACGATATCGGCATCTTGCTCTATCGCTCCTGATTCACGAAGGTCAGATAACATAGGTCTATGGTCTGGACGTTGTTCTGGTGCTCTGGATAACTGTGATAATGCGATTACTGGTACATTAATTTCTTTAGCTAGTATCTTTAAGGAACGGCTAATTTCAGAAATTTCCTGCTCACGGCTAGAGTTTCTTTTTCCTGTGCCTTGTACTAGTTGCAAATAATCGATAACCACTAATCCTATATTTTTTTCCAGTTTTAGTTTTCTACACTTTGCTCTAATTTCCATAATAGAAATGCCAGGTGTATCATCTATAAATATTTGTGCTTCTGATAATTGACCTGATGCACTAGCTAATTTTGCCCAATCTTCGTCATCTATTTTACCAGTTCTGACTTTATTACTATCTACCATGGCTTCACTACATAAAATTCTGTTAGCCATTTGTTCTTTAGACATCTCTAGACTAAAAATAGCCACTGGTGTATTTCCTCTAGTTGCTGCATAACTAGCTATATTTAAAGCAAAAGCTGATTTTCCCATAGCTGGTCTTGCAGCCACTAATATTAAGTCAGAATTATGTAGGCCTGCTGTTTTATAGTCTAAATCTGCAAATCCAGTAGGCACACCAGTAATGTGTTGCTTCTGATTATATAGCTGTTCTAACTGTGTAAAGGTGTCTACTAAAATATCTTTCATAGAAGAATATCCTTTTTGATTTCTAGATTGAATGGCATCAAAAATTTTCTTTTCTGCTTGATCCATTAGTACATCTACTTCTTGTGTTTCATCATAGCCTAATTTGATTATTTCATTGGCTACTTTTAGTAAATTTCTTAATAGTGCTTTTTCTTCTACAATTTTGATATATTTATCGACATTGGCAGTAGTTGGTACTTTTTCTGGTAATTCGGCTAAGTACTCTAATCCACCTACTGCTTCTAGCTTTCCCATAGATGAAAGTTCTGCTTTTAAAGTAATAATGTCGACTGGTTCTGCTCGGTTATATAAGTTTAAAATAGCCCCATAAATGGTTTTATTATCCTCACGATAAAAGTCTTCTTCTTTTAATACTTCAATAGCAGAAATAATAGCATCTTTATCTGTTAACATACTACCGATTACAGCTTGTTCTGCTTCTGTATCATGTGGTGGCACTTTCCCTAAATCCATTTATTTTTACTTCCCTTCTAGTACTATCTTCATCTCTATTCTTCTGTTTAGATAACTTGTATCTTTAATTTGCCTATAACACCTTCATATAGCTTAATTTCTACTGTATATGTTCCCAAGTTTTTAATTGTCTCTTTTAAATTGATTTTCTTTTTATCGATTGTAATTTGATATTGTTTTTGTAAATTTTCTGCTATTTCTTTAGCTGTAACGCCTCCAAATATTTTACCATTTTCTCCAGATTTCACTTCTACCTTAAGTAAAAGTTCTTTCATTTTGTTAGCTACTTCTATAGCCTCTTCTTTTTCTATATCTTTTTTACGTTGGTTTGCCTGTTGCTTTGCCTGTAATTTTAGCATATTATCCTTAGTTGCCTCTAATGCTAAGTTTTTAGGAAATAGAAAATTTCTTGCATACCCATCACTCGCATTTATCACTTCGTCTTTTTTTCCAACACCTTTTATATTTTCTAATAAAATTACTTTCATTTTGTCTTCTCCTTTCTGATTTGTCTATTTTTTAAGTTCCTATATAGTTTACCGCAAATATGCCTTTTTTTCAAGTAAACTAAGAAAAAAGATAGAAACTTCTACCTTTTTTTCCTTTTTTGTTTATTTTGTTTTTTATCCTTCTATCATTTTACCAAATACAGATTGTGCTAATTTTCCAACGACTGGTAACTCTAAGTTTTCTTCTTTACACACTTTTACAATACCTATGACTTCAAATACAAAATATACGGCATTTAGTAATGTATAAAACATGGGTATATAAAACGGTAATAATCGATAACCAAAACTAATAATAAAATACATTGCCCATAAGGTAGTTGCCTGTGCTCCTACTAATTTTACTTCTCTACTACTATCTTTGACTAACATAAATACAATTCCACAAACTGGAATGATATAAGATAAAATATTTTTTGCTTTATCACTCATTTTTTTCTCTCCTTTTTCTTTCTTATTTTCTTATTTTTTTACTTTTTTACTTTTTTATTTTTCTTTTTTTATTGGTTTTCTATGGGTTTTCTTGGTTTCTAGTATTTTTTTCTAATATGGATTTTTTCTTTTAAAAGCCTAACATGTTTCCTTTTTGAATGACATATTCGTCTAGCCACAAGGTGTTTTCTTGTGTCTTAAAAAATAAACTTAAATCATATTCATCTCTAGTATCTGCATAGGTAACTAACACATTTAATCTACCTCTACCATAAGCACTAACACTCATCCTCTTATACTGTTTTTGTATTAGTATCTCTATTTTTTTATCGGTTTCCATTTTCTGTCTTACTTTTTCTGACATGATTTCCATTACTGTTTTATTTCTGATACTTTCTGCACATTGTCTTACTAATTGAAATAAAATTTCTTCTGTATAGTTTGGAAAATCTGTTAAAAATTTTTTAACTATTTCTCCTCCTATTGCGCCTTCCATGGTAGCATCTATATTGGCACTATTAAACGGTGTATCTTTTAATACATGTTGTGTGGCTCTATATTTTAATCTATCTACTTTTACACCAATGAACATATAAATTGCAAATAATATAATGGCTATTATAATGATTACAAATAGCATTTTTTCTTCCTCCTTCTATGGTACTTCTTTATACTTTTTATATTTCCTATATAAGAGAATACCTATTCCCACGGTTCCTATTAGTAAAATTGCCTTGATGCTTGTACTTCCTGTTTGTGGTATCACTCCATTTGCTACTGTATTGTCTAGGATTTCATTTTTTTCTTCTAAGGCATTACTATTTGTACCGCCTTCTTCCTGCCCCTCTATGATAATAGAAATTTTACTATTATTTGCTCTTCCTTCTTCTATCTCTATTGTCGGATTTTTACCAGTTATATAAATCATTTTTTTATCTTCTGAAAGATAGCATTGTTTACAATTATATTTACATCCTGGAGAATATAAAACACTATTAGGTTCTGCGCACATAGTGATTATACTAGGTGCACTAATCTGTTTATTGCTTTTACTCCTTATCGTTCCAGTTTGTGCTTCTACTACTGAAAACCAAACTTTATTAAGATTTTCTAACACTCGCATATCCATTATTTGATTTCCGGCAATATCTAACATTTCTATATTGGTTAGTTTTGTAAGTGCCTGTATATCTATTATTTGATTTTCTGAAACAATTAAACTTTTTAAATTTGTTAAATTTGCAAGTGGTGTTATGTCTGTTATTTGATTATACGATAACCATAACTCTTCTAATTTTAATAAATTTCTAACTGGTGTTATATCTACTACTTGATTAGAAGTTAACCATAAGCTGTTTAATTCTAACAAATTCTCAATTGGCGTTATATCCGTTATCTGATTATTTATTAGCCACAAGTTATATAATTTTGTTAAATGACTGACTGCTTGTATATCTTTTATTTGGTTATATCTTGCAGATAAATATGTTAAATTAGTTAAATCTTTGATTGGTGTCAAATCTACAATTTCATTCTTCATCATTTCTATTCCAGTCAAATTCTTTAAATTTTGAAGGGGACGAATATCTATAATCTTATTTTCTCCCATTGCTACATACTCTAAATTCATCAATTTTTCTATAGGCTGAATACTAGTTATTTGATTATGTCCCATCAGTAAATGATTTAGGTTTGAAAGTTTTTCTATTCCTTCTATACTTTCTAAACAATTGTAGGAAATCTCTAACCACTGCAAATTCTTTAATTCGGTTATTGAATATATGTCCTTTATTTGATTATGGGAAATAGATAAGTGCTCTAATTTTTCTAGTTCCTTTATTTCCTCTACATCTTCTATCTGGTTCTGGTCTATTTCTAATGTCATTAATTTTTTTAAACTTTTCAAAGGACTAATATCTGAAATTTCATTAACACGTGCATATAAGAATACCAAATTTGTTAACTTTTCTATTCCATTTATTTTTTTTATCTTTTTGTCTGAAATATCTATTTCTCTTATTTTATTTATATTTTTTTGTGTTATTTTTAAAGTTTTCTGTTTAGAATCAATTTCTTCTATTTTTCCTTCTAGTTGATTCTTTATGGCTATAAACATATTTTCATCTTCAAATACTATTGTTTCTATAACTTCATCTGTTGCTTTTACAGATATTCTGATATTAGATAATATAAAAGATATTGTTAAAATTAAAAATAATACCCAAATAATTTTTTTAACATATTCCCTCCTGCTTTTATATAAAACTATACTGTCCTCGCTTTTCCATTTACTACTGCATTTTTTCAACTTTTCACCCCTTTTTCTTCGTTTTGTTTCATTTTAGCGCATCTATTGTTTTTCTTTCTATGATTTTTTTAAGAATATGTAATCTATATTTCACATAATCTTCCAATTTTTTTAGTTTCTTGACAAAGTATAGTATAATAAATTTAGTAAGAAAAACCATGATTTATAAGTGAGATGAAGGATTATGAAAATGCCTAATAAGATAGATAGTAAAATGATAGCAGTCTGTGGAATGAATTGTCTGGTATGCTATAAACATTTGTTAAGTAAAAAATATGCTAAAAAATGTAATGGTTGTAAGTATGATGATGAAACATTACCAGAACATTGTAGAAATTGTAAAATAAAAGACTGTGTTAAAAATAAAAAGTTAAACTATTATTTTGAATGTGAATCATATCCTTGTCAATGGATTAAAAATTTAGATAAAAGTTACAAGCTAAGATATAAAACAAGTTTAATTGAAAATGAATTTTTTATAAAAGCTAATGGCATCGAAGCATTCTTGAAAAAAGAAAGGCAAAAATGGTCTTGTTCAAACTGTGATGGCGCTCTATCCTTACATGATAGATTTTGTAGTGAATGTCAAAACGCTATTGACCAATAAACTAAAAATAGTAAAAGCGTCTATCTCTTTTTTTTACTTTATCAGCCACAAAAAAAGAACAAGCGTATTTGCTTGTCCTTTTTCTTATTTCCCTGTTTTTTAACTTAAAATTTCTGTAAAGTATTCATTAATTCTATTTATTAATTCTTGTTTGACTTCTTCTGTGTTCATTCCCTCTACTTGGGCACCTGCCAAGGTGATATGACCTCCGCCACCTAATTTTTCTAAGATAACTTGTACATTAATATCGCCTATAGAACGACCACTAATACAAACTTTATCTCCTAAATTACCGATAACAAAAGAGGCAGTTATATCACTAATGGTTAATAGTTCGTCTGCTGCTTTTGCACAAATAATATTACTATTGGTATCTTCTTTATCGTAAATAGATATACCGATTGTACTGTTAACAATTTCTGCTTTAGCTACAATCTCAGAAATTTTATGGTAGGTATCTAAATCACTTTGGAACCATTTTTTAACTTTAATAATATCTACTCCACATTTACGTAAGTATGCTGCTGCTTCAAACGTTCTAACACCTGTTTTGAAAGTAAAGTTTTTGGTATCCATCATGATACCAGCATATAAACCTTCTGTTTCTATTTGGGTTAATTTTACATCGTTTTCTGAATACTCAATTAACTCTGTTACTAGTTCTGCTGCTGAAGAAGCATACACTTCATGGAAAGTTAAGATGGCATTTTCTATAAAGTCTGGACTTCTTCTATGATGGTCGATAATGACAATTTTATTGGTCTTTTCTAATAGTTCTGGTACTTCTACATAATTTTTCTTATGCGTATCTACAATAATTAGTAACGTTTCTGGTGTTATAAGTTCTAATGCCATTTCTTTATTAATGATGGCCTCTTGGTAAGCTTCTTCTTTTTTAGCCTCTTCTATAAAGTGGTCTATACTCATTCCAAAAGTATTATTAATTATATAGGCTTCTTTTCCTATCGTTTTGGCTAAACGATAAATCCCAAAGCTTGAGCCCATAGCATCTATATCACTATTGGTATGTCCCATTATCATAATATTCTTAGATTCCTGCATTAATTCTTCTAATGCATGGGATACAATTCTAGCCTTTACCTTTGTTCTTTTTTCCATCTCTTGGGCTCTTCCACCAAAGAAATTATATTTACCATCTTTTCTAACAACGGCTTGGTCTCCACCACGTCCTAGTGCTAAATCCATAGCTGCATTGGCTGATTTATATTTTTCATAATTAGATTTTCCTTCGTTCGATATAGCTATACTTAAAGTCGATTGTATTTTTCCTGGAATACTAATTTCTTTGATAGTGTCTAACACATTAAAACGATTTTCTTCTAATATTTCAATGTATTTTTGTTCTAATATTACTACAAAGGTATCACGGTCTGATTTTACAATCAATCCTTCAAATGTACTTGCCCAATCATATAAGTTTTTTTCAATTTGTGCTACAATTTGTGGTCTATCTTCACTAGGAATTCTTTGCATAATCTCTTCATAGTTATCAATCATGATGATGCCCACACAGATTCTAGAATTTTTATATTTTTCTGCCAATTCCATACTTTGTGTTTCATCTATAAAATATAAAGTAGCCATATATTCTTCATCTTTATTTTTGTCTTTTTCTTTAGATTTTACATACTCTCCTAATATTTTATATGTTTTATCTCCTATTTTAATTTGCTTCTTAATTAGTTCTTCTAGTTCTTTCTTATTTTCTTCACTACTGTTTTCAATTTCTAATTTTAGTTCTCTTACAATGTTATTTAAGTAACTATTAATATCAATATTGGCAAACTCATGAATGAATTTAGAACTCTTCCATATAATATTTCCATCGGTTTCGATAATAATTAATGGAAAGGGAGAGTTAATTAATGTACTTTTGGCAGCATTATCTACAGTTAAAGTTAAGTCTTTGATATGTTCTGATAACTCTGCTTTTCTTTTATTGTTTGTCCAAGAAGCATACATTAAGATTAAAATATACAATAGAATTGCAGGCGTAATATAATTGACTTCATACATACATAATACTATTAAAAGCACTGCAATAATGACTAAATATATCTTTGTTTTGGATACTAGTTTATCAAATAATTTTCTATTATTACTTTGCGGCATAGCAATCTCCTTTACCTTATTTACAAAGTCTATTTTACTCTTATTTGCTTATTTTGTCAAGGATAGCGCCTTTTAGTTCGTTATTTTTGACTTCTAGCAAAGACATGAAATGCAAAAATAGAATATAGAAAATATGTGATTAATACCCTCTTTCCTATATTCTTTTTTCCACTATTTAATAAGGCTAACTAATGCTATTGAAAATGATTACCTTGTTTCTTATTCTTTTTTGTTCTCTCTTTAGCTGGCTGATAGAATAAGAACGCCTTTAAAAACTAGGATACAATTAGTACTGCACGAAACCCTGTATGGAAATCGCTAGAGCCATTAGAACGAAGGAAATAGAATAGACCGGCATTTGAGCCATTCCAGAAAGTACCTCCATGAACTGAAAGTGGATGATCTAAGCCTGGGTAATACGAGTGGTCGCTATACCATGATGTACTTCCAGTGCCAAGCGTAGATGTCTCACGGATACCATCACCATAGATTAGTATATTTTTCTTATAGTTATTCGTACTTGCTGTGTTTAAGTTTGTATCATTATTAGCAATACTTATATTGTCTGTCCTGCTATCGAATGGATATATGGTTGTATATTTGGTACTGGCTGTTTTTAAGGTGTTTCCGTCATAAGCTATACTTGCTCCATAACCTTTTAAATTACCCTTTCCATTAGCCACATAACCGGCTAGTTCTTTCCCAAGTTCCTCCACTTAAGTCATATATTCCATAAATCGTTCCTGTACTACTTGCCTTACATCCATTTAATTGGTCCCATGTATAAACTCCATTATTAGCTGTGTTTCCTGTTGTTTCATTAATATTTGCTATTGTTTTTACGGTTTCTCCCGTGGTTGTAGAACCTGTTGTACAACCTGTTACAGCGTATACACTATCGACTCCTGATTTTCCTATTGCATTCGTTCTTGTGGCTCCTCCACTGTTTAAATTAATATTATTGACTGCAATGTCTATTCCATCTAATCCATATTGACTTTGACTTAAATAAGCACAAGCTCCCCACTCACTATTTTTCATTAAGTGAGAATCTGTTGCTTTTGTTAATCCATAAATATTCCCACTTTCTGTCATAGCCTTAGCTATATTAAAAGCATCATTATGATTAATATAATTCATACTATAAGTAACTGGTTGGAATGTTGGATACTTAATAACTGTTTTGCTAGAACCATAAATTCCATCTAACCAATTTCGAGCACTTTCATTTCCGTCACTACTTTGGCCTCTCTCTACCGCTCTTACCCAAACTCTATCTTGAGAATAGCTGACACTACTTGCTTTTACTGGTGCAGAGTTATTTCCGACTTGCATATCCTGCTTCAAACTTTGCTACCCAGATACCTGTTAATTCTTTATCCCATCCTCCATTTCTATAATTTACCTTAGTTTCATCAGTAAATGCTGGGTGTACAGTGTATCCTGTTTTTGTATCTACTAATTCGTCCACATTTGTGCATCTCTTTGCAGTTTGAATTTGTCCATTTTCGTCATAGTAATTGTCTGTTGTTCCAATTAAAAATTTTATATCAAACTTTTTATCTGTTTCATTTACTCTATAGGCATACCTTGGTATCCATACCCACATACTACCATCTTCTGTCTGACTATTTGCCCACTTTTTACTATTGTAATCATACCAATCTGTATTGCTACTTTCTGTTTTCTCTGCTTTCCCCTTTTCACTGCTGGTTGGCTCTGTAAATTTAATTGGTGTCATTCCTGATGCTAATTTGGGTCTATTTACCCCTTCTTGTGTATTAAAGCTTTCTCCTAGCGCTTGGTTAATTTGTTCTTCTAAGCTAAGTAATCCGCTCTCCTCCTCCTTTTTTCCTTGTTCTGTATCATTTTTCGCTCTTTGTGCCTGTGTGATAATTCCATTTTCTCCAACTAATGTATTAATGGCTACACCTGCTAATATAATTAAAACAATAATCGTAATGACTAATGCAATTAAAGTTACACCTTTTTCTTTCCATTTTTTCTGCATAGTTTTTTCTCCCTTTCTTTTTCTTATGTTTTCCAATTTCTTCGTTTTCATACTTTTCTTTATTAATTTTATATTACCTTTTGGTTAAAGTCAATATTTACATATTTTATTTCTGTTAATTATAATATTTCTCTTTATACTTTTTAATTTTACAAGCAACTCATTTGTTTACTAGTTTGCATAAAAAAACAAACTAGAATTTCTAATTTGCTTTTTTAAATAATTATTTTTCTCATATAATATATGCATTTGTTTTCGTTTTTTCGCCACAGGGAATCTTCAAAGCGCTAGGACACGGTCAGCACCGCACGGAACCCATTATCGCAACGGTTAGTGCCATTAGTACGACTGAAACAGAAAAGACCGGCACCCGAGCCATTCCATAAATTACCGCCACGAACCGAGAATGGAGAGTTTAAGGCTGGGTAATACGAGTATCCACCATACCACGAGCTGCTTCCGGTTCCAGTCATAGATGCCTCACGGATGCCATCGCCATAAATTAATGTGTTTTTCTTATAATTATCGCTACTTGCTGCATTTAAATTTGTATCATTATTTTCTATTCCTGTATTATCTGTACTACTATCAAATGGATAAGCAGTTGTATATTTGGTACTTGCTGTCTTCAATGTATTTCCGTCATAAGCTATACTTACTCCATATTTTTTTAATTCTCCATTATTATTAGCTACATAAGTAGCTGTTCTTTCCCAACTTCCTCCACTTAAGTCATAGATTCCATAGATAGTTCCTGTAGAACTTGCCATGCAACCATTCACTTGGTCCCATGTATAAACTCCATTACTTGCGGTATTTCCTGTTGTTCCATTGATATTTGTCATTGTTTGTATACTTTCTCCTACGTTAGTAGAAGCTGTTGTACAGCCTGTTACTGCATATACACTATCGACTCCTGATTTTCCTGCCGTATTAGTTCTTTTTGCTCCGCCACTATTTAAGTTTACATTATTAACTGCAATATCTATTCCATCTAAGCCATATTTACTTTGTGAAAGATACGTTACAGTCCCCCATTCACTGTTCTTCATTAAATGCGAATCTGCACCTCCTGTTAAACCGTATATGTTTCCATCTTCCGTCATCGCCTTTGCTATGTTAAAGGCATCATTATGGTTAATATAATTCATACTATACGTTACTGGTTGGAATGTTGGATATTTAATAGCTGTCTTAGTAGAACCATAAATTCCATCTAGCCAGTTACGCGCTGTTTGAGTAGAATCACTTTCTGTTCCTGCTTCTATAGCCCTTACCCATCCAGTGGTTTGTGTATAACTGACACTACTTGCTTTGACTGGTGCAGAGTTGTTTCCGCTGGCATATCCTGCTTCAAATTTGGCAACCCAGATTCCCGTTAATTCTTTATCCCATCCTCCATTTCTATAACCAATAGAGGTTTCATCAGTAAAGGCTGAATGTACCGTATATCCATTTTTTGTATCTACATTTGCATTACTGCTAGTACAACGTTTTGCTGTTTGAATTTTACCATTTTCATCATAATAATTGTCTGTTGTTCCTATTAAGAACTTTATATCAAATTTTTTATCTGTTTCATTTACTCTATAGGCATATCTGGGTATCCATACCCACATACTTCCATCTTCTGTCATTGCATTTGCCCATTTCTTACCATTATAATCATACCAGTCTGTATCGGTACTTTCTATTTTCTCTGTTTTTCCTTTTTCACTGCTGGTTGGCTCTATAAATTTAATGGGCGTCATTCCTGATGTTAAAGCTGGTTTATTAACACCTTTTTCTGCAATATATGTTTGACCAATAGCTTCATCAATCTGTTGTTCCAAACTCAATAAATCACCTTGTTCATCCCTTTTTCCTTGTTCAGTTTCATCTTTTGCTCTTTGTGCTTGTGTAATAA
Source organism: uncultured Clostridiaceae bacterium (assembly GCA_958402495.1). Lineage (GTDB taxonomy): Bacteria > Bacillota > Clostridia > TANB77 > CAG-508 > UMGS1663. The sequence continues at coordinate 19,833 of CATXTS010000021.1, forward strand.
TTCCATTTTCTCCAACTAATGTATTAATGGCTACACCTGCTAATATAATTAAAACAATAATCGTAATGACTAATGCAATTAAAGTTACACCTTTTTCTTTCCATTTTT